>NZ_SCMX01000029.1 GCF_005503625.1 Cupriavidus sp. 2SB | reverse complement strand
TTGCGTGATGCAGCGATCGAAGGGGTGGGCATCGCATTGCTTCCGGACTTCAGCGCCCAATCCGCTCTGGAGACCGGCCGCCTGGTCGAAGTGTTGCCGCAGTGGCGATCGACAGGGGCATTTGGCGATTGGTTGTACGCCATTCGCCCTTACTCTGCGCACGCTTCCCGCGTGTCGCAGGTGTTTGTAGATTACCTCCGGGAGGTCTTTTCGGATGGTTTTGCATCCACTCCACCGGCGCTGATCTGACTTTTTAAGAAAGAAGTGTCCTGAGGGGCATTTTTTGGATTTTAGTTCAAAAAATATCAAGTTATAAATTATTGATTAAGAAATATCGATTACTTAAACTCGTTTCAACACACCACAAAAGACCACGGCCACGCATTCAGGTTTGCGCGTCCGCGGATCGAACGAGACGGGAGACAGTGATGGAGGCGACAAAGGCCGCGCAACGCATGCTCACAGTGAAGATTGCCCGCGGCACCGAGGACGGAAACTTCGCGACGTATGAGGTGCCGTGGCGCGAAAACCAGACCGTGCTGGATGTGGTGACCGAGGTGCAGCGCCGTATCGATCCAACACTGTCGTATCGATTCGCCTGCCGTGTTGGCGTGTGCGGCTCCTGCGCCATGACGGTGAACGGCAAGCCGCGTTGGACATGCCGCACACATGTGAGTCGCGTGGAAGAGGACGGTGTGATCGTCATCGAGCCGATGCGCAACATGCCACGCATCAAGGACCTCGTGGTGGACATGTCGGAGTTCTTCGACAAATGGAAGAAAGCGGGTAACACGTTCGTTGGCACTGCCACACGTCATGACCCGCCCGCCGCAGTGTCCCCGACCAGCAAGAAGCGGAAGATGGCTGATGCTGCCATCGAGTGCATCAACTGTGGCGTCTGCTATGCCTCGTGCGACGTGGTGGCATGGGACAAGGAATACCTCGGTCCTGCGGCGCTGAATCGTGCATGGACGCTTTACAACGACGAGCGTCATGCCGATCCGAAGGACGTCCTGAAGAAGGCCACCTCGGGCAGTGGATGCAATTCCTGTCATACGCAAGGCAACTGCATGACCCACTGCCCGGTCAGTCTGAGTCCCACTGGAAGCATTGCGGGCTTGAAGAAGAATGCCTTGCTTCAGTTCCTGAAGGGAGGTGACTGACTATGGAGCAGCGTCTGTTCGCACTCCAGCGCTTGAGCGCGATGGTCATGGCGCCTTTCGTGCTCGTGCATCTCGGCGTCATTCTGTATGCGGTGCGGGGTGGGCTGACCGCAGCGGAGATCCTTTCCCGCACACAAGGCAGCCTTCTCTGGATTCCGTTCTACTCCCTGTTCGTGATCAGCGTGGCAGTCCACGTGCCCATTGGTCTGCGCAACATTTTGATCGAGTGGGGCCGCTTGAGCAGAAGCACAGCATCGGTCTGCTGCCTGCTGTTCGGATTGATGCTGCTTTCAATGGGCCTGCGCGCCGTGGCCGCGGTAGGAGGGCTGGGATCATGAAGTCACCAAGAAATCACCGTGCCTACTGGGCGTTTCTTGGGCATCGGCTGTCGGGTCTCGCGCTTGGCATTTTCCTGCCGGCTCACTTCTACGTCCTGGGTCTCGCACTTGACCAGCAAGCCCGCATGGACGCCTTCCTGAAGTTCGCTGATATGGGCGCAGTCAAGTTTGGCGAATGGGGCCTCGTGCTGCTTCTGTCCATCCACATGTCGTTTGGCCTTCGGCTGCTGGCGCTGGAGCTTCTGCCATGGAGTACGACGCGCGATGCGCGCCTGTCATGGATTAGCTGGGGAGGTGCGCTCTCACTGTGTATCGGCGTGATCTTTGCCATGGGGGTAATTTGAAATGCAGATCGAGAACTACAAGACAGACATCCTGATCCTGGGCACCGGTGGCGCAGGGCTGTTCGCAGCGTTGCATGCCAAGAAGGCGAATCCAACGTTGAGAGTATCGGTGGCAGTCAAGGGTCTGCTGGGTAAGTGCGGTTGTACGCGGATGGTCCAGGGCGGCTACAACGTGGCGCTGTCCACGGGCGATTCGGTAGAGCGTCATTTCATGGACACGATCGAAGGTGGCAAGTGGTTGCCGCGCCAGGATCTGGCCTGGCGCCTCGTTGAAGGTGCCATTGAGCGCGTACGTGAACTTGAAAACGAGATCGGCTGCTTCTTCGACCGCAATCCGGACGGCACACTGCATCAGAAGGCATTCGCGGGCCAGAGCTTCGATCGCACGGTCCACAAGGCCGACCTGACGGGCATCGAGATCATCAACCGCCTGATGGAGCAGGTGAGGGCGCTCGATGTGGAAGAGCTGGAAGAGCATCGGGCTATCGAACTGATTCCGGCTGCGGACGGTTCGGGTATCTCCGGCGTGCTTTTCATCGACATGCGTCAAGGCACCTATCGGTTCGTGCAGGCCAAGGCCATACTGCTGGCGACGGGCGCCGGACCCACGATGTACCGCTACCACACGCCATCCGGTGACAAGACTTGCGACGGCCTGGCGATGGCCATGCGCTATGGGTTGAGCCTTCGCGACATGGAGATGGTGCAGTTCCATCCGACTGGCTTGCTGGGTGGGCCGGATACCCGCATGACTGGAACGGTGCTCGAGGAGGGCTTGCGCGGTGCGGGCGGCTGGCTGATCAACGGCAACGGGGATCGCTTCATGACCAACTACGACCCTCGCGGCGAGCGCGCGACGCGCGACGTGGTCAGCCGTGGCATCTACTCCGAAATGCGCGCAGGCCGGACCGGCCCGATGGGCGGGGTCTATATCCAGATGAGTCATCTGGGGCCTGAGAAGGTGGCAAAAACCTTTCCGGGGATGGTCAACCGTTGCAAGGACTGCGGCTTCGACCTGGCGGGCGGCCGCGTGGAAGTCGTGCCGACTGCCCACTATCTGATGGGTGGCGTGGAATTCGATGTGGACTGCAGCACGGCGTCCCCCGGCCTGTTCGCAGCCGGCGAGGACTGCGGAGGCGTGCACGGTGCCAATCGTCTGGGTGGCAATGGCGTAGCGAACTCAACCGTTTTCGGCGGCATCGCGGGCGATTCCATGGCCGCATACGCAGCGAAGGTTCAGCACTGGAAAGAGCCGGACAAGCGGGTCATCCTCAGCGGCATCGAACGCGCGGAGTACCCGTTCTCAAAGACGCCGGGTGCAATCCACGAACTCCGCGACGCGCTGGCCCAGACGATGTGGGATGACGTTGGCGTGCTGCGTAACGAGCAGGCGATGCGCCGAGGACTCTCGTCGGTCGCGGACCACCGCAACGCGTTGATGGCCATGGGCGTACCCGATGGGGATCGCCGCTACAACGTGACCTGGCACGACTGGCTGAATCTGCAAAGTCTGGTCGACATGTCCCGCGTGATCACTGTTTCCGCGCTGGCCCGTGAAAACAGCCGCGGCGCCCATGCTCGCGAGGATTTTCCGGAGCCCGGCGATCTGCATAGCAGTCGCTACACCCGCGTGACAGCGGATGGCGATGATATTCGTCTGGAGATGGTTCCGGTGAAGTTCGACATCGTGAGGCCCGGCACATCACTGATTACCGGTGAGGCCGGTCAACCCCCAAAAGTTGCAGCATAGAGGACCGCTACGATGACCATCTCTATCGACCGGGTCGAGGAAGCCGCGTTCGAAATCATGAAACGCGCCGCGATCGAGATCCCCAAGGACTACAAGCAGGGCATCCAGGCATTGCAAAGGACCGAAACCGGCAAACTGCCGCGATTCGTGATCCACGCCATGCAGGACAACTGGGAGGCCGCCGACCAGGACCGCCGGCCCATGTGCGCCGACACCGGCCTGCCTCGCTACTACGTCAAGGTAGGCAATAACGCCACGGTGCAACGCGGCTTTGTCGCGGTGGAGCGCGCGTTGCGTAAAGCCACGGCCGACGCCACGCTCGCAGTTCCGCTGCGTCCCAATCGGGTTCATCCGCTCTGGCGCACGGATAACAACAATAACGTCGGCATCAACGCGCCCGAGATCGAGTGGTCATTCGAGCCGGATTCGGACTGGGTGGATATCACCACTGTCCACAAGGGTGGGCTGTTCGGGACCGATTACCGGATGTTGTTCCCCGGCGATGGCATCGACGGCATCAAACGATTCGTGCTCGATACCCTGATCGCGTTCGGAAAGCGCGGCCTGGCCTGTCAGCCTGCGATCGTCGGCATCGGTCTGGGCGGATCGAAGGATACGTGCATGCAGCTCGGCAAACAGGCAGCCTGCCTGCGGGTGGTGGGCGACCGCAATCCCGACCCGAAGATCGCCGAGCTTGAACTTGAACTCATGAAGCTGGGTAACTCTATTGGCATGGGCGCCATGGGTTTCGTGGGTTCCTCGATGGTGGTCGACTGCCATATCGAGGTCGGCCATACGCATACCGGTGGGATGCCAATCAGCCTCCATACGTTCTGCCTGTCGTCGCGGCGCGCTACAGCGCGCATCCATGCAGACGGCAATATCGAATATCGGACGGACCCACAGTGGTTCACCCCATACCTGCGCAGGGAGACGGTCGAATGGTAAGCCCGCAAGACGATGAACTGAAGGTCTTCCACATTAACCTGCCCGCCACGACGGAAGACATTGCCAAGCTCGAACTGGGAGCTGCCGTCTACCTGACAGGCGTGGTCTACACAGCGCGGGAAGGCGTCTACAAAAAGGTGCTTGACGAGGGCCTGGAGCCGCCGGTCGAGCTCCGTGGCCTGAGCAATGTCAACTTTCATTGCTCACCTGCCGCCGCGCCTAACGACGATGGCAGCTATAACGTTGGCGCCGTGACAGCCACCGCAAGTTTCCGCTTCTCGAAGTGGATACCGAAGTGGATGGAGAAGACCGCGTGCCGCATCTTCATCGGCAAGGGTGGTATGCCAGCCGACGACTACAAGCGCGTGCTCGCGCCCGGTGGGGCGATCTATCTCACGACGGTCGGTTATGGCACTGGCGCACTGCTCGGTCGCGGTATCAAGCAGGTGAAGGACGTGTTCTGGCTCGACGAGCTTGGCATTGCGCAGGCGATGTGGATGTTCGAGGTGGAGAACTTCGGTCCGTTCATTGTCGAGAGCGATCTGGATGGCAATTCGCTGTTTGCGCAGCATGCCGAAGTGATCAACGCTGGGATCGAAAAGCTCTACGCAGGGTTGAAGCCGCCAGCACTGCATCGATACGGCGAAACCGACGATCGCAAGAACGAAGTGATGTAACGACCAGCGCCACAGCAGACCAGATCCAGGACAAGCCATGATTATCGATTTCAGACTTCGACCACCAGTAGGCGGATTCCTCGACACGCTGATGTATTCAGCAGGGGAGCGCCGTGATGGCTTTACCCGTACCGTTGGCTTCGAGCCGTCTCCTGCGGCCCAGCAGCAGTCCATGGATTTGTTAGTCAAGGAAATGGACGAAGCCGGCGTGGACAAGGGCGTTGTGGTCGGGCGTCTCGCCGGGACATTGGGCAGTGTGTCGAATGAGGACGTGTCGCGGATCGTGCGCGACTATCCGCAACGCTTCATTGGCGCCGCGTCCATTGATCCGACCAATCGGGTCGCGGCATGCAAGACGATCTCGGATGCGGTGGCCAGTGGCTTCAAGGCTATCAACATCGAGCCTGGGTCATACCCGATTCCGATGTATGCCGATGACCGGCGGTTGTACCCGATCTACGCGCATTGCGAAGATCTGGGCGTGCCCGTGATCATGATGGTCGGCGGCACCGCAGGTCCTGACCTGAGCTATTCCGATCCGGTGAAGACCGACCGCGTCCTGGCGGACTTTCCGGGGCTCAAGGTCGTCGTTGCACATGGCGGATGGCCCTGGGTTACGGAGATCCTGCACATCGCTTTCCGACGGCCGAACATGTATTTGTCGCCGGATATGTACTTCTCGCGCATGCCGGGCTGGGAAGAATACGTCAAGGCGGCCGACACGTTCCTTGCCGACCGCATGCTGTATGCAAGCTCCTTTCCATTCTGTCCGGTGCGGGACTACAAGCAATGGTTCGAGACGTTGCCGATTCGTCCGGAGAACCTGGAAAAGGTCATGGGCGGCAATGCGCGTCGCCTGCTGGGGCTTTAGTCCGCGTGGGCGATGTCCATGCGGCAAAATGACGGCGTCACGCGCTCGCGGAATGCATCACAAACCAATTTGTCAGACATGGACGTCAAAACGCTTTACACGCTTGTAGCCATCGCTGATCGGGGCAGTTTTGCCGAGGCTGGCAACGCCATCGGGCTGACGATTTCGGCCGTCAGTATGCAAATGCGGGCGCTCGAAGAGGAACTTGGCATCACCATCTTCGATCGGAGTCGACGGCCCCCCGTGCTCACTGACGCGGGGCTGGCATTTACCAATCGTGCACGTGATCTTCTGACCCATTGGGAAAGCATGAGTGCTGCGCTCAAGCGAGAGGCGGCCGGAGGCGTGCTGAAGCTGGGTTCCGTGCATACCTGCGTTTCCGGCGTCCTGCCTCTTGCACTGAAGCGGCTGCATCAGCAGGGGCATCGCGTCGACATCCACCTGACCACGGGCCTTACCCATGATCTGGAAAGGGCTGTGCATCGGCGGCAGTTGGATGTCGCAGTCGTCACCGAACCCGAGGTCCCGCGCTTGGACCTGCAGTTCATGCCGTTCTTCAATGAGGAGTTCGTGGTGATCACGCACGTCACGACACGAGGAGATTCGGACAAGGGAATCCTGGAAACAACGCCCTATGTGCGGTTCAATCGCACCGCCCGGGTGGGGCTACTCGTCCAGGAGGAAATGGTACGGCGTCAGATTGCGGTCCGGTCGACCATGGAGATCGACACACTGGAGGGTGTGATCGCGATGGTAGCCAATGGTCTGGGCTCGTCGGTCGTGCCGGCCCGTGGTGTGGAAAACGAGTTCCCGGCATCGATCCGAACCATTCCGTTTGGCTCGCCTCCGTTGATGAGGCGGCTCGGCATTCTGGTTCCCCGGGATAATCCGCGTGCGCATCTTTCACACCTGCTGCTGGAGGCGCTCACCGATGTGACACGGCCCACCAGTGCGCCGGATGACGGTCGTCCGAGGCTAGTGCAGAAGAGCTGAGCATATCGGATCTTCCGGAGTAGAAAACAAAACCAAACGTCATTGTCCAGGCCCATCCTGAGAGGGATGGGTCAGGGGATTATTTCGCCAAAAATAAGCATAAGAAACGCTATCGATAACGTTAAACGCAATCACTCGTTTCGGCTTTGGCATGCCCGTAATTAGGATTATCTGGAAGACAGTGAGTTACACACAATAGTCGCCGCCTGATGGTGACGCCACAAAGGAGACAACGATGGACTCGAACGGTACGGAGATGGCCATTGGCAATTGGCTTGTGCGAGGGCGGCAGTGGTGGCGCCGGATACGCCAACATTCCTTCGTCAAGGAGTTGTGCCGGGACCGCGATGCACCGCAGTTCAGCATGTCGACCGGAGTGGCCATGTTTGCGTTCGTCATTGCGCCGGTGGCGATGGTGCCAGCCCACGCGGAAGAATGGCCGAGCAAGCCAATTCGTCTAGTGGTCCCATTTGCGTCCGGAGGCGCCACAGACTTGCTGGCTCGTGCAGTTGCCGTCGAGCTCGGCAAGCAGTGGAAGCAGCCCGTTGTCGTGGACAACCGTCCTGGTGCCGGAGGTGCGGTCGGGGCGGAAGCCGTTGCCAAATCGGCCCCTGACGGTTACACGCTATTGCTTGCGTCGGGGAGCATGTTCACGGTTAATCCATTCATCTATCAGAAGCTGCCGTACTCGGCCGAGAGCTTCGAGATGATCAGCAAGATCGCCAGCGGTCCGATGGTGCTGACGGTGAATACCAAGTTGCCGGCGAAAACGATGGCGGAATTCATCAGCTATGCCAAGGCGCATCCTGGCAAACTGACTTTTGCGTCGGCAGGCAATGGCAGCCAGGTGCACATTGCAAACGAAGCCTTCGCGGAAGCCGCGGGCATTGATGTAGTGCACGTGCCGTATAAGGGAGAAGGCCCCGCCTACGCAGACCTGATGGCGGGTACGGTCGATATGACCGTTGGGAACATCAATGCCATATCGCCGCTGCTCAAGGGTAATCGGCTCCGCGCACTGGCGGTGACAGGCAAGGAGCGATCCCCGTTGTTGCCCGAGGTGCCGACTATGTCTGAGGCAGGGCTTCCAGGCTTCACCTTCTTTGGGTGGTTCGCGTTGATGGCGCCAACAGGAACGCCCAAGGAATTGACCGCAAGGATGTACGCAGATCTGGAGAAGGCCACCGCTGGACCGAGCATGCAGCAGTATCTCGCGGCGCAAGGCATGACGAGAACGCTGACGCCGAAGGGGCAGCTTCCACAGGAGATCGCGCAAGAGTCCGGCCGCTGGAAGCAACTGGTCACCAAGCGGAAGATCTCTGCCAACTAACTGAAGCGCCGTAACTTGCGAGGCATTTCGGTCGCAAACTGGAGAGCCATGGGAACGGAACACTACGCGGTGCTGGGGGCGACGGTCGTAGGCGCTTACACGGTTTTCGGACTCACAGGTTTCGGTGCGGCGATGGTGGCCGTGCCGATCCTGGTGCAGTTCCTTCCGCTGCAGTTCGTCGTGCCCATGCTTCTCCTCCTCGACCTCGTGACGACTGCGATGGTCGGGCTGCGCAACTGGAATTCGGTATCCCGGCCCGAACTGCTTCGCCTCTTGCCGTTCATGATGGTGGGCGTGGCGCTGGGTACGACGGTGCTTGCCCAAGTCGAATCACGCTGGCTCCTCGTCGCCCTCGGTCTCTTCGTGCTTTTCATGACGGGGAGAGCGCTGCTAAGCACTTCGACACGAGCGGAGGACGTGCCGAAGGGCTGGGCGGTACCGGCTGGCGTCGTGGGAGGCATATTCAGCGCATTGTTCGGCACTGGAGGCCCCATCTATACGATGTATTTGTCGCGCAGGCTGCCGCAGATCGACGCATTCCGTTCGACGATCGCTGCGGTGATCCTCTTAAGTGCTCTGGTGCGTCTGGCGACTTTCGCCAGCAGTGGACTGTTGCAGCAAGCAGACTTGCTGCGCAGCGCCGCAATTGCGATGCCCTTCAGCCTGCTCGGACTCGCGATTGGATCGCGCTTGCGCCGCGCCATCTCCGCTGAGGCGGTGCGGCGCGCACTATTGCTCTTTCTTGCTGCAAGCGGCGTTTCCGTACTTTGTCGCGGTTTGCTGATGCATTGAGGGCAGCAAGATTCAGGGCTTCTTCGTATGGAGATCAAGCGGAACAGGGCGCGTCAGCGACTCCGGACGCAGGATCCTGTCGAGTTCATCCTGCGACAGCAGTCCTCTGCGCAGAACGATTTCATAGACGCTGCCACCGGTGACATGAGCTTCCTGAGCGACCGCCGTCGCGTTCTCGTATCCGATGTAGGGGTTCAGCGCCGTGACCACGCCAATCGAGTTCTGAACCGCGGCGCGCAGCTTGTCTTCATTCGCCGTGATGCCGCTTACGCAGCGTTCCGCCAAGGTCAGGCAGCCCGCGCGAAGATGGCTGACGCTTTTGAAGAGGCTGTGCGCAATGATGGGCTCGAAGGCATTCAATTGAAGCTGTCCCGCTTCTGCCGCGAAGCTGACCGTGACATCGTTGCCGATGACTTCGAAGGCAATCTGGTTCACGACTTCCGGAATAACGGGATTCACTTTGCCAGGCATGATGCTGGAGCCCGCCTGCATGGGCGGCAGGTTGATCTCGCCGAGACCGGCCCTGGGTCCGCTGGACAGCAGGCGCAGGTCATTGCAAGTCTTGGAAAGCTTGACGGCCACTCGCTTCAGCACGCCCGAGAGCTGCACGAATGATCCGCAGTCTTGCGTGGCTTCGATCAGGTTGGGCGCTGTCGAGAGCGGGATGCCGGTGATATCACGCAGCCGCTGCAGCACGAGCGGCGCGTACGATGGATGCGCGGTAATGCCTGTGCCGATGGCCGTAGCGCCGAGATTGATTTCGCAGATCAACATGGCGGCCTCACGCAGGCGTTGCTCGTCTTCCCCCAGCATCACCGCATAGGTACTGAACTCCTGTCCGAGCGTCATGGGTACGGCATCCTGCAATTGCGTACGCCCCATCTTGATGACGTGCGCGAACTCGTCCGCCTTTGCCTCGAAGGCTTTGCGCAGGACGGCCATGGCATCCACCAGCCCTCCAATGCCGAACCAGGTGGCTACCTTGAGTGCGCTCGGATAGACGTCGTTCGTGCTCTGGCCAATGTTGACGTGCTCGTTCGGGTGGAGATGCTGATACTCCCCCCTGCGGTGGCCGAGCAACTCCAGCGCCCGATTCGCGATGACCTCGTTGGCGTTCATGTTCGTCGAGGTGCCGGCGCCGCCTTGTATCACATCGACGACAAACTGCTGATGGAGCGCGCCGTCGGCAATTTCCTTGCACGCATTGACGATCGCATCGCAACGCTGCTTGTCTAGCAAGCCGAGTTCATGATTCGCAAGTGCAGCCGCTTGCTTGATCGCGGCCAGCGCCTTGATGAGTTCGGGATAGATGGATATCGGCGTACCCGTGATCGGGAAGTTCTCGACGGCGCGCAGTGTGTGGACGCCGTAGTAGGCATCCGCAGGAACCTGTCGTTCGCCGAGTAGGTCGTGTTCGGTTCTGAAGCCTGCATTGGACATGATGGTCTCCGGGTACGGTGCGCCTGCAATGGATGGGGGCAGTGTAGTCCTTCAGCGTTGCCGTTATCGTCGCCATGCAAAGACGGTATGACTGTCGAAGGCCGTGCGGAGGTTATGCAAGAAGCGCATGGAAGCCCGCATCGTGGCCGTGCCCACCGTGTTCGCGCCTGGCACACCTGTTCCATTCTGGAACACCTCTTTCACACATGCCATCGACAACGGCAAGCCGGTACGCGAGACGGCTGCTGCCGACTTACCGCTGGCCGTGGACCACTTCCGTTACTTCGCGGGCTGCATCCGAGCGCAGGAAGGCAGCATTTCCGAGATCGCAAGGACTACCAAGTGTCACACGAGGCGATCTATCGTAGCCTTTATATTCAGGCGCGTGGCGCTTTGAAGAAGGAGTTGCTGGAGCATTTGCGGCGCTCGAGGGTCATGCGTCGGTCGCGCCAGTACACAATGAAGACTGAGGGACGCACCAATATCGCGAACGCCGTCTCGATCAGTGAACGTCCTGCCACGGCCGAAGATCGTGCGATACCAGGGCACTGGGAGGGCGACCTGCTATTCGGCGACGCTAACAGCCAAATCGCAACGCTGGTTGAACGCCAGAGCCGGTTCGTGATGCTGGTGAAGACGGCTGGCAAGGATTCTGAGGCCGTGGTCAACGCGCTGATCAAGCACGTCAGGAAGCTGCCGCAGGAGCTCTACAAATCGCTGACTTGGGATCGGGGCACAGAAATGGCCGGGCACAAGCGTTTCACTGTGGCGACAAATATTCAAGTCTATTTCTGCGACCCTCAGCACCCCTGGCAACGCGGTTCGAATGAAAACATGAATGGACTGCTGAGGCAGTATTTTCCGAAGGGCACCAACCTCTCAGCATATTCGCAAGCGAAACTCAACGCCGTAGCCAGGCGACTAAACGAGCGCCCTCGCAAGACGTTGAACTTCGATACGCCGGCTGAAAGGTTTCACCAGTACGTTGCATCGACCGGTTGAATCCGCAGCCGAGTCCGGAAGTTCGTCGCCCACCGGGCCTCGGATCCGGGCCGAACTTCCGTAGCCGACCTATTGCGGCCGGCTGAACCTTGTTCGGCAAACGTCCGCCGCAGGGTGAGGAAGGGGTAGTCCCCACCAATGGTAAGCATGCTGTAGAAGCGTTGATCTTTGCCGGCAGAAAGTCAACCTCGGCTGACTACCGCTCCAGATGCGCCTGAATCAGTTCCTCGAACCAATCCAGAAACACCGCCAGCCGTCTCGAACGCTGGTGGCGATGGGTGTATAGCAAGGAGACCGACATCGAAGCTGGGCGATGGGCGGGCAAAACCTCCACCAACTCGCCGGCGTCCAACAGGTGTTCCACGTCGAAGCGTGGAATCTGAATCAGCCCCAGGCCGGCTCGGCAGCAAGCAATATAGCCTTCGGCGTTGTTCGCTACCACCTGGCAGGGGACGTCCACGACGTGCTCCATCCTGTCATCGGACACATATTCCCAAGGTGACTCTCGCCCCGTTGTAGGCGATGTGTAACCCACCATCCGGTGCCCCGACACGAGATCGTCGGGTCGTTCGGGTATGCCTCGTTCTTGTATATAGCTGCGGCTGGCGCAGTTAATCAGCGCGATTGTTCCCAGCGAACGCACCACCAGGCTGCTGTCTTTCAGAGCGCCGACCCGCACTGCGCAATCCACACCGTCCCGCACCAAGTCGACCGCGCGATCGTTCGACCCCAAGATCAAGCGCAACTGCGGATACCGGCACAGAAGTGACGGCAATGCCGGCGCTACCAGGCGGCGAGCGATCCGACTGGGCACGTCAATCCGGAGCTGGCCCGACACCTGGCGCTGGCCGGCGTGGAACAGCAGGTCGATCTCTTCCACGTCGGCCAGTAGCGGACGCACGCGCTCGAGCAATCGCGTGCCATCCGCGGTCAGATGAACCTGGCGCGTGGTTCGGTGCAGTAGACGGGTGCCAACTTCGTCCTCCAACTGCCGGATGGCGGCCGAGACGGAGGCGCGCGGCACTTCCAGTGCATGTGCCGCCTTGATGAAGCTGCCCATCTCCGCCACCTGCACGAAAACTCGATACCGCTCAAATTTATCCATGCTCCTCTCTTTGCTCGAGGCTTCGGGACTGGTCGAATTCGCTACAGCTTCCGTCCATCCGGTGAAGCCAATGCGATCCCGAAATCCCACCGGCGAACATCAATCCGTGCTCGCCGCAAGCCTGAGGGATGCTCGCTACCATGACAAGGCGCAATAGCATCTTGACGAGCAACAGACTGCGGATGTGCAGCGTATCCGGATCGAGCCAGTCTTTGACCCAGCAAGTGTACTGCCAGCCTGGCCACACCGGGAACCAGATGCGTAGAGATTCCGTCCTGCCCATCGCGTCAAGTGGTGCAGTATCTGGTGGTTGAGTGGAGTGAGAGCAAAGACGTAGACGAGATCGAAGGACAGTCTTCTGAGTAACCGCCCTTCGCATGGAGACCATTCGCGCTGATCCAATGGGGGTGCTGACCAACGAGGGACGGCGAAGTCATTCATCCGATCATGCGTGCCACAGCGCCAGGCCGCGATAGTGGCGAGTGTGGCGGGCGTGGGGAAAACAATCAGGAGAACTCGCTGGTGACAGCGCTGCAAGCGCGCACACCAGCCCGAAGGTGTGTGCCCGCCCCACCTTGATTACTTGGTCGTGTAACCGCCGTTGATCAGGATGGTCTGGCCGGTGATCCACCAACCGTCGCTGACCAGATGGCGGATGAACGGAACGACGTCCTCGATGTCGGTGAGACCGGTCCTGCTAAATGGCGACAGAGCGCCGGCCGTCTTGTGGTAGGCCACCGCATCGGCGCCTTCCGCCGGGTAGAAGAACGGCGTATCCATTGGACCGGGGCCGACCGCAGTCACCGAGATCCCACGCGTGCCAAACTCCTTGGCGGCTGCGCGGGTGTAATGCTCGACCGGCGCCTTGGTGCCGGCGTAAGCCGCATAGAACGGTGTGAACGCTCCCAGCAAGGAGGTGACGACTGTGACGACCTTGCCGTTGTCGTTGACGTGCTTGCCGGCTTCCTTAAGAAAGAAGAACGCCGATTTCGAGTTCACCGCAGCCATCTCGTCGTACTCGACCTCGCTGATTTCGACCAAGGGCTTCTTGAGAACCTTGCCGACTGTATTGATCGCGATGTCAGGGCTGCCCACTGCTGCAATTGCATCGACGAACAGCTTCTCGACCGCGCCAGCGGTCGTCAGGTTCGCTTGGATCGCAATCGCCTGCGCACCAGCGCCCTTGACGGCGGCGACTGTCGCGTCCGCATCGGCTTTGCTGGTGGCACTGTTGTAGTGGATGACAACGGCTTTGGCACCTTGCTGGGCCAGGTCGCGAGCAATGAGTCCGCCCAAGTTCTTCGCACCGCCGGCAATGAGTACAGTCTTGCCTTTAATGGAATGATCTGTCATCTGCATTTCCTTTGTGAAACGTTGGGAGTCTCTACGTTAGAGGCGCCGTGCTCATGCATAAACTGGCGATCGCTGGATAGACAATCCAGAGAATCGAAACAATCGGCTTACATTGGATTTGCTGCCCGTCCACCATGAAAAGAACATCGCACACGGCCCGCCCACCCTCAAGCGCTGCTTCAGCGTGCCGATAAGACATATATCGCGGCATGTATCCCCTCATGTGTCACCGGTGTTGTCCGACAAGTCTTCTGGGTGGTTGTAGAAAAAGTCATCAAACAAATACCAATGGGCGAAGTTGAGAAGGAAGGATCAGTGATGGAGAAGACCAGGGCAGTGTTGATTGATGCGGCATCCGGGGGGCGCACCACTACGCAAGAAGGGGGGGAATGGCCACGCCCGACGCAACGCCACGCGCGTCGGCAGCATCGCCAGACGCTTGCCAGCGGCCATGCCTGGCTTGTGTTGGCCGGAGGACTGGCAGGCGGCACAACGCTCTTCACGTCGATTGCTTCGGCGGCCAGCTACACTGTCTCAAGCTCAAGCAGCCTGACCCAGGCAGTAGCCACCGCGAATACCGATGGTGACGACAACACGGATATCACGCTGTCGCAGAACATCACAACCGCCAGTGGCACCGTGTTTGACGTTGGCACCAATCCAACCACATTGGGTATCAACACATCCGGCTCGACCTTGACGTTGAATGGGCCGGGTACGGTCTGGAATACCGGAAGCTATTTCTATTTCGGGATTAGTGGCGGCGGCGGACTAACTGTATCCAACGGTGCTCAACTCCGCATCCAGGATGGCCCGAGCTCTTCAAGTCCAGGCATCCTGAGTTTCGACGCTGGCGCCCTGGAGATCACCGGAAGCGGATCCGCGCTGACAACAAGCTACCTTGCCGTTGGCCGGGGCGGTGACGCCACGATCGCATTGACAAACGGCGGTCAGTTGACGACCCGCGTAGCGAGTATCGGGGAGGGGCCTGGGACGACTGCCGCGTCCACTATCACCGTGCTGGTGGACGGCCCAGGTACGCGCTGGAACACTGGCACCTTCGAAGCCGGCGGGGCGACGAATAGTGTCGATGTCACCGTTTCCAATGGCGCCGTGATCCAGGCGGCCGACTCCCGTATCGGCATAAATGGCGCTGGTTCGCTACTTGTCGACGGCATCGGTTCGCAATTCGCGGTTTCCGGTAGCCTCAGCATTGGCGCATTCTCGTTTGGGAGTACGCCGGGACAAGGAGTGGTGACTGTTAGTGACGGCGGACTTGTCTCTGCATTGAAAGGGGTGATCGTGGGCGCCGACAACGGCACGACCGCGGCGCTTACGGTCAACAGCAACGGTGTCCTCCAAACATCAAGGCTGCGGCCGGGCAACGGTACGGCGACGGTAACCTTTGACAACGGAACCCTGCGCGCGACGACCGACAGCACTCCCAAGTCAGCCCTGATTGATGCCTTTGCGCCGGGCGCCTTCACCATCGGCGCTGGAGGCATGTACATCGATTCCAATGGTTTCGATGTTACGGCGTCGACGGTGATGTCTGGTGTAGGCGGCCTGACAAAACAAGGCGCTGGCACGCTGAAGTTGATGAACGCCAACACCTACGTCGGCACGACGAACGTTCAGACCGGCATCTTGCAAGCCGGCGCTGTGAACACGTTCAGCCCGAAATCAGCGGTCGCCATCGCCTCTGCTGGCACGATCGATCCGGCTGGGTCCGGGCAGATCGTCGCGGGACTCTCCAATGCCGGTGTCGTTACCATGGGCTCTGGCACCGCGCCGGGGACGGTGCTCACTGTCAACGGCAACTATGTCGGCAATGGCGGCACGATGGTTATCAATACCGTGCTCGGCGCGGACAATTCGCCATCCGACAAGCTCGTCGTCAACGGCAATACGGCGGGCCAGACGGGCGTCAAGGTTGTCAATGCGGGAGGCTTGGGCGCTCAGACCACTGGCAACGGCATCCAACTGATTCAGGTCACTGGTACCTCCAACGGTACGTTCAACCTCCTGAGCCCGGTCGCTGCCGGCGCCTACCACTACAAACTCGTTCAGAACGGGGTAGACAACGCGGATGGCGATTGGTACTTGCGCTCCTCGCTTCGTCCCGAGACGGTAGTGGACTCAACGATCGGCTCGTCGGTAAGCACCGGCGGTCTCGCTCTGATGAGTAAGGCGGCCGCCCGTGGTGCCGGTGCTATCGTTTGCACCGATGAGGACAACGCCCGGACCAAAGGTGCTGGTGACAACGGTTACTTAGGCGCATGCTCGGGCACGCTGTGGGCCCGAATCATTGGGCAGCTTGGCAATCAGGGCGGTAGCGCCTCCAATGCCAACGGAACGCCGGCCTATGACTACGGACTCTATGGTATCCAGACCGGTATCGATCTCGTGCGCACGGCCAGTGACCTGGCCGGCCTCTACTTTGGCTATGGCCGCTGGGACAGTACCGTTCGGGATATCGAGGGAGGTAGGGCAGGCAGAGTGGCCTATGACGCCTATGCGGTGGGAGTCTACTGGACTCATCTGTACGGCAACGGCCTCTACACGGACCTCGCCGTTCAGGAAGCCTGGTATGGAAACCTAAAGGCATCGACCCATGGTGGTTCGAACATCTCGACCAGCGGCAACAGCACCACGGCGCAAGCTGAAGCCGGCTACCAATTCGGACTCGGCCATGGCTGGGCGATTACCCCGAAGCTGTCGCTGATCTATCAACGCGTCAGTATCGGCAGCACTGCCGACTCCGCGGCACTGATCTCGTTCGGACCGACCAATGAACTCTATGGCCGTCTCGGCGCGAGAGTGTCAAAGGACTGGACGGCCACCAATAACGACAAGACACAGCTCTTCGGGGAGTTCAGCCTGTGGAGTCAACTCGGCGACAGGAACGCGAAGACGACCTTCACCAACTTGCAAGGCAACAACCCGACGACGACGACTTCGCTGCTGGGCGGTTCGTGGGGGCAGTTCAAGGTTGGCGTGAATAGCCAGATAACAAAGAAAATCAACGCGTTCGTAGCCATTGATAGCAGTGTCAGCCTCGATCACACCGGCTATTCTATCGGTGGTCATTTCGGCATCAAGTACGTCTACTAGCAGGATGGGAAAATAGGTTGCCGTCTATGCATCGCCCACTGCCCGGACCTTTACGGTCAACGCCGACCTATTACTTGGAAAAGCGCAATGGAGCCTGCCGATCCATGAGGCGTCACCAAGCCGTGATCAGCCCCTCAGCTTAGGATTGATCGCGACCTACTGGGCAGCGCCGCCTACCAGCGACACACAGGGATAGAGCGAGACGCGCGTTCGTGAGACTGTCGTTCCCGAGATTGCGGTAGAGAGCTTGCAGCTATGACCGTTCTGGGTAGGGAGGCGGTCATCCCATGCTACGAGCGTAAATGGCGGTTTCTGGCCGTTCTGGGACATCGACCAATAGGGCGGGCAGATTGGAGGAAACGGGACTATTGGCAGCCCCTGCGTCTTCAAACGCAGCGAGGGCACGCTAGCGGCCCGTGGTCACCATGTCATACGGAAAACTGCGCGGCGCGATTTTTTGAATTACGCGCCGCGGCAAGAGGAGAATCAATTCTACGAGAGGATGCGGAAATCAAATGCCTGGGAACGGCACTTCCCTGGCTGTGCAAGAGCTAGCGTTCAACTGTTTTTCTGCACTTCGTCCAGCAATGTGCGTGCAGCCAGCTTGCCAAGGTTGTTGGCCGCGAATGGGCTGTCTCCCGTGAGGAGTTTCCGGTCCTGGAACGTGCTGCCATCAATGTTTTTGTTTACGATTTCAACCCCCATCGCAGCAAGCTTTTCGCCGAAGAACCAGCGCAATGGACCAGGCATGTAGCCAATGTCCGGTGTCTGCTTGTCCAGGCTATCGGGGAATGCGCAGATGCGGTAGCCGCGGAAGAGATCTCCACCGTCAGGTTCGTCGACGCCCGCGGAAAGTAAAGCGGCAGGACCGTGACACAGCGTGACGATGTATCTGTCGTTTTGCATCGCCCACTGCAAGGTGGCTTTCATATCTGCGCTGAAGGGTAGCCCCATCAGAGCACCATGCCCTCCGGGCACGAAGACGGCGATGTAGTTCGCATCCTTGTCCAGGGACGTTACTACGTCGGAAAGCTTGAGCGGTTGCTGGAATTTTTTCTCGTATTTAGTGTAGAAAGACTTTACCTCGTCGTCTTCCGAGGGAAACGCCCACCATTCGAACTTGGTGGGATTGCCGGATAAAGTGGCGATGTCGAACTCGAAGCCTGCGCGGTCCATGTGATACATGGGAAGGAGTGTTTCGATCGGATGGTTGCCAGTGGAGAAAAAAGTACCGCTTCCGGTCAATAGGTAACGCTCATCCGCAGCGACTAGCAGTACTTTCCAGCGGCCCCCATGATACGCATCCGGATAGTTCGCATCGGAGAGATCCGATTTTGGCGAAGTGAATTGTGAGAGCGAGTAGGGGGAAGGGAAAAACGCCTTGTGTTCGGCTGGATCAGGCGTGGGTTCCTTGCTGTCTGTCTGGGTTGTCATGATGACCTTCCTTCTAAGTAAGAACGCGCTTTAGAGATTAATTTCCACTGGCTTTTACGCCATACGAGAGAAAAGCATCAATCACGGCATGTGCCAGGTATGTCGGATGCCTTGCTGCGTTTCCTGCACTTGCCCGCTTGTACCGAGGCCTCCGCGCACTGGCGGGCAAATCAATGTCTGGAGGCATGTTTAGATCGCCTAGTCGGCGGGCGGCAGCTTCGCGGACAGGTCGGGAAAATGAAGTTCGCCTTCGTAGGTTTCCGCGCCGGCTGCGAGTATCGCTTTCACGCGCGCCTGTATGGCGTCGTTGGCGACACAAAGATCGGCCTCGTGTGCCTCTATCAACAGCCCTTCGGAGAAGGATGTGTCGGACCCCATGTCAACCGCCGCTTTCAGGTGGGCGATGGTGGAGGGTGGGAAGGTCGCAATGCGGCGTGCGAGCTTGTCTACGAGTGGTCCCAATTCCCCGGCCGGCAGCGCCCGATTGATGTAACCGTAGTGGTCAGCCAGTTCCGCGGAGAAATCTCCGCCAACCAGCAGTACTTCGAGAGCGCGGGCACGTCCCATGCGCCGCGGCAGGCGTTGCGTGTTACCGCCTCCTGGGACGAGTCCGCAGATGACTTCCGGCTGGCCGAACACAGCCTTGCCGATCGCGCCGAAGCACATGTCCGCAGCCAGCGCGATCTCGCATCCACCACCTCGGGCGATGCCTTCGACCTTGGCGATCACCGCCTTCGGCATGTTGCGCAGGCGCTCCCCGAGCATCTGGGTAAGGCGGAAGGTGCGTGTATTCGAAGTGGTTTTTGGCGCCGAACCGACACGGTGCAGGCCGGAGTGCGCGATAAAGAACTTTGGAATGGCGCTCTGCAGGATCACCACTCGTACGCTTGCGTCCTGCTCTAGCTGACGGGTAAGCCGGTCGAATTCCTCCGACAGAACTTCGTCGAGGAGGTTGAAAGGAGGATAGTTCAATGTAACGGTGGCTACACCGCGATCCTGGGCGACCAGGATATGCTTGTAGTCGGCATAGTTCGCGGCGGCCCCCAGGGGCGGGGTGGAGATTCCGACCGCAGCCTTTGCCTCCGCAGAGGCAACCAAGACTCCTGGCGCAAGCGTGGCGGCACCGATAGACTGGACAAACGAACGTCGTGAGAGAGTCGACATGGCGGGATTCCTTGGTTGAATGTATCTCGCACCTGCTGGTTCGGCAGATGGAGAAACAAGTCTCGCTAACGCAATGATCCGCGCATCGTTGCGGCGATAGCAAGAAGCCTCCCTGTTTGGGGGGGGGCAGCCAGAGTCAGGTCTTAGCAATGTAGGCGATGTCGAAGCAGGGTTCTGCAAAAGCGCAGGAGTCTTTGGCACCGCACAATGGACGCTCGGCAATAGCGAGAAAATGGCATGGCTTGGAGAGCCCCCCGCCTTCCCCCCCTCTGTTGGACTCCCATGCGCTTGTGGCCCGCCTTTCGTTTGGGCGATCATCTACCGTAGTGGTACCCGCAGTCACCTCGGCAGAGACCGGGCCGGTGGCACACGTTCCCATCGCACGTAGTGCGACGGGTCTTCGATAGCAGTGCTTGCGGCATTTGAGGTGGCGCAGAGCGTTGCCAAGCAGATGATTGAAGTCATCGTCGCCGACTCACATCGCTACCGCACCGTAAGACCTGAGTCTGCCGTCGAGATGGTGCGACTTGAGCAGACTTAACGAATGGGATGTGATCGTCTAGCGAACCCCACCAACTACCAGCGCGTCTGATGTCCCGATCCTCACCAGCTATCGCAGCGAACCAGCCACAATGGCCACCAGCCATGATCCAGACCAAGCTGGTCCCGCCGCGCACGCGCCGATCTGCACAATACGCCCGTTAATGGCCGCAGCGGCGTAGTTCCTGGGGACATAATCGCCGGCGATGATATCAACTACGATATCAACACCCTTGCCGTCGGTGACGCGCATGGCAGCGTCGACAAAATCCTCTTCAAGATAATTGACGGCATAGTCAGCGCCGAGGGCGAGGCTGGCGTCGCGTTGCGCTGCCGTGGCGACGGTGGTAATGATCTTCGCCGCGCCGAAAGCCTTGCTGAGCATGGTGGCCGCAGTACCGATGCCGGATGCGCCGCCATGGATCAACACCGAGTCGCCCCGTTTGAACTGCCCCCTCTGGAACAGATTCAGCCATACCGTCATGAACGTTTCCGGCATGGCAGCGGCTTCCACCGGTCGCAAGCCTTTGGGTAGATACAGCGTATTGTGCTCGTTGGCGACGCCATATTCAGCGTAGCCACCCCCAGGGATCAATGCACAAACGAGGTCACCTGCCTGGAATCTTGTCACGCCAGCGCCGATGGCCACAACTTCTCCTGCGACTTCGAGACCGGGAATGTCGGAGGCGCCAGGAGGCGGGTCGTACAGCCCCTTGCGCTGAAATACATCCGGGCCATTGATCCCAGCCGCCTGATGACGGATCAGTAGTTCGCCCGGGCCGGGCACAGGCACAGGTCGCCGTGTGGGCACCAGTACTTCCGGGCCACCAGGATGCGTGATCTCGACGGCCGTCATCATCTCGGGGATATTGTTCGAAGGAGAATGCATGGATTGTCCTGGTTCATTCGTGAAGCGCGCTGAGGCCATCCATCACGGATGGCCGTCGCTGTTGGGTGCTGGGCGTCAGTGCTTGGCAGCGGCCGCAGCGCCATGGCCGGTATGTGCGCGCACCAGTTGCGCGTCAAACGCCTGTCGCTCGGCTTTCGCTCGCGCACTGGTGTCGAAGCGCGAGCACAGATAGGTGATCAGGAACGCAAATGGGACTGTGAACAGCGCAGGATGATCATAGGGAAAGATGGCAGTGGGGTGTCCCAACACGTTCTTCCAGACTGCAGGGGAGAGGACGACGAGCGTGACAGATGACACCAGGCCGGCCACGATGCCCCAGACCGCGCCACGGCTGCTCAGGCCGCGCCAGTACATCGACAGTACCAGCACCGGGAAATTGGCGGAGGCTGCAACGTTGAATGCAAGCGCGACCAGGAACGCGAGGTTCTGCCCACGAAAGCCGATCCCCAACAGCACCGCGATGACGCCGATGATCAACGTGGCTTTCTTGGTGACGGCGATCTCCGCAGCCTCGGTGGCGGTGCCGCGGCACAATACACTGGCGTAGATGTCATGTGAGATCGCGGCGGCGCCCGCCAACGTCAGACCCGAAACCACGGCGAGAATCGTGGCAAATGCGACTGCCGCCAGGAACCCGAGAAACACGTTGCCTCCGGTTGCGCTGGCGAGATGCATCGCGACCATGTTGCTACCGCCGAGCAACTTCCCTCCGACTTGACCGCCTTCAAAGTACTGAGGGTCAGTGCCGACAATGACGATGGCCGCGAGCCCGATTGCGAACATGGCGAGGAACATGTAGCCGATACAAGTGCTCGCCACCAGCACGCTCTTGCGCGCCTCGCGCGCATTCGGCACCGTAAAGAAGCGCATCAGAATGTGCGGAAGCCCGGACAGGCCGAGTACCGTCGCCATACACAGGGAAAGCGTGGAGATTGGATCGGCGAACAGCGTGCCGGGGGCGAGCAGGGCAGCGCCGCTGTGATGTACAGCAACCGCCCTGGCGGCAAGGGTTTCGAAGCTGAAATCGAAGTGATACTGTACATCGTCGGCTTTTTCATTGGCTGGCCGGTGATGCTGTTCCTGATGGCCGAGCGGTTACGCAACCTCGGAAAATTCACCTTTGTGGATATCATCTCGGACCGTCTCGACCCGGTCAGCACGCGCTGCGTCGCTGCCGGCAGCAGCCTGGTGGTCGTGCTGCTCTACCTGATCGTACAAATGGTAGGCGCTGGCGAGTTGGTCCAGTTGCTGTTCGGCATCGACTATGCTTACGCCGTGGTCGGAGTGGGCGCGCTGATGATGATCTATGTGACTGTGGGTGGCATGGTCGCGACAACGTGGGTCCAGATCATCAAGGCTGTGCTACTGATGTTTGGCGGCTCTCTGCTGATGCTGCTGTCCTTGGCCGTTCTATTTGATGGCGTACCTGGACGGCAGGGTGCTGGTGGACCAGTCGTTGCCGGGTATGCAGCCCGAGCAGCGCAACGCCATTTACGCAGAGATGAATCGCGTACTGGCTTCCCTCCACCGCATTGACGTCGAACAGGTTGGACTCTGTGATTACAGTCCGCACGGCAATTTCCTTGCGCGCCAGATTGCTGGATGGACGCGTCAGTGCCGCACCACGGGCGCCGGTGACAGTTCTGCCATGCAAGCGCTGATGAACTGGCTTCCGAGGAACATCCCTGAAATCGAAGAGACACGTCTCGTTCACGGTGATTTCCGGCTGGACAACCTGGTTTTCCACCCGAGCGAGCCGAGAGTCATCGGGGTATTGGATTGGGAGTTGTCGGCACTCGGACATCCGCTCGTCGACTTTGCCTATCACTGCCTGAGCTGGCACATCCCGTCAACGCTATGGCGCGGAGTTGCCGATCTCGACCTCCCAAGCCTTGGGATACCGAGCGAAACGACATATATGCAGTGGTATATCGAAGCCAATGGCACCGCTGGTATGGAGCACTGGGATTTCTACATCGCATACAACCTCTTCCGACTGGCTGCCATCATGTTCGGCATCGCAGAGAGGGCGCGGCAAGGCAATGCGGCGGCTGCTGATGCGGTTGAAACCGGCCGCAAGGCTGGGCCCATGGCAGAACTGGGTTGGCATTTCGCGATGCGCTATCAAGCCGGGCGGCGACTGATTCAATAGTCGATATTGCAGACCAAACAATGGCGCTGCCTGCCACGGATGACGGAAGGGCTGGCAAAAATCGGAGTTGCGTGAGTTCGCAGTCAATTCCGGCGCTGAGGCGATCTACCCCCAACAGAGGAAGTTCCCGATGACGTACCGCGCACCATTAAAAGAGATGCATTTCACTTTGGACGCGATCGCGAGTTTTGAGACTGTTAACGCGCTGCCTGGATGCGAAGACGCATCATGGGATGTCGCATGCGCAGTATTGGAGGAAGCGGCCAGGTTCAGTGAGGAGGTCATTGCACCGCTGAATCGCATTGGTGATCTTGAACCAAGCCACTGGAGTGAAGGCGCGGTGGTTTCGACGCCGGGGTTCAGTGACGCGTTTCGCCAGTTCGGGGAAGGGGGCTGGCAAGGGATACTGCATCCGCCGCAATTTGGTGGGCAAGGACTGCCAAAGTTGCTGGCGACGGCATGCCAGGAGATGTTGCATTCGGCAAACTTGTCATTTGCACTGTGTCCGATGCTTACCGATGGCGCTATTGAGGCGCTGCTGACAGCGGGATCTGAGGAACAGAAGGCGATATTCCTGCCCAAGCTGATCTCCGGCGAGTGGACTGGCACGATGAATCTGACGGAGCCCGAGGCAGGCTCCGACCTGGCTGCAGTACGGGCGCGCGCCGAGCCGCTGGGTGACGGCACCTACAAGGTCTTCGGCACCAAGATTTTCATCACGTATGGGGAACACGATATGGCGGACAACATCGTCCACCTGGTGTTGGCCCGCACACCCAATGCGCCGGAAGGTGTGAAGGGCATCTCGCTCTTCATCGTGCCCAAGCTCCTGGTCAATGCGGATGGCTCCACGGGCGCGCGCAATGATGTGCATTGTGTATCGATCGAGCATAAGTTGGGCATCAAGGCCAGCCCGACCGCGATCTTGCAGTTCGGCGACCATGGCGGTGCCATTGGCACATTGGTCGGTGAAGAAAATCGCGGCCTGGAGTACATGTTCGTCATGATGAACTCGGCGCGATTTGCGGTTGGAATGCAGGGCATCGCCGTCTCCGAGCGCGCCTACCAGCAGGCAGTTGCCTATGCGCGGGAGCGTGTGCAGGGCCGTCCGGTCGACGGTTCGGCGCGCGAGGCGGTGGCAATCGTCCACCACCCCGACGTCAAGCGCATGCTCATGACAATGCGCAGTCTGATCGAAGGTGCCCGCTCGGTGGCTTACGTGGCTGCCGCTACCAGCGACGCTGCGCAGAATCATCCGGACGAGACCGTGCGCAAGCAGAACCAGGCGGTCTACGAGTTCCTGGTGCCGATCGTGAAAGGCTGGAGCACTGAACTATCGATCGATGTGACCAGCCTCGGCGTGCAAGTGCATGGCGGCATGGGCTTCATCGAGGAAACCGGCGCTGCCCAGCACTACCGTGATGCACGCATCCTGCCGATCTATGAAGGTACAACAGCAATCCAGGCGAACGACTTGGTGGGGCGCAAGACCGTGCGCGACGGCGGTGCAGTGGCGCGCGCCATCTGCGCCAGCATTGCCGAAACCGAAGCGGCCCTGGGCAAGCATGGAGGTGCCGCATTTGCGACGGTGAAGGAGCATCTGGCTAGGGGGCGTGCCGCGTTGGAGGCCGTAGTTGAATTCGTTGTTGCCAATGCAAAGTCGGACCCGAACGCTGTGTTTGCCGGCAGCGTGCCGTACCTGAAGCTATGCGGCATTGTCTTCTCGGGCTGGCAGCTTGGCCGCGCCATGCTCGTCGCGGACGCGAGACGGGCAGATGATCCGGCTTTCTCCGAGGCCAAGATTGCAACGGCACTCTTCTTCGCCCAGCATATTTTGTCCCAATCGTTCGGGCTACGTGATGCATCGTTGGCGGGCGATGTGCCTAGCAATTATTTGGTATAGAAACATGTAGTAACGGCCACCAGCGCTCTTGAACAGTGCGGTGCGCATCCGAAGTCTATGCGCCGCGGCGCCTGGAGAAGTCGGCTCTGGCGGGCATCCACGCCAGCGCGAACAGCAAACAGGCGAACGGCGTGACGAAAATAAAGCCGATGCTTTGGAAGCCTGCAGCACCGGCCATGCCGCCGAGCACGAAAGACAGCAGCAGGCCGCCCGCGCGCTTCAAGCGAGGGAGGTCGGCGCAGATACGGGCGTGTTCCGGCAACGCGCGTCGGTTCCAGTAGAGCATCTTGCCCAACTCCATCCCAAAATCGGTGATGTTGCCGGTCATATGCGTGGTGCGGACACTTCCGGCGGATGTCTTGGAGCCGATCGCGTTTTGCAACCCCATCATGAAGCAGAGCAGCAAGACGGTGGCTGGTGCGGCGAATGGCGTTTGCCAGCTCAGCGTTGCGGTCCCGAGCACGCCAAATGGGAACAGCAGCGCTGCTTCCAGCAGCAAAGGCAGCGCGTAGATGCTGCGCGCCCGGATTCGGCGGGAGAAATTCACCAGGATTGCTGTGGCGGCTGCCCCGACGGTGAATGAGACGATTGCCGCTGCGGACGCGACCACCATCGTGAAATCCCTTAGTATCACGCCGTCCGAGACCTGCGAGGCAAAGCCGGTCATATGCGAGGTATAGCGTTGCAGCACGATATAGCCGCCCGCATTAACCGCGCCGGCATTCAGCGCGAGTAGTAGGCCAAGAGTAAGGTTTGAGGAGGGGGTGCGGTGCCGGTGCGTCAGATAGCGAAGGCGTCTCATGGTTCCAGCGTGTTTCAGTCGGCCTGATCAGAATATTGCGTTACCAGGGCAGGCGCAAGGTGTGCGGGCCCTTGCCGCGGTCCGGATCACCTTGAGTCGGTAGCGTTCGCTTGTGTGTCGTGAACATTGGTACTTCGGTGATCGTCCTGGGGAGCAGCGGAGCCCACAGGCGGGCCGCTACCACGTGTACTTGACGCCAAGGCGTCCGATAAATGCGTGATAGGCCTGGGACCCCCATTGCCATCCAACGTTGCTCCAACCGGTCCAACCGCGACGTCCCTGCCCGTCAAAGCCAATTTTCACTTCATAACGGTTGCTGGGGTAGAGGTCACTCATGCCTACACCATTCAGAGCTATGGTGTTATTCATGGAGTCGTGCCACCAGTTCAGTGTGAGGTATGGCTGATATCGATAGCCCTTGCCGTCTATCCAGGTGCGGTGGAACCTGACGCCAAGACGCGTGATCACGCCGTCGGCGTCGGCGCCACCGACCTGGGTGCCGGTGGGCTCGTTAAAGGTGCCCTGGTAGCTATGGACATAAATCACCTGCGCTTGCGGTTCTATTACCCAATCGCGTGACATCTTGGGCAACCACGCATATCCGGTCTCCGCCGACAGCGCGAGCACTTTCGAGTGGTAGCTGACTGTAGGAAGAAATTCGCCGTTGACATGATTGGTGAACCAGCCGAATTGCGCCCACAGGTCCGTGTACCAGCCCAAACGAGACTGATTGTTCTGGAACCACGTACCATATATGCCAACGTTGACGCCTTGGACGTCGCTATCGGCGGTAAAGCGGTTGCCGTCGGCGCGCCCCGTACTCGAGCCCCAGTTGTAGCCAAGCATCCCGCCAACGTGCATTCTGTCGTCGCCGCGGAAGATGGACCACTGCGCTACGTCGCCGCCCATCTGGAGCATCCATGCTGTGCTTTGCACGTCGAAGGTACCGTTACTCGTGCGTGAGCCGATGTCCTTGCCCACCAGGCGCACCCAGCCCGCACCCCGACGCTTGTCATCGTTCTCGAAGGTCTGCTGTTCTGTCCACTGCGGTTCACCGAGACGGTCGTGCAAGCTATGTACCAGGAAGCCGGCGGCCAAGCGTTGATTGGCAAGATAGGCGCCAACCTCCGGGCGCAGCAGCGGAACCACAATGTCTGGGTTGGGGGGAGGCGGTACCGGTGGAACCGGAGGGGTTGGAGGCACATCCCGTTCGGAGCGCAGATACCAGGCGTTGGGATTGGACCCGTCGGCGGCGCCTCGGAAGAGGCGATACTCATAGACGCCGGCCACTGCGCGGCCCGACTGGGTGAAGGAACTCGCACTGGTCGTCCCACCATTGGCAACATCGACGATCAGAATCCCGTTCTGCGTGGTCAGCGTGCCCTGGCCACCTGCATTGGTTACGCGAATTCCCGACGTGCCGGAGGCCGTGCCGCCATCGATGACAAGTCGGTCTGATGCGGAACCATCCGCGCCGAGAAAGGTGTTGACGCCAAGAACGCCACCGTTGCCGACGTAGTTGCGGGTGGTCAGGGTTTTGAACGCGCCAGCCACAGGCGGGGTAAATGACACCGTTCCGGCGTTGTTCACTTGCTGCGTCACCCGCGAGTCGCCCGTGATCGACCATGTGCTCGTGGAATCTACTGTCACGTTGGTGACATCCAGTGCCGCGCCGCGCCATGTGGAGGATGTCTGCAATGAGATGTTGGCGACTGCGGTGGCATCTGCCAAGGCGTTGCCGTTGAGCCTGCTGCCATTGCGCGCGATCAACTCCACTGTGGTCGGCTGAGGCGCGGAACCCGAGCCGATTGCCTGCAGCAACAGGTTGCCTCCACTGATGGCGGCATTGTCAGTCGTAATGCTGCTTGGCCCCCCGGTGGCTACGATGGCCACCGAATCTGGGACGTTCATCGTGCCACCCGACATCGTGACGCGATTGGTGAGCGTGTTGGAAAAATTCCGAGAGACAATGCCGGTCGAGTCGCCGCTGGTGGTGACGTTCGTGTTGCCGAGCTGGATGGTCGGTCCGACACCTCCTGCCACATCGATACCGGTAATCAGGTAAAGCGCGCCGCCGGTGCCGGACGTGTTAATGGCAGATCCCGTGGCCGTGACCAGGCCGTTCTGATCGGCGCCCAGGCCGTACACGCCCGTGCCATTCCCGTTCACGGTGCTCTGGGTCAGGTTGACGGTATTCAAGCCCGACACCGCACGTGCACCCGCATAGACGCCAAAGCCATTGGCCGCGTTCATGTTGATGGTCGTGTTGGTGGCATTGATTGTGGAAGTTGCGGCTGCGGTGGCTTGTGCACCGGGTGTCGCGCGAAGACCCGCTGGCGCGCTGCTGTTCACGGTGTTCAGTGCGGGAGTCAATTCGCCGGCGTTCGCAACCAGTTGTGTAAGGGGTGTTGCAGCCACCGAGTAGGTCGACGTTCCAGCGCGATTTATCGTAATCGTGGCATCCGACAGATCTATTTGCGTACTGCGTGGCGCATTGACCGCAGCCGTCGCGCGCGGGTCTCCCGCCACTGCAATCACACCGGAACTGGCATTTGCGCCGTCTATGACCAGACCTTGGAAGCTGACCGTCGTACCGCCAAAAGCTGCAATCCCCGTGCCGCCGTTGATATAGCTTTCGCCCGACCCTGTCAGGTGAATGGTCAGGCCATTTCCAACGGTCGCGGTTCCCTGCGTCACCGCCTCCAGCACCAGGCCCGTGCTCCCCTGGCCGTTCAGATTCAGGACGGTGCTCGCTGGCAGCGACAACGTGCCACCATTCTGCACATAGACGCCTACGCTCTGCGCGCCGTTGCTCGTCAAGCTGTTGTTGCCTTGCAGTGTCATGCTGCTACCCACGCCGCCAGTTCCCAACACGATCGCGCCCTGACGCGATGTGGTGATCGATGTGTCGGTCAGCGACACACGTCCGCCGTTCTGCGCGACGGCGCCATATCCGCCGCCTGTGCCAGCGGTCGCGTTGTTGATGGTGAGTCCGCTGGCGGTGATACTAGCGGCCTGGCCCAGCGCCACCGCACCAGAGCCGAGGGAAGTCGTAGAAACCGAGACACCGGGCCGTGCGATGATCGCCGCTGGCGTGATGTCGGAATTGACAAACAGGCCGTGGCCGGTGGTGGTCTGTATGGAGATCGGACCCGCCGGGAAGCCTGCTGCATTGGGGTCGAACGTCAGGGTGCCGGCAGTCACGCTAGTGCCCGAACCCGCGACGGTGGTCGAGATCTGTGTGTTGCCGACGACGGTACGGTCGCCTGTCGCGCCATTGTTCGTCACGGGCGCGGTTACGGGCCCGGGTCCGATGGTTTGTGCGGACACAGCCCCGGTGGTCAGGAACGCCGCGATGCCGAGAAAGCGTGTCATTTACTGCTCACGGGAATGGGCAGGGCAACGTCGGGCCGGACCAGCGACCGAGAAAATGCAGAGGCCGGATTCAGGTAGTCGACCATTACCTTGCGGAGAATCTCTGTTGAATCCCCGATCAGTAATTCTTCGCCACTCGGATTGACATAGTGCACCGTGATAAAACCTCGCTGCGTGTCGTAAAGAGCGGCGATGTTGTGATCAGGATTCTCTGGATCGGCCATTGTGCCAAGCACGTACGGCTGGTCATCGATCCGTAGAGGTAGCATGGGAGACGCGCTACCCGACGGCGAGTCACGGTGCGTGCTGGCGCCAGGAAGCTTGCCCTTTACCCAGACAGGGACGTCCTGATTGGCATGACGCAATGCCAGGGAGAGGGCATGTCGGAACGCAGGCGTGGTTGCATACGCGTCGTCGAACCGTGGACATTGGGACGCGCGCGTACATTGGCTGGCCATATATGCACCACGCGGCACATCATTGGAGGGGGCGTCTGTGGAGGCGGCATTCCCCAGAAGAGGCACGCACCACGTCAGGTACGCCGAAACTCTGAGAATCGATGAGCGCCATTGCATATCGACTGTCCTCGCGGTGCGGCCGTACCCGCCGTGGGGAAACCAGAGTGCAAAATTCCTGATGAGTCGATTACAGCAAACGGAATCACTTTGTCATAGTGAGCGTTTTTAACAGGATCATTAAGTTTTTTGGTTGAGTTGCCAAGGTGGCGCCGCCCGCAACGCGGGAATGCGCGGCGAATGGCTACCTGGCCATGCCGAACTGAACGAACGGATAGTACTTGTTCGGGTTCATGATGAGAGCATAGATCGGCCCGTTCTTCACCATCACGCCTGCATCGCCCGTGTTGAATAGCGCGACATTGCCCGATGCATCCTGTGTGTTGAATGCCTGCAGCGCGCTGACATTGACCTTCCCGGGTCCCTTGTTCAGCAGGTAGGCGACCGTTCGGGCACAACGTCCTAAATTCAGATCGGGAACTGCGTGGTCGACAACACCTGCTTGAGCACCATGAACGAGCGGATCTGCCGCACACCCGGCAGATAGAGCAGTTGCTCTGCATGGAGCCGGTTGAAGCTGTCGCTGTCCTTGGTGCGCACCAGCATGAAGTAGTCGAACTCGCCAGTCACCACGTGGCATTCCATGCAGCCCGATACCTGCTGGGCAGCGGTCTCGAACTGCGCGAAAGACTCCGGCGTGGAGCGGTCCAGCACCACGCCGATCATCACCAGCATTCCCGCATCGAGCGCACTGGGATTCAAGAGCGCCACGATGCCGCGGATCAATCCCATTTCCTTCAGACGTTCCACGCGCCGCAGGCACGCGGGCGGACTCAGGTTGACCTTGGCCGCCAGCGCCACATTGGATATCGAAGCGTCCTGTTGCAGCGTGCGCAGGATGGCTTTGTCCGCACGATCCAGGGCCTCGATGTGCGGCGAAGCTGCCGTATTCGACGGTGCCGAAGATGGTGCATGGGGCGGTGCATCCGGGCCGGATTTGGTGCGAAATTTTGTTTCTTTCATGGGCTTCGAGAAAGAATTTTTGAAGTTACAAGGCTTGTTGTTCCTTTTAATCGTGTTCAAAAAGCGAGTTTTTTGCAAGCACGTTTCGTGAGTTTTTTCTTAGGATGGAACCCATCGCAACATTGATCTGCCGCTCGCAGGCGCAAGCGTTACTGCGCGGCACGTCGATGACGGGATACGCCCCTCAACCCTGGAGTTGCCACCATGAATCTCAAGCGTTTCGCTCGCCATCCCCTGACGTTCGGACCCACCCCGATCCAGCCTCTGAAACGCTTGTCCGCGCACCTGGGCGGCAAGGTGGAGTTGTTTGCCAAGCGCGAAGACTGCAATAGCGGCCTGGCGTTCGGCGGCAACAAGACCCGCAAGCTCGAATACCTGATTCCCGACGCGCTGGCGCAGGGATGCGACACGCTGGTGTCGATCGGCGGCATCCAGTCGAACCAGACACGCCAGGTGGCGGCCGTGGCGGCGCACCTTGGCCTGAAGTGCGTACTGGTGCAGGAGAACTGGGTCAACTATGCCGATGCCGTATATGACCGCGTGGGCAATATCCAGCTCTCGCGCATGATGGGTGCCGACGTGCGACTGGTGGCCGATGGTTTCGATATCGGTATCCGCAAGAGCTGGGAAGACGCCATGGAAAGCGTGCGCAAGGAGGGCGGCAAGCCGTATCCGATCCCGGCCGGTTGCTCCGAGCATCCGCTGGGCGGCCTGGGGTTTGTCGGGTTTGCCGAGGAAGTCCGCGCGCAGGAAGCCGAACTCGGCTTCAAGTTCGACTACATCGTGGTGTGCTCGGTAACCGGCAGTACACAGGCGGGCATGGTGGTGGGGTTTGCGGAAGATGGCCGCGCCGATCGCGTGATCGGTATCGACGCATCGGCCAAGCCAGAGCAAACGCGCGCACAGATCCTGCGTATCGCCAGGCATACGGCCGGCCTGGTCGAACTCGACCGCGATATCGTCGATGCCGACGTGGTGCTCGATACCCGCTACGGTGGTCCCGAGTATGGCCTGCCGTCCGCCGGCACGATGGAAGCGATCCGGATGTGCGCGAAGTTCGAAGGCATGATGACCGACCCCGTCTACGAAGGTAAATCGATGCACGGCATGATCGACATGGTGCAGCGCGGTGAATTCCCGGCCGGTTCGCGCGTGCTGTACGCCCATCTGGGCGGTGCACCTGCATTGAGCGCCTACAGCTTCCTGTTCCGCAACGGCTGAACGCACCAGCGCTGTCGTCGTGCACGTATCCGCGCCGGCACTGACCACCGGTGCGGAGGTCTCGCTTCGCTTCATGTTCGTTTCACGCAGGGGAACGCAAATGATTGCCTCGCTACGGAAGGAGTTTCTACGGAGGATCATGGCGACGGCCAGCGTGTGCGCGCTGCCGGCCATGGCCATGCTTGCTGCCCATGCGGCCAATAGCCACGCCGCGAGCTATCCGACGCGGCCCGTGGTGCTGGTGGTGCCGTTTCCGGCCGGCGGTGCGGTAGACATCATCGGAAGGCTGGTCGGCAAATCGCTCGGCGATGCGCTGGGCCAGCCGGTCGTGATCGAGAACCGCGCCGGAGCCGGCACGATTGTCGGGGCAGGATACGTGGCCAAGGCCACGGCCGACGGCTACACACTGCTGATCAGTTCGGGATCGACATTCACCGTCAATCCGGCCATCAATGCCAGCCTGCCGTACGATCCGGTGAAGAGCTTCGAACCGGTGGGGCTGGTGGCCCGTGTACCGTTGATCGTGGTCGCCAATCGGTCGGTGCCCGTCGACAACCTGCCGCAGATGGTCAGTGCGGTCAGTGCGGCGCCGGGCAAGTATGTCTATGGGTCGTTTGGTAGCGGCACCACCGGGCACTTTGCCGGCGAGCTGCTGCTGAGTGCCACGGGCATGAAGATGCAACACATTCCGTACAAGGGCAGCGCACCGGCCATCGCCGACCTGATTGGTGGGCAGATTCCGTTCTCGATCGACACCGTGGCCGCGTCGCTGCCGCATATCCGTAGCGGAAAGATCAAGCCGATTGCGGTGACTGGCGCCACACGCGCTTCATTGTTGCCCGAGGTGCCCACGGTGGCGGAAGCCGGCTATCCTGGCTTTGATGCGGATTCATGGGTGGCCATTGCGGCGCCACGTGGCTTGCCCGCCGATGTACGGGCCAGGCTGGACAGTGCGCTGGCACAAGCGATGAAGGACCCCGAGGTGCGGCAGAAGCTGCTGGCCAATGGACTGGAACCCAAATACGCGCCGGCGGAGCAGGTCAGTGTCATGATCGACCGCGAATTGCCGCGCATGCGTACGGTTGCACAGAAGTCAGGTATCCAGGCCAACTGACCTTGTTCGCTGACTTTGTTCGCTGAATTTGCTGCGACACCACGACCAGCCCGAAAACTGGTTGGGGTGGACCCAGCCTGAACCTCGCAGGAGACACTCGATGGAACAGCATGACCGCGTCAGTGCAGCCGCGAACGCGCTACACGCCCAGGCAGATCCGCAGGAGCTTCAGGAGTGGTGCGAGGCGCTCGATGGCGTGCTATCGGCGTGGGGCGCGGAGCGGGGCCGCGAGCGTGCCTGCGAAATCCTGGATGCACTGTTGGCCCATGCGCGCGAACGGCGCTTGCCATGGCGTCCGGCGCAGGTCACGCCGTACCTGAACACGGTGCCGGTGGAGGACCAGCCGGCGTATCCGGGCGACCTGGCAATCGAACAGCGCCTGTCGGCCATCCTGCGCTGGAATGCGCTGGCCATGGTGGTACGTGCCAATCGCGCGCACGGCGAACTCGGCGGTCATATCGCCAGTTATGCATCGGCCGCGGATCTGTTCGAGGTGGGCTACCAGCATTTCTTCCGTGGCAATGCCGCACCTCACGGTGCCGATCTGGTTTTCTTCCAGCCGCACTCGGCGCCCGGCGTCTATGCGCGCGCGTTTCTGGAAGGACGGCTCGATGAATCGGCGCTGTGCCACTACCGACAGGAACTGGTGGCCGAAGCGCAGGGGCTGCGCGGACTGAGTTCGTATCCACATCCGTACCTGATGCCGGATTTCTGGCAATTTCCCACCGGCTCGATGGGCATTGGCCCGCTCAACGCGATTTATCAGGCGCGCTTCATGCGCTACCTGCAGAACCGGGGTCTTTGCGAGACCGGTGGACGTCGCGTATGGGGCTTCTTTGGCGATGGCGAGATGGACGAGCCCGAATCGGTCGCCGCACTGACGCTTGCCGCACGCGAACAGCTCGACAACTGCACCTTCGTGATCAACTGCAATCTGCAGCGGCTCGATGGTCCGGTGCGCGGCAATGGGCGCATCGTCGACGAACTGGAGGCGCTGTTCGCCGGCGCGGGGTGGCATGTGGTCAAGTGCCTGTGGGGCTCGGAATGGGATGCACTGCTGGCGCGCGATCACAACCATGCGATCAGCCGTGCGTTCGCGCAGACGCTCGATGGCGAGTTCCAGACCTTGTCCGCCAATGACGGAACGTTCAACCGCGCCCACTTCTTCAGCAAGACTCCGGAGTTGCGCGCGTTGGTGGCGCATCTTTCCGATGCGCAGATCGACCAGTTGCGCCGGGGCGGCCATGATCCCGTCAAGATTCATGCGGCATTTGCCGAAGCCGCGGGCTGCAAGGGCCGGCCCGCCGTCGTGCTGGCCATGACGATGAAGGGGTACGGCATGGGCTCCATCGCGCAGGGCCGCATGACCACCCATCAGCAGAAGAAGCTGAGCCAGGCCGACCTGATGGCGTTCCGCGACCGTTTCAGTCTGCCGCTGTCTGACCAGCAGGTCATGGATGCGGCGTTCTACCGGCCACACGAAGACAGTCCCGAAATGCAATACCTGCAGGCGCGGCGCGCCGAACTGGGCGGCTATCTGCCGGTACGCAGTACCAGTGGCGCCACCCTGGCGGTGCCCGGTCTGGAAGCGACCGCCGCCTTCGCACTCCATGCCGACGGCAAGGCGATGAGCTCGACCATGGCACTGGTGCGGCAGCTTGGCGCACTGCTCAAGGATCCGGTGCTGGGTCCGCGTATCGTCCCGATCGTGGCCGACGAGGCGCGCACGTTCGGCATGGCTGGCTTGTTCCGGCAGGTTGGCATCTATGCGCCATTCGGCCAGCTTTACCAGCCGGAAGACTCGGCGTCGATGCTGTCGTACCGCGAAACGCGCGACGGCCAGATCCTGGAGGAGGGGATTACCGAGGCGGGTGCGCTGTCGTCGTGGACGGCGGCGGCCACCAGCTATGCCACGCATGGCCTGCCGATGCTGCCGTTCTATATCTACTACAGCATGTTCGGCTTCCAGCGCGTGGGCGACCTGATCTGGGCTGCCGCCGACCAGCGCGCTCGCGGCTTCCTGGTAGGCGCCACGTCGGGACGCACCACGCTCGGTGGAGAAGGGCTCCAGCATCAGGACGGCAGCAGCCATCTTGCTGCGGCCACCATCCCGAACTGCCGCGCCTATGATCCCGCGTTTGCGGGCGAACTGGCGGTCATTGTCGACCACGGCATGCGCCGCATGCTCGAACAGCAGGCCGACGAGTTCTATTACCTGACCGTGACCAATGAGGCTGTAGAGAACCCGAGCCTGCGGCCCGAAGCGCATGAAGGCGTGGTGCGCGGCATCTATCTGCACCGCCCCGGCGGCGACTTTGCGCACCGGGTGCAGCTGTTTGGCAGCGGCGCCATCATGGGCGAAGTCCTCAAGGCCGCGCGGCAGCTTGAGCAGGAGCACGGGGTGGCGGCTGATGTATGGAGTGTCACCAGCTATATCGAGCTTGCGCGCGAGGGCGCGGACTGCGAACAGCAGTGGCGCCATGGCAAGGGGCCCGCTGACCAAAGCTGGCTGGGCCGGCAGTTGCAGCCCAGTGTTGGGCCGATCATTGCCGCCACCGACTATGTACGCGCACTGCCGGAACTGGTGCGTGCCTTCCTGCCGGCCGGCCGACGCTACGTGACGCTGGGTACCGACGGCTTCGGCCGCAGCGATTCGCGCGCGGCGTTGCGGCGCCATTTCGAGGTGGATGCGGCGGCGATCGTGCAGGCCAGCCTGCGTGCCGTGGAGGAAATCGTGGCCGAGGAAACGGTCGCGGAGCGGCGGCACCTGGCCGACGTGATTGCGTTGGCATCGATATGACCCGCGCCTGATCCACCGTTGTTTCCTACCTGACGCGCGGCCCGGTTCGGCACCAAGGCCGCGCGTCGCGCACCGCGCTGGGGAGTCATGGCACGGCGCATGCCCGATTCTTGCGCGTGGAATGGGGCTGTTTGCCGACAAATCTTGCATACAAGCATGGCATACCACTTGCTCAAGTGATTGCCGTGACCGAAACCACCGACAAATCTCCCGCTGACATCGCCAACCGCATCACCGAGGCGATGCTTGGCCAGAAGCTGCTTCCTGGATCGCGCCTGGGCGAGCAGGAACTTGCTGCGCTATTTGGCGTGAGCCGCACGCTGGTGCGTGAAGCGCTGATGCGCCTAGCCGCGCGTGGCATGGTGACTGTCAGCTCGCGGCGCGGCTGGTTCCTGGTGGAACCGAGCGCCGATGACATTCGCGCTGCGTTCGACGCGCGCCGCATCATCGAAACCGGGTTGCTGCGCGAAGTCAGTGCGGAACGGCCGCCAGGCGTTCAGGCGATTCATTCGCTCAAGGTGCATATCGCCCGCGAAAAAGCCGCGCTCGATGGCGACGACGCCAGCGTACGCAGCTTCCTGCTTGGCGATTTCCACGTATGCCTGTGTGCCTCGCTTGGCTATGGCCTGCTCACCGATACATTGCGTGACCTGACCGCGCGTACCACGCTGGTGGCCAGCCGCAATCAGTCGGCCGCGGATGCCGGGCGCTCATGCAGCCAGCATGAAGACATCGTCAACGCACTGGCCGATGGCGATGGCGCGCTGGCCGCACGCCTGATGGCCGAACATCTGGGCGAAGTCCACACGAGCCTTGACGCCGTGCCGCCCCTCGATCCGCTCGCGCACCTGCGCCACGCACTGGCGCCAGTGGACCCGCAACGCGTATCAACTTCCGTTTTACCGTCCGGGAATCTGTCCCCGAACCCATCCACTCCCTCTCGAAGCTAAGGAAACTCGCGATGTTCCACGTCAACGCCCTCAAGAAGTTTTCCCGTCGTGGCCTGATGGTTGCCATGCTGGCCGGTCTGTGCGCAACGGCCTTGCCGACGCTGGGCCATGCCGACACGCTTGCGGACGTCACCAAGGCTGGCGTATTGCGCGTGGCCGTGCCGCAGGACTTCCCGCCGTTTGGTTCGATTGGCGCCGACATGGCACCGCAAGGCCTCGATATCGACGTGGCCGCGCTGGTGGCGAAGAAGATGGGCGTCAAGCTCCAACTGGTGCCGGTGACCAGTACCAACCGCGTGCCATACCTGCAGACGCGCAAGGTCGACCTGGTGATTTCGAGCATGGGCAAGAACCCCGAGCGCGAGAAGGTGCTCGATTTCTCCGAAGCCTACGCACCGTTCTTCAACGGCGTGTTCGGTCCGGCCGACCTGCCGGTCAAGAACGCGGCCGACCTCGCCGGCAAGACCGTGGGTGTGACACGCGGTGCCGTGGAAGACCTGGAACTGAGCAAGATTGCGCCGGCCGGCGCCACGATCAAGCGCTACGAAGACAACAACGCGACGATCTCGGCGTTCCTGTCTGGCCAGGTGCAACTGATTGCCACCGGCAATGTCGTGGCATCGACGCTGATCGCCAAGCATCCGCCCAAGGCACCGGAAACCAAGTTCCTGATCAAGAACTCGCCATGCTTTATCGGCATGAACAAGGGCGAGAAGGCGCTGCAGGACAAGGTCAATGCGATCCTCGCAGAGTCGAAGAAGGACGGTTCGCTGAACTCGCTGTCGATCAAGTGGCTGCTGCGTCCGCTGCCGGCACAACTCTGATTCGCGCCGCCACCGGGTTGAAGCATGGCTTACCAGTTCGATTTCCTGTCGGTGCTTGACTACACCGATGTGCTGCTCAAGGGCATTGCCGTCACCGCGCAACTGACGCTGACGGGCGGTGTGCTGGGCGTGGCGGTGGCCGTTGCCGGTGCCTGGGCCAAGACCCAGGGGCCGGCGTGGCTGCGCACCGTGGTCAGCGCCTATGTGGAGCTGATCAGGAACACGCCGTTCCTGATCCAGTTGTTCTTCATCTTCTTCGGGTTGCCAAGTCTGGGCGTGCATCTGCCCGAGATGCTGGCGGCGTCGCTGGCCATGGTCATCAACCTGGGGGCATATGGCACCGAGATCGTTCGCGCCGGGCTGGCCGCCACCCCGCGCGGGCAGTTCGAGGCTGGCGCGAGTCTGGCCATGTCGCCGTTCCAGGTATTCCGTCACGTGGTGCTGCGCCCCGCGTTGCAGAAGATCTGGCCGGCGCTGTCTAGCCAGATCGTGATCGTGATGCTGGGGTCGGCGGTCTGCTCGCAGATTGCGGCGCAAGACCTGACTTATGCGGCCAACTTTATCCAGGGGCGCAATTTCCGGGCTTTCGAGGTGTACCTGGTCAGTACCCTGATCTACCTGCTACTGGCGCTGGTGTTGCGCCAACTGCTGCGCGGCATTGGCCGGCAGCTTTTTGCGCGGGGCGTCCGATGATCGAATTCTCAACGTGGGATATCGTCCGCAACCTGTTGCTGGCGGCACGCTGGACCGTGCTGCTGTCGCTGGTGGCCTTTGTGGGCGGAGGCATCGTGGGGTTGCTGGTCCTGCTGATGCGAACCAGCAAGCGCCCGATGCTACGTCGCGCAACGTGGGCCTATATCGAGATTTTCCAGGGCACGCCACTGCTGATGCAGTTGTTCCTGGCGTTCTTCGGGCTGGCATTAATGGGCATCGAAGTACCTGCGTGGCTTGCCGCCGGATTGGCGCTGACATTGTGGACCGCGGCGTTCCTGGCAGAAATCTGGCGCGGCTGCGTCGAGGCCATTCCACGCGGTCAGTGGGAAGCGTCGGGCAGCCTGGCCATGAACTATGTCCAGCAGATGCGCCACGTGATTCTGCCGCAGGCGCTGCGCATCGCGGTGGCGCCGACCGTAGGCTTTGGCGTGCAGGTCGTCAAGGGCACGGCACTGGCGTCGATCATCGGCTTCACCGAGCTTTCCAAGGCGGGGACCATGATCGTCAACGCCACGTTCCAACCGTTCACCGTGTATGCGGCCGTGGCGCTGATGTACTTCGCGCTGTGCTGGCCGCTTTCGCAATACAGCAAGATGCTGGAGAGGAAATTCCATGCCGCTCATCGCCATTGACCAGGTCCGCAAGTCGTTCGGCAGCAATCAGGTCCTGAAGGGTGTATCCCTTTCGGTGGAACCGGGCGAGGTCATTGCCATCATCGGCAAGAGCGGTTCGGGCAAGAGCACGCTGCTACGTTGCATCAACGGACTGGAAACCATCGACTCGGGTGCGATCACCGTGGCCGGCGCGCACCTGGCTGACAGCGAACTGCAACTGCGTGCGCTTCGCCTGAAAGTGGGCATGATCTTCCAGCAGTTCAACCTGTTTCCGCACTTGAGTGCGGGGCGCAACGTGATGCTGTCGCCGATGGTGGTGAAGGGCGTGCCGGAGGCACGCGCCCGTGAACTGGCCGAGGAAAACCTGGCACGGGTGGGTTTGTCTGCCAGGTTCGACGCGTATCCGGATCAGTTGTCCGGCGGGCAGCAGCAGCGCGTGGCGATTGCGCGCGCGCTGGCCATGCAGCCGACCGCCTTGCTGTGCGACGAGATTACCTCGGCGCTCGATCCCGAACTCGTGAACGAAGTGCTGCAGGTCGTGCGCGGCCTGGCTGCCGATGGCATGACCTTGCTGATGGTGACGCACGAAATGCGCTTCGCACGTGAGGTGTGCGACCGTGTGGTCTTCATGCACCAGGGCAAGGTGCATGAGATGGGCGCGCCCGATGCGGTATTCGCACGGCCGCAGACGCCGGAGTTGCAGCAATTCCTGGGGATGGTGGAGGCCTGAGCGCATCCCGATGCGTACGGCTTGCCAGGCGGAGCGCCGATCCGCCGTGCGCCATTTGGCCGATGGCCACGGTCGTCAGCTCGCTCCCGCCCGAGCGGGACCGACCCCGCCCGGGCGGGTTTCGGGCCCGGGCGGTTCGTGCGGTCAGAAGTCGATTTGTGCCCCCAGCTTGAAGACCCGTGGCGCGCCCTGCGTCAGGTAGGACGCACTGGTAATCCAGTAGGCCTTGTTCGTGAGGTTGTCGATGTTGAAGCGCACCGTCGTGCGCTTGCCGGCCACGCGCGTGGTGTAGCGCACGCCCGCATCGAACAGCGTGTACGACGGCAGCGACACCGTGTTGGCTGCGTCGATCGGGCGGGCGCCGTAGTACTGCATGCCTGCCGTCAGGGTGAAGCCTGTATCCCAGAGGCGGTACTCGGTGTAGAGCGATGCCTGTTGCTTCGGCGTGCCGTTGGCGCGTTTGCCCGAGATGCCTTCCGCAGCGGTTTCGCTCTTGGCGTTCAGGAACATCACGCTGGCGTTGACCAGCCACTGGGGCGTCACGCGGACGCTGCCGCCCAATTCCAGGCCGTCATAGCGTTCCTCGCCGTCCTGCGTGAACACGTTGCTGTTGTTCGTGTAGGTCAGGCCGCGATTGATGCGGAACAGGGCCGCGTTGGCCGACCAGTTCTCGCGCTGTGCCTTCACGCCCAGTTCCACCTGCTTGCTCTTGAGCGGGCTGAAGACCTGGCGCGAATTGGCGGCGGTCAGCGGTGCGGTGGCGCCCTGTTCGAGCGATTCCACGTAGCTACCGTACGTGGACACGCCCGGCAGCGGCTTGAAGATGATGGCGCCGGTGGGCGTCGTCGCGGCCTTGTCGTAGTCGTTGACGGAGTCCTTGATGCTGTTGCGGCGCACACCGACCACCAGGTCCCACTTCTCGCCAAGGTGCATCGTGTCGGACACGAACACCGCGCGCTGCGCCGTGTAGCTGCCCAGCGTATCGGGCGATTCGGCGGACAGGTGGGGATTGTCGAAGTTGCCGGGATTCGCCAGGTTGCCGCTGCCCAGTACCGCGTAGTTGAAGACGTTCGAATAGTACGAGCGATTGCGGCTGTACTGCAGGCCGAAGGTCAGGTCGTGTGTGATGAAGCCGGTCTTGACCTTGCCCGTCACCATGCCGATGACGTCATCGGTCTTGAAGCGGTCCATGCCGCCGTACTGTTCCTCGGTATAGTCGCCGGCGGCGTTGGCGTAGATCGTGCCGTTCAGGTAGACACGATCCATGGTCGAGCCGCGATACGCGATCCGCGCGTTCCAGTTCTCCGCAAAGCCCCAGTCCACCGACGTGCCCCAGATCTTGGCACGCGTCTCGTAGCTCGTGAACGGCGAGTAGATGCGCTTGCTGCCGCTGATGGCGCCGGGCGGCGGGGCGATGGCGGTGTCACCGGCTTCGCCGCTGGCATTCGGGAACAGGCCCCAGCTCGTGGAACCCTTGACCACGCGATCCAGCGCCAGACCGTCCGCGCTCCAGACCAGGTTCGGCATGATGCGCCAATCCAGGGCCAGCGATGCCGAACCGCGCTTGATGTGGCCGCCGTCCTTCACGTAGGTATCGCCTTCCTCGCCGACCACGTTGGCGCGATAGCCGAAGCGGTCGTCGGGGCCGAAGCGGCCGCCCAGGTCACCGCCCAGCATGAACGTGCCACGGCTCGTGAAGGAGGTGGTCACGCTGCGCAGCGGCACATCGGTCGGACGCTTGCTGATGAAGTTGATGATGCCGCCCGGCGCGGCAAAGCCATAGAGGAAACCGCCCGCACCCTTGAGCAGTTGCACCTGTTCGAAGTGATCCAGCGGCAGGTCGCCGCTCCAGCCGAAGATGTTCTGGCCGTCAACCTTGCGGCCGTTCAGCAGGTCCAGCGTGATGCCGCGCACGGCGATCTGCGACGACAGGCCGCCGATGTTGTTGCTGGTCATCGAAACCGAGGCGTCGTTCTTCAGCGCCTGCACGATGGACGTGGCCTGCTGGTTGTCCATGAGGTCGCGCGTCACCACGTCCACGCTGAATGGCGTGTCCTGCAGCGGCGTGTTGCCGAACGCGCCCATGCTGGCCTTGTCGGCGCGGTATTCGTCCAGCGTGTCGGCCTTGCTGCTGACGGTGACCGTGGGCAGCGTGGGGGCGTTGTCACCGGCCGGAGCGGGCGTTTCCTGGGCGTGCGCGACGCTGGCGGACAGGGCAAGGGTGAGCAGGGCGCCGTGCAGCGCCTGATCCAGGCGCTTGCGCCGGAATGGCACAACGGCAGGGGTGAAATGCGAGGTGGTTTCCATCAGTCTAGTTATCGAGCAGGGTTGAGATGCCGGCTGGCTTCGGTGTCCCGTCTAGGCCGCTGCTGCCGGTTGCACTATCCAGCGCAAGACGCATGCGCTGGCATTCATCGATCTGCGTTCCCCTGGCCGCACGACGCAGCCATCTCCCTTGAAAACGCAGGCCGAAGTGTTGGTTACGAAGGGGTGGATGGCTCCCGGTGATGGAAGGCTTCGGCAATGGCGCGTCCCACTTGTGCGCGCATGCGGGCGGCTTCTTCCACAACGTTGCCGAGCCGCGCAAAGTCGTGCACCACGCCGGGCCAGACCACCGTCTGGGTGGTCACGCCTGCGGCCTGCAGCCTGCGGGCGTAGGCGTGGCCTTCATCGACGAGGGGATCGAACTCGGCCAGTACGATCAGCGCCGGCGCGAGGCCGCCGAGGTCCGTGGCCTCCAGCGGAGCGAAGCGCCAGTCCGCCCGGTCATCCGCATGCCGCAGGTAGTGGCCGAACATCCATTGCAGCGTGCGCTGCTCCAGCAGATAGCCAACGGCCAGGCGGGCATGCGAAGCGGTGTCCTGATGCGCGCTGGTGCATGGGTACAGCAGCACCTGAAGCCGCGGCTGCGGCGTGCCAGCGTGGCGCGCGGCAATGCACAGCGCCGTCGCCAGCGTGCCGCCTGCGCTGTCGCCGCCGATGGCGATCCGCTCGGGGTCGAGCCCCAGGCTGGCGGCATTGGCGCGGAGCCAGGCGCAGGCATCCTCGGCATCGTGGAAGGCGGTGGGGAACTTGTGCTCGGGGGCCAGCCGGTAGTCGATCGAGAGCACGGCACACTGCGCGGCGTCCGCGAGATCGCGGCACAGCGAGTCGTGCGAGTCCAGTCCGCCCACCACGTAGCCGCCGCCGTGGAAGTACAGCAGCACGGGCGCGGGGGTGGCTGTATCCGACCCGCGATACAGCCGTGCCGGCAGCGCGTGACCATCGCGCGCGGGGATGTGCAGCGCCTCGACCGGAATCTCGGCGCCCGGCGCGTCGAGCGCCAGCGTTGACGCGTCATAAGTGGCGCGCGCCTCGTCGGGCGTCATCTCGCTCATCGGGCGACGTGACTGGCTGGCGAGGTTCGCCATTTCCAGGAAGGCGTCGAGGTCGGGGTGCAGGGGCATGATGGTCGCGGTACGTATTCGAACGGTCGTTTCATCGCCGGGCGTGGCCCGTGACGCGATGACATCCGCTAGCAGGACGAACAGTGGTGAAATTTGTTCAGATCCATGGACACCCGACCGGTCCTGCGCCCCATCGATGAACATGCCGGTCCCGCAATCGTCTTGTCATTGCCCGCGTCACGCATGCCGGGTTGATCGATCAACGGACGGGCGGAGGCGCGATGCGGCGGGCATACACGGTGTGGGGACGGATTTCGGCGGCAGTGGCCGTGGCATGGCTCATCGCGCCGGGCGCCCAGGCCAAACCGCAGACGGTGGCGCCTGCCGTGGAGATTCGCCGTACCGCCGATGGCATTCCCCATATCCGCGCCACCCGTTGGCGTGACCTTGGCCTCGGGGTGGGGTACGCGCAGGCGGAAGACGCGCTGTGCACGATGGCGGACGGCTTCGTGACGTTCTCGGGGCAGCGGTCGCAGTACTTCGGGGCGGAGGCCAAGCCTTTGACGAACTCGACGTTTGGCCGCTCCCGCAATCTCGACCTCGACACGTTCTTTCTGGCCAATGCCGATGACGCCGTGGTGGCGCGCTACCGCCGCGAACATCCGCCTGAACTCAACGCGATGATCGACGGCTTTGCCGAGGGCTATAACCGCTATCTCGATCAGGCGCGCAAGGCCCGGGCGGACGCGAACACGCCTGCCTGCGTGGCAGCGCCATGGGTGCGCCATATCAGCGCGCAGGACATCTATCGCCGCATGTACGCCGCGCAGATTGCGGCGGGCTATGCGCGCTTCATCCCCGATATGGCAAAGGCCGCGCCACCTGTGCAGGAGGCCGTGGGCCGGCGTGAGGGCGATGGCACGCCACCGCAGGCCCTGCAGGCGCTGCAGGATCGGCTGGCGATCCCGATTGGCGATCAGGCCGGACTCGGCAGCAACGCCGTGGCGTTCGGCGGCGCGGTGACGGGCGGGCAGGGCGGCGTGCTGCTCGGCAATCCGCACTGGTACTGGGGTGGCCCGGACCGTTTCTATCAGATGCACCTGACCTTGCCGGGCAAGCTCGATGTGGCCGGCGTGGCCTTTCTCGGCATTCCCGTCGTGATGATCGGCTTCAATGCCGATATCGCGTGGAGCCACACCGTTTCCGCCGCGCGCCGCTTCGGCGTGTTCGATCTGAAGCTGGACCCGCAGGACCCGACGCGCTATCTCGTGGACAACGTTCCGGTTGCGATGGAAGCCCGCAATGTCACCATCGACGTACGCGGCAACGATGGCGTGGTGCGCCCCGTGCACCGGATGTCGTATCGCACCCGTTTCGGCCCGGTGCTCGATCTTGGCGCGCATCATCCCGCGTTTGGCTGGGGCCGCGCCCATGCGCTGGCAATCCGCGACGTCAACGCGGACAACTATCGGATCTTCTCCCAGTTCTTCGCGTGGAACCGTGCACGGTCGCTCGATGCATTCATGCAGATCCAGCGCAGGATGGTGGCGGCGCCGTGGGTCAATACCATCGCCATCGGTCGCCGCGACAACCGCGTCTGGTATGCCGACATGGGCGCCATGCCGAATACGCCGGACGATCTGCGCGCGCGCTGCGGCACCGCCTTGTCGAAGGGCTTCGCGGCGGTAGACCCGCTGACGCCAGTGCTCGACGGCAGCCAGTCCGCCTGCGACTGGAAGGCCGATGCGGGCGCTGTGCAGGCGGGCGCCATGCCGGCCTCCGCCATGCCGTCGCTGATTCGCGATGACTATGTCGCCAATATGAACGACAGCTACTGGCTGACCAATCCCGCGCAGCCGCTCGAAGGCTTTCCGCTGTCGATGGGTGGCGAGCGTCAGGCGCTGTCGCTGCGCAGCCGCGAAGGGTATCGGATCGCCGCCGACATCGGCGGGCAGCCGCCGCACTCATCGCGCGACGTCGCGCGTGCGTTGATGGATCGTGCCCTGGCACCGCGCGCACTGTCGGCGGATCTGTTCAAGCAAGCGCTGCTGGCGCGCGCCTGCGTCGATGCCAGCCTCGTGCAACCGTGCGAGGTGCTGCGGCACTGGCCCAATACCGCCGATAGCGCGCAGCGGGGCGCGCTGTTGTGGAACGCGTTCTGGCGCCGTCTTGCCAAGCCGCCGATGCAGGGCTTCTATCAAGTGCCGTTCTCGCCCGCCGATCCGCTGCATACGCCGCGCGATCCGGTGGCTGCCACGTCCGGCCAGCAGGCCGCCGACGCGTTGAAAGCGGCCGTGCGCGATCTGGCCGCACAGGGCCTGGCGCCCGACGCCGTGCTGGGCGCCGCGCAGTTCGTGCGTAGCGCGGGCAAGGACGTGCCGATCTTCGGCGGCTGCCAGGAGATGGGCTATTTCGCCGTGCAGTGCAATGCCGATGACAGTTTGCGCATGGGTCCGCAATCTCAGGGCAACAGCTATCTGCAGGTGGTGCGCTTTGCACGTGACGGCGTGACGGCACACACGCTGCTCGCGCATGGGCAGCGCGATACCGCCATCGACAGCGGTGCGGGCGATGCACCGGTCAATCGCTACGCGCACAAGGACTGGCTGGTCTTTCCGTTTCGCGATGCCGACATCCGGCGCGATCCGCAATTGCGCCGCACGGTGCTGCAGCGCTGACATCCTGTGCGAGGGCATCGCGCATGTGACGCAGCAGGCCGCTGAACAGATCGCGGGCTGATTCGTCATAGATGCGGAGAGCCACTGCTGGCGCCACGATCCGGCGCGCAGTGGTTTCAACTTCCCTCATCGCTACAGGATTCCACATGTCTACGAGCTGCTTCGACCGCGAGGACGAAACCTTCATCGTTCTGGTCAACCAGGAAGAGCAATACTCCATCTGGCCGCACTGGAAGACGGTGCCCGGCGGCTGGACTGCCGTCGACGGTGTGAAGGGCGACAAGAAGACGGTGCTCGAATACGTCGAGAAGACGTGGACCGACATGCGTCCCCGCTCGCTCAAGGAGTGGATGGCGCAGCAGACCAGCGATCAGGCCGGTTGAGCGGTATGCACGATCCGGTCACACTGCTGTGTCTGCCCTGCGCCGGGGCCAGTGCAACGATGTACCTGCGCTGGCGCCGCACGCTGCCCGCGTGGGTACACGTGCTGCCCGTCGAATTGCCCGGGCGCGGCGGACGGCTTGCCGAGGACTTCTGCCAGGACTTCGATTCGCTCGCGGCGCAGCTATGTGACGAGCAGGCGCCGCATCTGCAAGGAAAGTACGCGCTGTTCGGCCACAGCATGGGCGCGCTGCTCGCGTATGGCATCACGCGCCGGTTGCAGGCGCAGGGCAAGCCCTTGCCGCTGGCATTGCTGCTGTCGGGCAGTCCCGCCCCCTCGCAGCGCGACGCCGAGCGCTTTGCCTGCAAGGACGACGATGCCGGTCTGATCGAGGATCTGCGGCGGCAGGGCGGCACGCCCGATGAGGTCTTCGACAGCCCCGAACTGCTGCGCATCACGCTCGATGTGCTGGGCGCGGACTACCGGATCTGCGAGAGCTTCCGTCACACCACGCCTGCCGCGCTGCCGATGCCGTTGCATGTGCTGGCTGGCCGCCAGGACCCGATCACGGCGGAACGCATCGGCGCCTGGCAGGAGGAAGGCCAGGGCACCTTCACGCTCGACTGGTTCGACGGCAATCATTTCTTCGTGCGCCATCAGGAGGCCGAGGTACTGGACACGGTGCAGCGGCGGCTCGCGCAGAGCCTGCGCGCAGGCGCCGCCGATGCCGCCGATACCAACGATAGCGCGCACGTTGCCGCCTGATCCCAGGCATCACTTCCAATGCATTCGCGCCGCCCGTGCCCGGCGATCATGCCGCCGCGCGGGACTGCCATCAAGGAGTCTGCATGAACGAAACCCTGAACCGCCTGGAACGCCGGGCGCCCGTTGGCTCCGAACTGCCCGTGCTGATCGTGCCCGATGCGCCGGGCCAGCCGCTGCTCGATGGACTCGCCAAGCACCGTGCCGCCATCGATGAAGCCGTGCAGCGCGCAGGCGGCGTGCTGCTGCGTGGATTCGATGTGCCATCCGTCGATGTGTTCCAGAAGTTCGCCGCATCGTTTGGCCATCCGCTGCTCAAGTACGAGTTCGCGTCGACGCCGCGCAGCGCCGTGGACGCAGCCGGCGCCGGCATCTACACGTCCACGGAATACCCCGCGCACCAGCACATCCCCCTGCACAACGAGCAGGCGTACACGCGCGAATGGCCGATGAAGATCTGGTTTCACTGCGTCACGGCGTCGCCCGAAGGCGGCGAGACACCGATTGCCGACAGCCGCGCCATTTACCGCCGCATGCCCGATGCGCTGCGCGAACGTTTCGCGCCCGGCGTGCTCTACGTGCGCAACTACGGCGAGTTCGATGTGCCATGGCAGAAGGTGTTCAACACCGAAAACCGCGCCGAAGTGGAAGCATTCTGCAAGCGGGCCGATATCCGGTGGGAATGGAAGGACGATGGCGACCTGCGTACCACGCAGCTTTGCCAGGCCGTGGAGCGGCATCCCGTGACCGGCGAAATGGTCTGGTTCAACCAGGCGCACCTGTTTCACGTGTCGAACCTGCAACCCGAAGTGCGCGAATCGCTGGAAGAACTGCTCGGCGAGGACAACCTGCCGCGCAACACGTATTTCGCGGATGGCTCACCGATCTCCGATGCGATCTTTGACGAGGTGCGCGCCGTGCTCGACGCGGAAACCGTGTCGTTCCGCTGGGAATCCGGCGATGTGCTGATGCTCGACAACATGCTGGCGGCTCACGCCCGTGCGCCGTTCAAGGGACCGCGCAAGGTGGTGGTGGCCATGGCCGAGCCGCACGGCAACCTCGGCAAGTGATGACCCCCGGCCGCGCGCCAACCCCGTGACCCCCGCACAGCGGACGATGGAAGCAGAGATGAACACACAGACTTGGCAGGAACCGGTGGACTTTGTCAGCCATCTTGAGGCACTCGCCACGCATCGCCCCGATGACATTGCACTGGTGACCGTCGGGGACGATGGCACGGGGCTGGCGGAATCGTCCTGGACGTATCACGCCTTTGCCGCACGCGTGCGGGCGCTGGCCGCCGTCCTGCAGCAGCGTGGCGCGCGCGGCGAACGTGCACTGGTCATGCTCGACAACGACGACCACTATGCCGTGGCGATGTTTGCGTGCTTCTACGCCGGCACCGTGGCCGTGCCCGTGTTCGCGCCGGACGCGGCGCGCCAGCAGCAACTGGAGCGCCTGACCGGCATCGCGGCCGATGCCGAAGCCCGCTTCGTGCTGACCACGGCCGGGCTAGGCGCCGACGTGGCGGTTGCCATCGGCGCTGCGGTTGCGGTGATCGAGGTCGACGACATCGATGCAGCGCAGGCCGCCCACTGGGCACCATGCACCCCGGCGCTCACCGATGTGGCCTTCCTGCAGTACACCTCGGGTTCCACCTCGGCGCCCAAGGGCGTGATGGTGACGCATGGCAACCTGATTGCCAACGAGCGTGCGATTCGCGCAGGACTCGGCATCGGACCGGCAGACAAGTTCGCGGTCTGGGCGCCGCTGTATCACGACATGGGCCTGATTGGCGGCCTGCTGCAGCCGTTCTATAGCGGGATTCCATGCGTGCTGACATCGCCGCAGTTCTTCCTGGAGCGGCCGATCCGCTGGCTGGAGATGATCTCGCGCCACCGCGCCACGCTGAGCGGCGGTCCGGACTTTGCCTATCGACTGTGCCTGGACCGGGTCAAGGATGCGCAGCTTGCCAGGCTCGACCTGTCGTGCTGGCGCGTGGCCTATACGGGCGCGGAGCCGGTGCGCGCGGACACCATGCAGGCATTTGCCGAGCGCTTCGGCCCGGTGGGATTCCGCGCCGACAGCATCTACCCGTGCTACGGACTTGCCGAAGCCACGCTGTTTGTGACGGGCGTCCAGCGCGGCGCGGGCATGCCGGTGCAGACGTTTGACGCACAGGCGCTTGCCAGCGGCACCGCGCGATCGAGCGAGGCTGGCACCGCGCTTGTTGGCTGCGGCACGGTCACGGCCGATCACAGGGTTCGCATCGTCGCGCCTGCCACGCTGCAGCCTGCCGCCGATGGCGTGATCGGCGAGATCTGGGCCAGCGGCCCGAGCATCGGGGCAGGGTACTGGGGCAATCCGGCTGCCACGGCCGAGGCGTTTGTAGAACACGATGGCGCACGCTGGCTGCGCACCGGCGATCTGGGCTTCGTGCACGAAGGGCACCTGTATGTGAGCGGGCGCGTCAAGGATCTCATCATCGTGCGCGGCCACAACCTCTATCCGCAGGATCTGGAGCGGGCAGTCGAAGCCGAGGTCGATGTGGTGCGCAAGGGGCGCGTGGCAGCCTTCGCGGTGCAGGTCGACGGGCGGGAGGGCATTGGCCTGGCTGCGGAGGTCTCGCGCAGCACGCGCAAGCTCGTGCCGCCGCAATCGCTGGTGGAAGCGCTGAGCGCAGCCGTCAGCGAAGCCTGCGGCGAACCGCTGTCCGTGGTGGTATTGCTCAATCCGGGCGCGCTGCCCAAGACGTCGAGCGGCAAGCTGCAGCGCAGCGCGTGCCGGCAGGGCTGGCAGACGCGCACGCTCGATGCCTATGCGATCGTCGAGCAGGGCCGGATCGAACTCATTGGCGAGGCGGCGGCTTCCGTGGTGCCGCAGGCGGTGCCGCTCGACACGTCGGACCCCTTGGTGGCGGAACTCGCCGCCATCTGGGACGACGTGCTGGATCGCAAGTCCGGCGAACCGCTGCCGGCTGACGCGCATTTCTTCCTGCAGGGCGGCAATTCGCTGGCGGCGGCGCGGGTTGCGGCTGCCGTGACGGCACGCTGGAACGTGACGTTCCCGGTGTCCGTGCTGTTCGAGCATCCGCGTCTGCGCGATGCCGTCGCGGCGCTGAAACGCGTGATCGCGGCGGGCAACGCTGCGGTTGCGGCCATTGCACCGTTGCCCGATAGCGGTGTGGCATCGCTATCGTATGCGCAGCAGCGGCAATGGTTCCTCTGGCATCTTGAACCGACGAGCACGGCGTACCACGTGGCCGGCGTGCTGACGCTGCAAGGCGCGCTCGATGCCGACGCCCTGCGGCGCGCGGTCGACGCACTGGTCGGGCGTCATGCGGTGTTGCGAACCGTCTTCGTCGCCAATGCGCAGGGCGAACCCATTGCCACGGTGCGCCCCCATCAGCCGGTGCCGTTGGCCATCAACGATGTCTCCGGTCTGTCTGCCGCACAGCAGGCCACAAGCGCATCTGCCGCAGCCCGCGATCTGGCCGACCAGCCGTTCGATCTCGCCACCGGTCCGCTGTGGCGTGTCGCGCTGATCCGGCTGGCCGAGGACCGCCATCAACTGGTGGTGGTGATGCACCACATCGTGTCCGATGGCACGTCGATGGGTATCTGGATCGACGAACTCGCGCAGCACTATCGCGCGGCACTTACCAATGACAACAACCTGCCCGCGCCGCGCCAGTACGCCGATTTCGCGGCATGGCAGACGCAGTGGCTCGCGGGCGGCGAGCGGGATCGGCAACTGGCCTACTGGCGCGAACAGCTTGGCGATACGCATCCCGTGCTGGCGCTGCCCGTCGATCATCCGCGCGATGCCGTGGCGCGATACCGCGCTGCCACCTACGACATGGCGCTGCCATCGTCGCTGCTGACCGCGCTGCGTGCCACGGCAGCCGCCCGCGAGGCCACGCCATTCATGGCGATGCTTGCCGCATTGCAGGCACTGTTGCATCGGCACACCGGCCAGACCGATATCCGCGTCGGCGTGCCCGTCGCCAATCGCCATCACGCCGCTGCGCAGGGGGTGATCGGCCTGTTCGTGAATACGGTGGTGCTGCGCAACGTGCTCGATGACCGTACGCCGCTGGGTACAGTGCTGGCCACCGCACGGCAGGCTGCACTCGGCGCGCAGGCCAATCAGGACTTGCCTTTCGAGCAACTGGTGGAGGCATTGCAGCCGGAACGCAGCCTCAGCCACGCGCCGCTGTTCCAGGTGCTGTTCAACCACCAGCACGAGGATTTCAGCCGCTTCTCGGCAATCACGGGACTGGTGGCGAGCGGTGCCGCGCTGCCGGGGACTGCGGCGCAGTTCGAACTGTCCGTCGAGATTCGCGAGAACCGCGACGGCTCGGCGGCGCTGCGCCTGGTCTATGCGCGCGAAGTGTTCGAAGCCGCCACCATGGCGCGCTTTGCCGAACACTATCTGCGCGTGCTCGACACGCTGGCCCGCCAGCCGGACACCACCGTTGGCGATACCGCATTGCTCGGTGCCGTGGAGCAGGAAACGCTGGCCCAATGGAGCCACGGCGACGCCGTCGCGCGTCTGTCGCCCGACACCGTGCATCGCTGGTTCGAACTGCAGGTGCAGCGATTGCCGCAGGCCGTGGCGCTGCGCTTCGGCGATGCCGTGTTGAACTACGCCGAACTGAACGCCCGTGCCAACCAGCTTGCGCACCACCTGCGCCGCCACGGTGTGGGTGTCGAGACCCGCGTGGGCATCGCCATGGAGCGCTCCGTCGAACTCGTGGTCAGCCTGCTGGCCGTGATGAAAGCGGGCGGCGCCTATGTGCCCATCGATCCCGACCATCCCGCCGACCGCGTGGCCTATATGCTGGACGACAGTGCCGTGGCACTGGTGCTGACGCAGGCGCATCTGCGGGAGCGTCTGCCGGTGGTCGATGGCCTGCAGGTCATCGACGTGGATGGCTTGTCAGCGGCGCTGTCCGCCGAGCCTGCACACAATCCCGACATCGCGGTGCATGGCGAAAACCTCGTCTACCTGATCTACACATCGGGCTCGACGGGGCGTCCGAAGGGTGCCGGCAACCGGCATCGCGCGCTATGCAACCGGCTGGCCTGGGGGCAGCAGCATCAACCGCTGGATGGCACGGACACCGTGCTGCAGAAGACCCCGTACAGCTTCGATATCTCGTTCTGGGAGTTCTTCTGGCCGCTGACGGCTGGCGCCACGCTGGCCTTGGCGGGACCGGGCGAGCATCGCGATCCGGCCCGGCTCGTGGCGCTGATCGACCTGCATCGCGTGACGACGATCCACTTCGTGCCGTCGATGCTGCAGGCGTTCATGGCGCACGGTGCTACCGCCGCGTGCCAGCGCATCCGCCGCATCGTGTGCAGCGGCGAAGCGCTGCCGGCCGATCTCCAGGCGCGCGTGCTGCAGGCATTTCCGCAGGCCACGCTCCTGAACCTGTATGGTCCGACCGAAGCGGCCATCGAGGTCACGTACTGGGACTGCCACGACGATGGCGCGTTGACCGTGCCCATCGGCAAGCCCGTTGGCAACACGCAGGCGTGGGTGCTCGATGCCGCGCTGCGTCCCGTGCCGCAGGGCGTGGCCGGCGAGCTTCACCTCGGTGGCTTGAGTCTGGCGCGTGGCTACTGGAACCGGCCGGGCCTGACGGCCGAGCGATTTGTTGCCGATCCGCTGGATGACAGCGGTGGGCGCCTGTATCGCACGGGCGACCTCGTGCGCTGGCGTGCCGATGGCCAGATCGAATACCTGGGCCGCATCGACCATCAGGTCAAGATCCGTGGCTTCCGCATCGAACTGGGCGAGGTGGAAGCGGCACTGTTGGCGCTGCCCACCGTGCGCGAGGCCGTGGTGGTGGCGCAGGATACCGGCGCCGGGCACCGCCTGGTGGCATACGTCCAGGCCGATGCATCGGATACCGGTGATGCGGCTGCCATCAAGTCCGCCCTGGCGCAGACGCTGCCGGACTACATGGTGCCGTCGCTCGTGATGATGCTGGCGCGTATGCCGCTCAACGCCAACGGCAAGATCGACCGCAAGGCGCTGCCCGCGCCCGAAGCCGCAAGTCCGCGCGCGTTCGAAGCGCCGGTTGGGGAACTGGCGCAGGCGCTGGCCGAAATCTGGGCCGAGGTGCTGCACCTGGAGCGCGTCGGCCAGCAAGACAACTTCTTCGATATCGGCGGTCACTCGCTGCTGCTGATCCGCGTACACCGGCTGATGGAAGAACGGCTGACGACCAGGGTGCCGCTGGTGGATCTCTTCCAGTATCCAACCATCGACGCCTTGCGGCGCCACCTGGAAGCCGGCACGACAGCGCCCGTGGCGGACACGCGCCAACGGGCGCAGGACCAGCGGGCCGCGCGCCTACGCCGGGGCCGTACCGAGGCGGGAGTGAACTGATGCCGGTGTACGAAACGCCCACCCATCTGACCGGGATCGAGATTGCCATCGTGGGCATGGCGGGCCGGTTCCCCGATGCGCCGGACGTGGACGCGTTCTGGCGCAATATCTGCAACGGTGTCGAGTCGGTGTCGACGCTTTCCGACGCGGAACTTGCGGCAGCCGGTGTGCCACCCGAGCGAATCGTCGACCCCGCCTACGTCAAGGCTGGTGTCCGCTTCGAAGGGTTCGACCGCTTCGACGCGGCGTTCTTCGGCTACGCGCCGCGCGAGGCCCAGTATCTCGATCCGCAGCAGCGCATTTTCCTGGAGTGCGCATGGCATGCGATGGAGCACGCGGGCTATGACGTAGCGCGGTTGCAGGCGGCCGTGGGCGTCTATGCCGGCGCCGGCGCGAACCTGTATCTCATGAAGCATCTGCTGCCGCAGCGCGCGCTTGGTACGGATGCCGGCATCGCCGAACTGATCGGACTCATGAATGGCAACGCCAGCGATGCCCTGAGCACGCGCGTGGCGTACAAGCTGAATCTGCGCGGCCCGGCGCTGACGGTGCAGACGGCGTGCTCGACGTCGCTCGTGGCCGTGCATCAGGCATGCCAGGCGCTGCTGGCGCGCGAATGCGATATGGCACTGGCCGGAGGGGTCTGGCTGAACCTGCTGCAAGCGCAGGGCTATGCGTATCAGGCAGGCGCGATCCTGTCCTCGGACGGGCATTGCCGGGCGTTCGATGCACGCGCCGATGGCACGGTACTGGGCAGCGGTGCCGGTGTCGTGGCATTGAAGCGGCTGGAACAGGCGCTGGACGATGGCGACACGATCCACGCCATCATCAAGGCCACGGCGCTCAACAACGATGGCGCCAACAAGGTGGGCTATACCGCGCCGAGCGTGGCGGGGCAGGCCGATGCCATCGGGCTGGCCCAGATGCTGGCCGATGTCTCGCCTGACTCCATTGGCTACGTCGAAACACATGGCACGGGCACCACGCTTGGCGATCCCATCGAAGTCGCGGCACTGACCCAGGCGTTCCGCGAAGGCACGCAGCGGCGCGGCTTCTGTGCCATTGGCTCGGTCAAGACCAATATCGGCCATCTCGATGCGGCGGCTGGCGTGGCGGGCCTTATCAAGGCCGTGATGGCGCTGCGCCATCGCACCTTGCCGCCGAGCCTGCATTTCGAGACACCGAATCCGGGCATCGATTTCGCGTCGGGTCCGTTCTTTGTCAACACGCGCGCCACGCACTGGAGCGCCGGCCCGGTGCCGCGCCGCGCGGGCGTGAGTTCGTTCGGCATGGGCGGCACGAACGCGCACGCCGTGCTGGAGGAAGCACCGGCACTGCGTTCTGCCGGCACGCCGAGTGAAGGCGCCCAACTGCTGCTGCTGTCGGCGCGCAGCGAATCCGCACTGGCGAATGCCACCCACGCGCTGGCGCATCACCTTGACCACCAGCCGGACCTGCAGCTTGCCGATGTGGCCCACACGCTCGCGATGGGCCGCAAGCCGTTTGCCCATCGCGCCGTGGTGATCGCCAGCGATCTGGCGCAGGCGGCGCAGGCGCTGCACGCGCGCAGCGCGACACACCTCGTCAGCGGCGCGGCTGCCGATGAACCGCCTTCGGTCGCCTTCCTGTTCCCGGGGCAAGGGGCGCAGCACGTGGGCATGGCTCGCGCGCTGTACGACACAGCGCCGCTATTCCGTTCGACGGTGGATGCATGCTGCGAGCGCCTGCGCGAGCCGCTCGGCACCGATCTGCGGCTATGGATCTGGCCGGAAGACACGGACGCCAGCCCCGACGCCAGCGCAAAGGCAGGCGCGGAACTGTCGCGTACCGCGCTGACGCAGCCCGCGCTGTTCGTCATCGAGTACGCCCTGGCGAAACTGTGGATGTCGTGGGGCGTCCAGCCCGCCGCAATGATCGGGCATAGCATTGGCGAGTACGTTGCCGCGTGCCTGGCGGGCGTCTTCACGCTCGACGACGCACTGGTGCTGGTGGCCGCACGTGGCCGCCTGATGCAGTCGACGCCACCCGGCGCGATGCTGGCCGTGGGTCTCCCGGAAAGCGCATTGACACCGTGGATCGAGGCCGGCTGCAATCTGGCAGCGGTCAATGCGCCGGAACTGTGTGTGCTGGCCGGCACCGTGGACGCTATCGGCAAGGCTGAACAGGCGTTGCTGGCGCAGGGTGCGGTAGTCCGGCGCCTGCATGTCTCGCACGCGTTTCACTCTGCGCTGCTCGATCCGGTGATCGCGGAATTCGAGGCCGTCGTGGGCCGCCTGACGTTGCGCGCGCCGTCGATTCCCTATGTGTCCAACGTGACCGGCGACTGGATCACCGCCGCGCAGGCATGCGATCCGCGCTACTGGGCAGAGCATCTGCGCGGCACGGTGCGCTTCGCGGCGGGGCTGGGGCGTCTGCTGGAACGGGCCGATTGCATTGCGCTCGAAGTGGGTCCTGGCGATACGCTGACGTCGCTGGTCAAGCGTCATCCGCTGGCAGAAGGGCGCATGGCGCTCTCCACGCTGCCCCATGCCCGGCGCGAAGACCTGCAGGCGCTGCAGCACCTGCGCTGCCTTGGGCAACTGTGGACTGCCGGCGTCGATATCGATGTGGCACTTGCTGAGCGGATCGGTCCGGCACGCCGCCGTATTCCGCTGCCCGGCTATCCGTTCGAGCATCGATCGTTCTGGGTCGACGCCCCCGCCGTGGCGGACAAGGCGCCCGGGATCGCGTCCGGTCCGTGCGGAATCGATGACTGGTTCCACGTGCCCACCTGGCAGCGCGTGACGTTGCCCGCTGCATCCTCGGCACAGGAAGGCTGCACAGTGGTGCTGGGCGGGTCGGGCAGTGTCGATGATCGTGTGCTGCAGCGGTTGGCCGGTATGGGCACCGTGGCGAGCATCGCGGCGGGTGCCACCTACGCCCGACTGGATGCTCACCACCACGTCGCGCCGCCCGCCGATGCCGAGGCACTGGCCGATGCGTTGCGCGCGATTGGCCGCGAGGTGGGCGCAATTGCGCGGATTTGCTGTTTGTGGACGCTCGATAGCGCCCATGGCATGACGAGCCTCGTCGCCCTTGCGGGTGCCATCGAGGCAGCGCCGGCATCTCGTGCACCGGGCCGGCTCGTCCTGCAGATCGTCACGCAGGGACTGGCCGATGTCACGGGCACCGAGCCCATCGATCCGGACCGTGCGCTGCTGCTCGGCCCCGCGTTGGTGATGCCGCAGGAACTGCAGGACGTGGTGTGCGGCGTCGTCGATATCGAGGTGCCCGCGTCCGGCAGCTTCGCCGAAACGCGCCTCGTCACGCAGCTTTGCGACGCGCTGCACGATGCCGAGCCGTTGCCGATGAGCGCCTATCGCGGGCCGCATCGTTGGGTGCGCGGCCACGAAGCGCTGCGCCATGCGCCGGATTCCCCGGTGCGTCTGCGGAAGGGCGGGACGTACCTGATCACGGGTGGGCTTGGCGGTGTGGGCCTGACGCTTGCGCGTTATCTTGCCGAGCACTGGCAGGCGCGCCTTGTGTTGCTGCAGCGCTCGGCATTGCCGCCGCGTACGGACTGGGCCGCGCGCATCGCCGATGCCTCCCAGCCACAGGCGCTGCGCGAGCGGCTGGCCGCACTGCAGTCCCTCGCATCGCTCGGCGCCGAGGTCATGACGCTGACCGCCGATGTGACGGACGCCACGGCCATGCGAGTCGCGGTGTCCGAAGCACGGCAGATGTTCGGCACGCTGCATGGCGTGATCCACGCCGCTGGCGCGTCCGCCGACGCGTACCTTTCGCAGTGGAACGCGGAACAGTCCGCGCGGGTGCTGGCGCCAAAGGTTGACGGCGCGCGTCACCTGCTGGCCGCGCTGCAAGGCCAGCAGCCCGACTTCGTATTGCTGTGTTCGTCGCTGGCGAGCATCGCCGGTGGCATTGGCCGCGCCGACTATGCCGCGGCCAATGCCTGGCTCGATGCGCGCGCCACGGCGGCACTGCGCGACGCGTCGTTTCCTGTCATCGCCGTCAACTGGGACGGCTGGCGCGATGTGGGCATGGCGGCGGCCATGGCGCTTCCCGAAGGCGTCGGCATCCCGGCAGCACAGGGCGGTGCCGCGCTGGAACGCGTGCTGTCCGGTCCGCCTCGTGCGCAGGTGCTTGTCGTCACCACCGATCTGACGCAGCGTCTGCGCGGCGTCGATCTCGCGATGTTCGACACGCTCGACACCCTCGACGCCAGCCGCTCCAGCCGGCCGCAGCATCCGCGCCCGGCACTCGGCGTGCCATACGTGGCGGCGGAGGACGATCTGTCGCAGGGGCTGGCGGCGCTGTTCGGCGAACTGGTGGGTGTGGCGCCCGTAGGTATCCACGACAACCTGTTCGAACTGGGCGGCGATTCCCTGCTGGCCATCCAGTTGCTGGCCCGCGTGCGTGCGGCCTGGGGCGTCTCCGTGCGACCCGTCGACTTCTTCAAGACCCCCACGGTGGAGGCGCTTGCGGTGCTGGTGGAACTGCTGCTGATCGAACAGATCGCGCAGGACGACACCCCGGACACCGCCGCCACGCTCCCCGTCTGACCCTAGCGAAATCGTTCGATGCAAGATATTTCTGCTCGCCGCGCCAGCCTCAATCCGGCGCAACTGGCCCTGCTGCGCCAGCGCCTGCGTGGGGGGGCTGCCGCTGGCGCCGCTACGCAGGCGGCCGCCGACCGTATCGTGCGGCGCGCGTCCGATGGCCCGGCACGGTTGTCGTTTGCGCAGCAACGGCTGTGGGTGCTGTCGAAGATCGATCCCGCCAGCACCGCCTATCATCTCTGCGGCGGCTTGCGGCTGCAGGGCACGCTCGACGTGTCTGCCCTGCGGCATGCCCTGGCGGTGCTCGTGGGGCGGCACGCGGCACTGCGCACGGTGTTTCGCACCAATGAAGCTGGCGAGGCCGAACAATGCGTGCAGCCCACCGCTGACATCGTGCTGGAAGTGGTGGACCACGCGGCATCGCACGGCGCCATCCGTCGCCTGTGCGATACGCCGTTCGATCTGGAGCGTGGCCCGCTCATGCGTGTGGCGCTGTGCCAGCGCGCGGCCAACGATGCCGAGCTGGTGGTGGTGATGCATCACATCGTGTCGGACGCCGTCTCGACGCAGGTGATCCTCGCGGATCTGTCGCGCGCCTATCGCGCTCACGTGGCCGGGCGTGTCGAGGCACTGCCGCCGCCTGACATCGACTATGCCGATTTCGCCGAGTGGCAGCGTGACTGGCTCAAGGACGGCGAACAGGCGCGTCAACTCGGTTACTGGCGCACGCAGCTTGGCGATGCGCATCCGGTGCTGTCGCTGCAGACGGACCGGCCCCGTCTGGCATCGGCGGGCTATCACGTTGCGGCGCATGTCTTTGCTGTGCCGCCCGCGCTGCTGGCCCAGTTGCGCCAGCGCGCGCAGGCGGCCGACAGCACGTTGTTCTCGGTGCTGCTCGCTGCCTTTCACGCGCTGCTGCACCGTTACGCCGATCTGCCGGTGATCCGGACCGGCGTGCCGTTTGCCAACCGCAATCGCGCGGAAACCGCTGGTGTCGTGGGCTTCTTCATCAACACGGTGGTGCTGCAATCGCGCATGGCCGCGCGCGTGACGCTGGGGCAGGTGCTGCACCACATCCACGCCGCAGCGCTCGACGCCCAGGCAAACCAGGACCTGCCGTTCGAGCAACTGGTGGAGGCGTTGCAGCCGGAACGCACGCCCGGCCACCATCCGCTGTTTCAGGCGATGTTCAACCACGTGCGGCGCGATGACAGCGCGTTGTCCGGCTGGCCCCGCCTGGCCGTTTCGCGCATCGACCTGCCGCATGGCAATGCCCAGTTCGAACTGATGCTGGAGTCCATCGAACACGACGACGGCACGCTGCAACTGACGCTGCGTTATGCCGCCGAACTGTTCGAGCCGGAGACCATGGCGCGCATGGCGGCGCACTACGAAGCCATGCTGCAAGCGCTCGCCACGCAGCCCGATACGGCTGTGGCCGATGTGCCGCTGCTGGGCGCCGAGGAAGGCGCGCGGCTCGATGGCTGGGGCATCAACACGGATACGCACGGCACGCCGGAGCCGGTGCATCACCTCATTGCCCGACAGGCAGCGGCCACGCCCGATGCAGTGGCCCTGGTGTTCGGCGAGCAATCGCTGCGCTACGCGGAGCTGGATGCGCGTGCCAATCGGTTGGCGCATCAACTGATCGCACTGGGCGTGCGTCCCGAGATGCCCGTGGGCATCGTGGCCGAACGCTCGATCGAGATGGTGGTGGGCCTGCTCGGCATCCTCAAGGCCGGTGGCGCCTATGTGCCCATCGATCCCGAGTATCCGGCCGAGCGCATCGCGTACATGGTCGAGGACAGCGCGGTGTCGCTGCTGCTCGGGCAGTCGCATCTGCGCGAACGGGTGCCGGCCCGGCTGGCCGCCACGTGGCTCGATCTCGATACGCTCGATTGGAATGCGTGGCCGACCTACGCGCCAGCGGTGCCGCTGCACGCCGAGAGCCTGGCCTACGTGATCTACACCTCGGGCTCCACGGGACGCCCCAAGGGCGCGGCCAATCGGCACGGCGCGCTGCATAACCGGCTCGCGTGGATGCAGCAGGCGTATGCACTGAGCGCGTCGGACACCGTGTTGCAGAAGACCCCGTTCAGCTTCGATGTCTCGGTCTGGGAGTTCTTCTGGCCGCTGATGGCCGGTGCGCGTCTGGCGCTGGCAGCACCGGGCGAGCATCGCGATCCGGCGCGGCTCGTGGCGCGCATTGCGGCGCATGACGTGAGCACGCTGCACTTCGTGCCGTCGATGCTGGCCGCATTCATGGCCCACGATGGCGTGGAAGCCTGCCGCAGCGTGCGGCGCATCGTGTGCAGCGGCGAGGCGTTGCCCGCAGAAGTGCAGGCGCAGGTGCTGGCGCGTTTGCCGTGGGTCTCGCTCGACAACCTCTATGGCCCGACCGAGGCGGCGATCGACGTCACGTACTGGAACTGCCGCGCCGAAGGGCGGCAAGTGCCGATTGGCCGACCGCTGTCGGGCATCCGCACGCATGTGCTCGACGGTAGCCTGAACCGCGTGCCGCAGGGCGTGGCGGGCGAGTTGTATCTGGGCGGCGTGGGATTGGCGCGCGGCTATCTGCGTCGTCCGGGCCTGACCGCCGAGCGCTTCGTGGCCGATCCCTTCGAGGCAGGCGGGCGCCTGTATCGCACGGGCGATCTGGTGCGCTGGCGTGCCGATGGGCAACTGGAATACCTGGGGCGGATAGACCATCAGGTGAAGATCCGTGGCCTGCGGATCGAACTGGGCGAGATCGAGGCGCAGTTGCTGGCGCTGCCCGAAGTGGCGGAGGCGGTGGTGGTTGCCGTAGGCGGCACGCGACTGGTGGCCTACGTGGCATGCCGGGCAGGGCAGTCGCTCGATGCGCAGGCGATGCGTGTCAGGCTCGGTGAAGCATTGCCCGAGTACATGGTGCCGTCCGCGTTGATGGTGCTCGATCGTCTGCCGCTGAACGCCAACGGCAAGCTGGATCGCAAGGCGCTGCCGGCACCGGAAGCGCAAACGCAGGCCAGCTACGAAGCGCCGCAAGGCGAAGCGGAAATCTCGCTGGCAGCCATCTGGGCGGAGGTGCTCGGCATCCAACGCGTGGGCCGTCACGACAACTTCTTTGAACTGGGCGGCGATTCGCTGTCCACGGTGCGCGTCAGTGCGCTGCTCGTGTCCCGCCACGGATGGGATCTCCCGATGCGGCACCTGTTCGATCACCCCACGCCGCACGCGCTCGCCAGACATATCGCCGCCAGCGACACCAACACGCTGGGTGGCCAGCAGCAGCGCCTGTCTGCAATGGACGACCTGCTCAACGCACTGGAAGGACTGGAATAACCATGGCATTGGACGCACAACAGATCGCGCAACGTTTCGCCGCACTGGCACCGCAAGCCCGCCGCGAATTCCTGAGCAAGCTCGAAGCCATGGGCCTGAGCGCGGCCGAGCTGCCGATCGTTCCGGCCCGCCGCGATGCGCCGCTGCCGCTCTCGTACGCGCAGCGCGCCATGTGGCTCACCTGGCAGCTCGATCCCACGAGCCCGGCCTACAACCTGCCGGGCGCCTTGCATCTGCGCGGCACACTGGATCGCACGGCACTGCACGCAGCCTTGAACGGATTGACCCGGCGGCACGACATCCTGCGCACCGTTTACCGTGTGGCCGACGATGGCGAGGCGTCCCAGCATGTGCTGGAACACGTCGATTTACCGCTGCCGTTCGAAGATCTGCGCGGTGAAGACACCGAAGCGACGCTCCGCGTGCGGCTCGACACCTTCCGCGAAAAGCCGTTCCAGTTGGATATCGCGGCACCGATCCGTGCCGCGCTGTTCCAGACCGGCGATGCCGAGCATGTGCTGGCGCTGTCTGTCCACCACATCGCCGCCGATGGCTGGTCGATCCGCATTGCCATCGACGAACTGCTCGGCCACTACCAGGCGCTGACACAGGGCGGCGTGGCCGCGCCGCCCCCGCTGCCGATCCAGTACGCCGACTACGCCGTATGGCAACGCAACTGGCTCGAAGCTGGCGTGGCCGAGCGGCAGCTTGCGCATTGGACCGGGCGTCTTGGCGACGTCCACGCCATCGCCGTGCTGCCGTTCGACCGCGAGCGCGACGTTGCCGCGCCGGCCCATCTCGCCGCACGCGAAGGGCGCCACCGCATGGTGCTTTCCGCCGAACTGAGCCAGCGCCTGCGCGCACTGGCCCGTGCCCAGGGCGCCTCGGTGTACATGGTGATGCTCGCGCTGCTGGACGTGGCGCTGTATCGGCACGGTGGACAGTCCGATCTGCGCGTGGGATCGCCATTGGCGAGCCGGCAAAAAGCCGAGACGCTGGGCTTGATCGGCTGCCTGCTCAATGTCCAGGTGATCCGCGCCGAGCTGGATGCACGCGAAGGGTTCGCATCACTGCTGGCCCGTGTGCGCGATGCCGTGCTCGACGCACAGGCACATCCGGACCTGCCCTTCGAGATGCTTGTCGATGCGCTGGCGCCGGAGCGTCAGCCGGGCGTGCATCCGCTGTTCCAGGTGAAGTGCACCGAGCAGCAGGACCGGCCCGCGAACTTCCACGCAGCGGGCCTTGAGATCCGGATCGAGGAACTGAGCGGCGGCCATGCCCACTTCGACCTGAGCTTCGATTTCACGGATCGCCAGGACGGTATCGAATGCGTACTGGCCTACGCTGCCGCACGCTTCGACGAAGCTACCATCGCGCGCTTTGGCACCGCACTGGCTGCCATCGCCGAGCAGGCGGTGACCGCGCCGACATTGCCGCTGGCCGCCTATCGCGTACCGGGCGCGCAGACGGCGCTGTGCGGTCCCGCGCAAACGTTCGCCGTGGCAGACCTCATGGCGTCGTGGGATCAGGCCGTGCGCGATGTGCCTGCGCGGCTCGCCGTTCACGACGAGTCTGGCGGTCATGACTTCGCCAGCGTCGATGCCCGCGCCAGCGCGCTGGCTCGCAAGCTGCAGGCGCATGGCATCGGCGCGGAGAGCCGTGTCGCCATCCTCGCCGAACGCTCGAATGCCTTCGTGCTGGGTGTGCTGGCCGTGCTCAAGGCCGGTGCCGCCTATGTCCCGCTCGATCCCCAACTGCCGGCCGACCGTCTGGCCTATCAGGTGGAGAACAGCGGCGCCGCATTGCTGCTTGCCGCCGTGGCGCCGGCGTGGACGGCCGATATCGAAGTCTGGCCGCTGACTTGCGAGGGCGAGGCGCCGGCCATGGTGCCGGACTGGCAGCCTGCGCCGGTTCATCCGGCGCAGGCCGCCTACGTGATCTACACATCGGGGTCCACGGGCCAGCCAAAGGGTGTCACGGTCGCGCGTGGCGCGCTCACACACTATGTGCGTGCCGTGCTGGACCGGATGGCGCTGCCGGCGGAAGCCGGGAGCCTGGCGATGATCTCCACGGTGGCCGCCGACCTGGGGCACACGAGCTTCTTCGGCGCGCTGTGCAGCGGACGGACGCTGCACCTGATCAGCCGCGAGCGTGCGTTCGATCCCGACCGTTTCGGCGAGTACATGGCCGCGCACGGCGTGGATGCGCTCAAGATCGTGCCGAGCCATCTGCAGGCCCTGCTGCAGGCCCGCGATGCCGCGTCGGTGTTGCCGCGCCATTTGCTGGTGCTTGGCGGCGAGTCCACCTCGTGGGATCTGCTCGACCGTATCCACGCGCTGCGCCCCGGCTGTGCCGTGATGAATCACTATGGTCCCTCGGAGACCACGGTGGGCGTGCTGACGCAGGACGGCCAGACGGCCAATCGCACGGCGGCGGGCCTGCCGCTGGGCAAGCCGCTTGCCAACGGCAAGGCCATGGTGCTCGACGCCGACATGAACCCGGTGGCGCAGGGCGTGGCGGGCGAGTTGTACCTGTCCGGCCCCGGCGTGGCGCGCGGTTACGCGGCCCGTCCCGGACAGACCGCCGAACGCTTTGTCGCCCATCCGCTGCGCGCGGGCGAGCGCATGTACCGGACCGGCGACAAGGTGCGCATGCTGCCCGATGGCAGCCTTGCGTTCCTGGGCCGGGTCGATGACCAGGTCAAGATTCGCGGCTATCGGGTGGAGCCCGGTGAGGTGCGCCGCGCCATGCTGGCCCTGCCGGGCGTTGCCGAGGCCGAGGTGCTGGCGGACCAGGCCGACGATGGCCGCGCGATGCTGTGCGCGTATGTGGTGGGCAGCGCCGATGCCAACACGTTGCGCGAGCGGCTCTCCGCGACACTGCCCGACTACATGGTGCCGGCAGCGATCGTGCTGCTCGATGCACTGCCGCTGAACGCCAACGGCAAGATCGACCGCAAGGCATTGCCGCGTCCGGAACGCGATGGCGGCTCGCGCTACGAAGCGCCGCAGAGCGAGTTCGAAGAGAAGCTGGCCGCGATCTGGGCCGAGGTGCTGGGCGTGGCGCGCGTGGGGCGCAGCGACAATGTGTTCGCACTGGGCGCCGATTCCATCCTGAGCCTCAAGGTGGTGGCCCGCGCACGCAAGCAGGGCATCAAGCTGGCGCCGCGCCAGTTGCTGGAGCACCAGACGCTGGCGGCGCTCGCCGCGGCACACGCCGCTGCCGTGGCGCCCGTGGCCGTCGCACAGTCCGACGCGGCGCCGTTGCCCGCCATGCCCCGGTTGGCCGACGATGTTCGTTTCGATCCGCAACCGCTGTCGCCGGCGCAGGCACGCCAGTGGTTCCTCTGGAAGCTGGACCCTGCCAGCACGGCCAACCATATCGCCGGTGGCCTGCGCTTGCAGGGCGCGCTCGACATCGATCTGCTGGTGCAGGCACTGCGTGCCGTGGTGGCGCGGCACGAAGCATTCCGCACGGTGATCGTGGCCGATGCCGATGGCAAGGCCATGCAGCGGGTGCTGCCGGAGGCGACGTTCGACGTGCCGGTGATCGACCTGCGGAACACTGCGGGCGCCGAGGCATCGGCCACGGACGAGGCCGCCCGTCTGGCGCTGACGCCATTCGATCTCGAAGGCCAGATTCCGGTGCGTGCGGCGCTGATCCGCATGGCCGATGACGACCATCGGCTGGTCGTGGTGATGCATCACATTGCCTCGGATGGCTGGTCGATGCGCGTGATCGTCGACGAGTTCGTGACGCGATTCGGCGCGCTGCGGAACGGGCAGGCGTTGCCGGTGGCACCGCTGGCCGTCCAGTACGTGGACTATGCGGCATGGCAGCGCGGCTGGTTCGATGCCGCCGAGCAGACCCGCCAACTCGACTACTGGCGCACGCAGCTTGGCCACGATCATCCGGTGCTGCAACTGCCCGCCGACGCCCCCCGGCTGGCCGCCGACGGCTACCGCGAGGCACGCCACGTGGCGACGCTGCCCAGAACCGTGCGCGATGCACTGGCCCAGCGTGCGCAGGCCAGCGGCGCCACCGTGTTCATGGCGCTGCTGACGGCGTTCCAGACGCTGCTGTCGCGCTACACCGGGCTGGCCGATATTCGCGTGGGCGTGCCCATCGCCAACCGGCATCGTGCCGATGTGCAGGACACGGTCGGGCTTTTCGTCAATACGCAGGTGATGCGGCTGCAAGCCGACCCGCGCATGACACTGGCGCAGGCACTGGCACAGACCCGCGAAGCTGCGCTGGGCGCGCAGGCCCATCAGGACCTGCCATTCGAGCAACTGGTGGATGCGCTGCAGCCGGAGCGCAGCCTGAGCCATCCGCCGCTGTTCCAGGTCATGTTCAATCACCAGCGTGACAACCGCGCCGCGCTGGCCGCGCTGGCCGGGTCGAGCGATCTGTCGGTGACGCCGTGGGCCGTTGGCGCACAGGCCGCACAGTTCGAACTGGTCCTCGACTCCATCGAACACGACGACGGCACGCTGCAACTGACGCTGCGTTATGCCGCCGAACTGTTCGAGCCGGAGACCATGGCGCGCATGGCGGCGCACTACGAAGCCATGCTGCAAGCGCTCGCCACGCAGCCCGATACGGCTGTGGCCGATGTGCCGCTGCTGGGCGCCGAGGAAGGCGCGCGGCTCGATGGCTGGGGCATCAACACGGATACGCACGGCACGCCGGAGCCGGTGCATCACCTCATTGCCCGACAGGCAGCGGCCACGCCCGATGCAGTGGCCCTGGTGTTCGGCGAGCAATCGCTGCGCTACGCGGAGCTGGATGCGCGTGCCAATCGGTTGGCGCATCAACTGATCGCACTGGGCGTGCGTCCCGAGATGCCCGTGGGCATCGTGGCCGAACGCTCGATCGAGATGGTGGTGGGCCTGCTCGGCATCCTCAAGGCCGGTGGCGCCTATGTGCCCATCGATCCCGAGTATCCGGCCGAGCGCATCGCGTACATGGTCGAGGACAGCGCGGTGTCGCTGCTGCTCGGGCAGTCGCATCTGCGCGAACGGGTGCCGGCCCGGCTGGCCGCCACGTGGCTCGATCTCGATACGCTCGATTGGAATGCGTGGCCGACCTACGCGCCAGCGGTGCCGCTGCACGCCGAGAGCCTGGCCTACGTGATCTACACCTCGGGCTCCACGGGACGCCCCAAGGGCGCGGCCAATCGGCACGGCGCGCTGCATAACCGGCTCGCGTGGATGCAGCAGGCGTATGCACTGAGCGCGTCGGACACCGTGTTGCAGAAGACCCCGTTCAGCTTCGATGTCTCGGTCTGGGAGTTCTTCTGGCCGCTGATGGCCGGTGCGCGTCTGGCGCTGGCAGCACCGGGCGAGCATCGCGATCCGGCGCGGCTCGTGGCGCGCATTGCGGCGCATGACGTGAGCACGCTGCACTTCGTGCCGTCGATGCTGGCCGCATTCATGGCCCACGATGGCGTGGAAGCCTGCCGCAGCGTGCGGCGCATCGTGTGCAGCGGCGAGGCGTTGCCCGCAGAAGTGCAGGCGCAGGTGCTGGCGCGTTTGCCGTGGGTCTCGCTCGACAACCTCTATGGCCCGACCGAGGCGGCGATCGACGTCACGTACTGGAACTGCCGCGCCGAAGGGCGGCAAGTGCCGATTGGCCGACCGCTGTCGGGCATCCGCACGCATGTGCTCGACGGTAGCCTGAACCGCGTGCCGCAGGGCGTGGCGGGCGAGTTGTATCTGGGCGGCGTGGGATTGGCGCGCGGCTATCTGCGTCGTCCGGGCCTGACCGCCGAGCGCTTCGTGGCCGATCCCTTCGAGGCAGGCGGGCGCCTGTATCGCACGGGCGATCTGGTGCGCTGGCGTGCCGATGGGCAACTGGAATACCTGGGGCGGATAGACCATCAGGTGAAGATCCGTGGCCTGCGGATCGAACTGGGCGAGATCGAGGCGCAGTTGCTGGCGCTGCCCGAAGTGGCGGAGGCGGTGGTGGTTGCCGTAGGCGGCACGCGACTGGTGGCCTACGTGGCATGCCGGGCAGGGCAGTCGCTCGATGCGCAGGCGATGCGTGTCAGGCTCGGTGAAGCATTGCCCGAGTACATGGTGCCGTCCGCGTTGATGGTGCTCGATCGTCTGCCGCTGAACGCCAACGGCAAGCTGGATCGCAAGGCGCTGCCGGCACCGGAAGCGCAAACGCAGGCCAGCTACGAAGCGCCGCAAGGCGAAGCGGAAATCGCGCTGGCTGCCATCTGGGCGGAGGTGCTCGGCATCCAACGCGTGGGCCGTCACGACAACTTCTTTGAACTGGGTGGCGATTCCATCATCAGCTTGCAGATCGTGTCGCGCGCAGGGCGTACCGGGTGGCAACTGACGCCGCGCCAGATGTTCGAGTCGCAGACGCTTGCCCGACTGGCTGCCGTGGCCGTCCCCGCCCAACTGGCGGTGCGTGAACACGCGCCGGCTTCGGGCGATGTGCCACTGCTGCCATTCCAGGCCGCTTTCTTCGGCATGGACATGCCAGTGCGCCACCACTGGAATCAGGCGGTGCTGCTGCAATCGGCCGCCCCCATCGCCGCGCAGCCCATGCGCGAGGCACTGGCCGCGCTGATCGCCCATCACGACGCGCTGCGCATGCAGTTCACTTGCGATGTGGACGGCCACTGGCACCAGACGTGTGCGGCCGCCGGTAGCACGCCGAGGCACGACGTGTTGTGGACACGGCAGACCCCGGCAGACGGTCTCGATGCGCTGTGCGCCGAGGCCCAACGCAGCCTGGACCTGAACACCGGCACGCTCGTGCGCGCAGTCTCTATCGAGATCGATGACGCCGCGCCTGCCTACCGGCTGCTGCTGGTGATCCACCATCTGGCGGTCGATGGCGTGTCATGGCGCATCCTGCTCGACGATCTCCGCACCGCGTATCAGCAACGATGCGCGGGCCAGTCCGTGGCGTTGCCACCGCGCACAGCCAGTGTGCAGACGTGGGCGTTGGCACTGCGCGACCATGCCGAGTCGCACGCCGCCGATTTGCCTGCGTGGGAGGCATTGCGCAACGTGCCGGTGGCGCTGCCACGCGATGGCGCGGCAGCCTTCGGCACGGTTGGCGAGCGCGACAGTGTCACGCTGACGCTCGACGCAGCCGCCACGTCGGCATTGCTGCGCGAGGCACCGGCCGCCTATCGCACGCAAGTCAACGACATCCTGCTCACGGCACTGGGCCGTGCGCTGTGCGGCTGGACCGGTGGCGACCAGATCCTTGTCGATCTCGAAGGCCATGGCCGCGACGCCGTGTCTGACCTCGATATCTCGCGTACGGTCGGCTGGTTCACGAGCCTGTATCCGGTGGCGCTGGCGCCGCTGGGCGAACCGGGTGATGCGCTGCGACGCGTCAAGGAACACCTGCGCGCCGTACCGGGACGTAGCCTGAGCCATGGCGTGCTGCGCGAAATAGGCACCCCCGCGCAGCAGGCGGCGATGAAGGCCTTACCGCGTCCGGAAGTCGTTTTCAACTACCTGGGCCAGTTCGACGGTGCGTTCGATGCGGAAAACGGCTGGAAACCCGCCAACGAAAGCGCCGGTCCTGCCATGGATGCCGACGCGCCGCTGATGCACGCGCTGGCGATCAATGGTCAGGTCTACGACCAGACGCTGACGCTGACAGTCCACTACAGCCGCAACCGCCACGCGCGCCCGGCGATGGAGGCCCTTGCCGCCAGCTTCCAGCGCGAGCTGCAGGCGTTGATCGCGCATTGCACCAGCGGTGCGCGCGGTGTCTCGCCATCGGACTTCCCGCTGGCGGGCCTGACGCAAACAGCGCTCGACACGCTGGCCTTGCCAGTGGATGCGGCTGACATCGCGGACCTGTACCCGCTGGCGCCGATGCAGACCGGCATGCTGTTCCTGAGTGCCCACGCGGCGCAGGGCGATACGTATCTGAACCAGTTGCGCGCCGATATCGACCACCTCGATGTCGAACGCTTCCGCGCGGCGTGGCAGGCCGTGCTGGACCGGCACGACATTCTCCGGACCGGCTTCCTCGCCGGCGAAACGCCACTGCAATGGGTGGCACGGACCGTGCCGTTGCCGCTGACCGTGGTCGATGGGGTCGAAGCCGAGGCGCCCCACGATCTCGCTCCGGCGCTGGACACGCTGGCGCAGGCCGAGAGCGACCAGGGCTGCGATCTGGCGCAACCGCCGCTGATGCGGCTGGCGCTGGTACGCATCGGCGCCACACGCCATCACCTGATCTGGACCCATCACCATCTGCTGCTCGATGGCTGGAGCACGTCGCAACTGCTCGGCGAGGTGCTGAGTCACTATGCCGGCCAGTCGCTGCCGCCCCAGACCGCGCGCTACTGCGACTACATCGGCTGGTTGGGACAGCAGGACACCGCCGCAGCGCGCAGCTACTGGGGCAGTCGACTGGCGATCCTCACCGCACCCACTCGCGTGGCCGATGCATTGACCGCCCCGGTGGGTCGCCACGGCTACCGCGCTTATCCGCGCGTGCTCGACGCGGCGCGGAACGACAGCCTGCAGGCGTTTGCGCGGACGCGCCGCGTCACGCTGAACACGCTGATTCAAGGCGCATGGGCCATCCTGCTGCAACGTCTCACCGGTCAGGACGCCGTGTGCTTTGGCGCGACCACGGCGGGACGTCCGATGGATGTGCCGGGTGTCGAGCGCATGGTCGGACTCTTTATCAACACGCTGCCCGTGGTGGCGCAGCCGCGCCCCGGCGATGCGCTGAATGCCTGGCTTGATACGTTGCAGGCCCAGAGTATCGCCTCGCGCGAGCATGAGTTCCTGCCGCTGCATGACATCCAGCGCGCGGCCGGTGCCAGCGGGCAGGGGCTGTTCGATACCATCATCGTCTTCGAAAACTATCCCGTGGACGAAGCACTGTCGCGCAACCCGGCCGGACTGACATTTACCGATGTCCGTTCTGGCAACGGCAATCACTATCCATTGACGCTGCGCGTGAAGACCGGCGCCACGTTGAGTTTCGATTACCTGCACGATCTGGCGCACGTGGATGAGGCCATGGCCGCACGCATCGCGGACGCCTTCGACAGCGTGCTGCATGACATGGTCCGCGTGGGACAGCAGCACCCGGACGTGGCACTGGGCGCGCTCGCCCCCGTTCCTGTCGTGGCGCACGCGCCGGCCGCAGAGCCCGCCCCGAATGTGCTGGCCCTCTGGCGCGATGCCGTGCGTCGCACCCCTGCCGCGCAGGCCGTGGCCGACGAGGTGGATCAGTGCGCCCGCAGTGTCACGTTCGCGGACCTCGACGCGCGCAGCAACCGGCTGGCGCAACGGCTCCGCGCGCAGGGCATCGGCGCGGAATCGCGCGTGGGCGTGCATGCGCAGCGCTCCATCGAAATGGTGCTGGGCCTGCTGGCGGTGCTCAAGGCCGGTGGCGCGTATGTGCCACTCGATCCCGCATTGCCGGCATCGCGCCTGACCTACGTGGTCGACGATAGCCAGGCATCGCTGGTGCTCGATGCAACCGGTAACGCCAGCGGCTTTGGCGTTCCCGTGATGTCCCTGACCGACTCCGGTGATGCGCAGGCGCTGCCGGCGTTGCTGGACGCCGCGCCGCATCCCGCGTTGCCGGCCTATCTGATCTACACGTCCGGCTCGACCGGGCAGCCCAAGGGCGTGGTCATCAGCCATGGCGCGCTTGCCAACTACGTGCGGGCCGTGCTGCAGCGGATGGACCTGCCCGAGACAGCGCGCAGCATGGCAATGGCCTCGACCGTGGGCGCCGATCTGGGCCATACGGTGCTGTTCGGCGCGCTGTGCTCCGGGCGTCTGCTTCATATGCTCGCGCCGGAGCGTGCCTTCGATCCGGACCGGTTTGCGGACTACATGGACCGCCATGCCGTGGACGTGCTCAAGATCGTGCCGGGCCATCTGCAGGCGTTGTTGAGCGCCCAGCACGCTGCGGCGGTGCTGCCGCGTGCGCGGCTGGTGCTGGGCGGCGAGGCTACGCGCTGGCCGCTGCTGGCGCGCATCGCCGAACTGCGCCCGGAAACGCGCGTCATGAACCACTATGGCCCGACTGAAACCACGGTGGGCATCCTGACGCAGGAGGCCGCCACGGCGGACCGCGCCGCCGCGACGTTGCCCGTCGGCCATCCGCTGGCGGGCAATGCCGCCTACGTGCTGGATGCGGGCCTGAATGCCGTGCCGCGCGGTGGCGTGGGCGAGCTGTACCTGGGTGGGGCCGGACTGGCGCGTGGCTATCAGAGGCGTGCCGCACAGACCGCCGAGCGCTTTGTGGCGAATCCGATGGGCGATGGCGCGCGGCTGTATCGCACGGGCGACCGCGTGCGGATGCGCGAGGACGGCAGCCTCGAATTCCTCGGTCGGGTGGACGATCAGGTCAAGGTGCGCGGCTATCGCGTGGAACTGGGCGAGGTGGCGCAGGCGCTGGCGGCCTTGCCGCGCGTGAGCCGCGCCGAGGTGATTGCCCGCGACGCCGATGATGGGCGCACGCAATTGCACGCCTATGTGGTGGGCAACGGCGAGGGCCACCCCGATGTGGCAAGCCTGCGCGAGCAACTGGCCGCGACGCTGCCGGACTACATGGTGCCGGCCGCCATCATGGTGCTCGACGCGCTGCCGCTGACGCCAAACGGCAAGGTGGATCGCCGCGCGTTGCCAGAACCCGCAGCGCAGCAGGGCGACGACGGCGACGGGTTCGCGGCGCCAGAGGGTGAAGTCGAAACCACGCTGGCTGCCATCTGGGCAGAGATCCTCGGCGTGGCGCGCGTGGGCCGTCACGACAATTTCTTCGAACTGGGCGGAGATTCGATCCTGACGCTGCAGATCGTGGCGCGGGCCCGCCGTCGCGGCGTGAAGCTGACACCGCGCCAGTTGATGGAAGGGCAGACCGTTTCAGCGGTCGCGGCCGTGGCAACGCGCGTGCAGAGCGCTGCCGTACCGGCGCCGGCCGCGACGTTGGCCACCGAAACCTGGTTCGCCCTGACGCCGGCCCAGCACTGGTTCTTCGCCCACGCCGCCGCGCATCCGTTTGCCACCAGCCACTGGAACCAGTCGCTGATGCTGGAGAGCAGCGCGCCGGTCGATGTCGAACGGGTACGCCGCGCCGTGGCGCATGTGGTGGACCAACACGGCGCATTGCGGCTACGGTTCGCGCAGCGCGACGGCGCATGGCAACAATCGCTGGCCGCGTTGGGGACGTCATCGTTCAAGGTGGTGTCGCAGGCGGACGCCGAGGATGCATCGCAGGCCATCGCGGAGGCAGCGGATGCCGTCCAGCGCAGCCTCGACCTGTCCCGCCCTTTCCAGGCCGTGTGGATCGACCTCGGGCCGTCGCGCCCGGGCCGGCTGCTGCTGGCCGCCCATCACCTGGTGGTGGATGGCGTGTCGTGGCGCGTGATCGTCGAAGATCTCCACGCCGCGTACGAGCAACTCGGGCAAGGGCAGGCAGTGACATTGCCGCCGTCGACCAGCACGCTGCAGGCATGGGTCGAAACGCTGCAACGCCACGCCGGTAGTGCCGCGATGGCCGCCGAACTGCCTTACTGGCAGGCGCAGTGGCACGTCGAACAGGGCGAATCACGCAGCTTCCCCACAAAGGCGGGCGGCAGCAACACCGTGGCCGATGCGCACGCACTGAGCGTCACGCTCGACGAGGCAACGACGCGCCAGTTGCTCAACGAGGTGCCGCAGGCATACCGCACGCAGATCAACGACATCCTGCTGGCCGCGCTGGCCCGCACGCTCTGCGAATGGGATGGCCGGGACAGCGTGGTCGTGGAACTCGAAGGCCATGGCCGCGAGGAACTGGAAGAGGGAATCGATCTCACGCGCACGGTGGGTTGGCTGACGTCGCTGTTCCCGGTGCGGCTGACGCCCGGTAGCCGTGGAGAAGGCGAATCGCTCAAGGCCATCAAGGAACAGTTGCGCGCCGTGCCCTGCAAGGGGCTCGGTTATGGCGTGCTGCGCCATATGACCGAGGCAGGCCGCGCACTGGGCGATCTGCCGTATCCGCAGGTCACGTTCAACTATCTGGGGCAATTCGACCAGGCGTTCGGCAATGGCGCCGTGTGGCAGCCGGCGCGCGAATCGGCAGGGCGCCAGCGCGCACCGGAAAGCACGCGCCGCACATGGTTCGACGTGGGCGCGATGGTCCATGGCGGGCGCCTGAGCCTGAGCTGGTCGTTCAGCCGCGCGCTGCACGACGACGCTACAGTGCAGGGGCTGCTGGAGCGCTATCGCACGCATCTGGAATCGCTGATCGCGCATTGCCTCGCCGGCAACCGTGGCGTGACGCCTTCGGACGTACCGCTTGCCGGTCTCACGCAGGCGCAACTCGATACGCTGCCGATGGCGGCGGGCGCGACGGCAGAGCTGGAAGACCTCTATCCACTCTCGCCGATGCAGGCCGGCATGCTGTTCCACGCGCTGCTCGACCCCGAGGCCACGGCGTATCTGAACCAGTTGCGTATCGACTTCGACGGCCTCGATGTCGCACGCTTCCGTGCCGCGTGGCAGCAGGTCTTTGCACGGCATGAAGTGTTGCGTACCGGCTTCCTCACAGGCGAGACACCGCTGCAATGGGTGGCGCGTCCCGGCGCGCTGCCGTTGACCGAACACGATTGGCGTGATCGATCCACGGACCAGCACGACGCCGCGCTCGAAGCACTGGCCGCCTCGGAACTGGCGCGTGGCTTCGACCTTGCCGCGCCGCCGCTGATCCGGCTCGTGCTCGTGCGCACGGCTGCGCAGCGGCATCATCTGGTCTGGACCAGCCATCACCTGTTGCTCGATGGCTGGAGCACGTCGCAGTTGATGGGCGAGGTGCTGCGCGCCTATGCGGGTCAGCCCGCCACGCCGAAGTCCGGACGCTACCGCGACCATATCGGCTGGCTGCAGGCGCAGGACGCCGACGCGGCGCGGCAATACTGGGGCACGCAACTGGCGCGGCTGGAGGGGAACACGCATCTGGCAAAGACGCTGCCGACGCCGCCCAGCGCCATGGGCAAGGGCCGCGAGACGCGCGTGTTCGACGATGCCGCCACCGCTGCGCTCACCGCGTTTGCGCGTCGCGAACGCATTACACTCAACACGCTGATGCAGGCCGCATGGGCGCTGGTGCTCCAGCGCTATACCGGACAGCAGACCGTCAGCTTTGGCGCGACGGTGGCCGGACGTCCCGACGACGTGCCGGGTGCGCAGACGCTGCTTGGCCTGTTCATCAACACGCTGCCGGTGGTGGCGGCGCCGAAGGCGGGGCAGACCGTGGGCAACTGGCTGCGCGATCTGCAGGCGCACAACCTGGCGTCGCGCGAATTCGAGCACACGCCGCTCTACGACATCCAGCGCTGGGCAGGGCAGGCCGGACAGGCGCTGTTCGATTCGGTATTGGTCTTCGAGAACTATCCGGTCGATGCCGCGCTGCGCGAAACGCTGCCGGACAATTTGCAGGCAACTGTCATCCATCGTCGCGACGAAACCAGTTATCCGGTGACCGTCACTGCGTACGCCGTGCCGACATTGCATCTGCAGATCGACTTCGATCGCGCGGCGCTGAGCGAGGGCGATGCGGCACGCGTGGCGGATCACACCGTGCGTCTGCTGCAAGCGTTGGCCGCCGATGCATCGGCGGCAGTTGGCGGATTGGTGGCGCTGCACGACGCGGAACACGCGGTGCTGTCCCACTGGGGCACGGGCACACAACAAGACCATGCGCCGCTCGTGCACCTGGCCTTCCAGGCGCAGGCGCGTCGCAACCCCGACGCACTGGCCGTGCTGTTCGAGGATGAGGCCGCGGGCTTGTCCTACGGCGAACTGGAACGTCGCGCGAACCGGCTGGCCCATCGACTGATCGCACAGGGCGTGCGCGCCGATGACCGCGTGGGCCTCGCGGTGCCGCGTTCGACGGACATGGTCGTGGCGCTGCTCGCCATCCTCAAGGCCGGGGCGGCCTACGTACCGCTGGACCCCGCCTATCCGGCCGAGCGTCTGGCGTACATGGTCGAAGACAGCGGCATCGCCTTGCTGCTGACGCACCATGCCGTGCGCGACCGGCTGCCGCAGGGCACGGTGCCCGTTCTTGATCTCGCGGCCTTGCTCGACATCGACGGCCCGGATAGCGACCCGGCGGTGCCGGTCCATCGCGACCAACTGGCGTATGTGATCTACACCTCCGGCTCGACGGGCCGTCCCAAGGGCGTGGGGATGTCTCACGCCGCGCTGGCCGGCCACGCGCAGGTGTCGATCGGCTTCTTCGGCCTGACCCCGGCGGACCGCATGCTGCAGTTCGCCACGCTGAACTTCGACGGCTTTGTCGAGCAGCTTTACCCGCCGCTGTGCGCGGGCGCCGCCGTGGTGCTGCGTGGCCCGCAGTTGTGGGATAGCGAGACCTTCCATCAACGCCTGATCGCGCAGCGCATCAGCGTGGTCGATCTGACCACGGCCTACTGGTTCCTGCTGGTGCAGGACTTTGCGCGCCAGGGTCCGCGTGACTACGGCGTGCTGCGCCAGGTCCACGCAGGCGGCGAAGCGATGCCGCCCGAAGGGCTCAAGGCCTGGCGCGAAGCGGGGCTGTCGCACGTGACGCTGCTGAACACGTATGGTCCGACCGAAGCCACGGTCACGGCCACCGTGTTGGACTGCGCGCCGTACGTCGAAGGCAGGCCGTTGCCGGTGCAGATGCCGATTGGCACGCCGCTGGCGGGTCGCCGGGTCTATGTGCTCGACGGCCAGATGCAGGCCACACCGGCTGGCGTGCCGGGTGAGTTGTGCATCG
>NZ_SCMX01000028.1 GCF_005503625.1 Cupriavidus sp. 2SB | reverse complement strand
GCACCTGGCGACCGCATCACTCCTCGGCCTGTCAGCTTCTGCATCCATCCCGCTGGTCGTCCCATAAACACCTCCTTGGTGAAAGGTGTTGCGACGACCGGTTGAATCCGCCCAGTACTCAAGCCTGTCGTTCCAGGCCAAACTGCAGAAAGAAGGCATTACGCCAAGCATGAGCCGGGCGGGCAACTGTTGGGACAACGCGGTGGTGGAGCGATTCTTCTGTGCACTCAAGGGCGAGCGCATCAGGGACCGTGCCTACCGCAATCACGCGGAGGCGAAGGCGGACATCACGGACTACGCGTTGTTCTTCTATAACCATCGCAGGCTTCACTCGGCGACGCAAGACATGCCGCCGGCCGAGTACGAGGCTTTAAAGAGTAGGTCTGCCTGAAAAAGTGTCCAAGATTACTTGACCACTACAGGGGAGAGGGTAAGCCGTGCAATTTGCGACATGTTCAGCAAGCAGAATCTCCGGCCCTCTCCCCCAACCCCTCTCCCACTGCGCGGGAGAGGGGAGCCAACCACGAGCATCTCGAACACTGTTGGTTTTCTCCCCTCCCCCGCTCGCGGGAGAGGGGAGCAACACCGGCCAGCGACTCAGCGATCAAGCCAGATGACACGCCACCCAATGATCAACACCGCGCTCGGTGAAGACCGGTGCCAATTCACGGCACTGCGCGGTGGCGTGCGGGCATCGCGTATGAAAGCGGCAGCCTGAAGGCGGTGAGAGTGGGCTGGGCAGTTCGCCCGCGATGGACGCCTGCTGCAGCCGACGCGCACCGGGGCGGGCCGAAGGCGCAGACGCCATCAGCGCGCGTGTGTACGGATGGCGCGGCGAATGCCACACCGCATCGCGTGGCCCCTGTTCGACCACCTGGCCGAGATACATCACGGCGATGTGGTCGGACATATGCCGCACCACCGCCAGATCGTGCGAGATGAACAGGTAGGCGATGCCGAGTGTCTCGCGCAGGTCGAGCAGCAGGTTCAGAACTTGCGCACGCACGGAGACATCGAGTGCAGACACGGCTTCGTCGCAGACGATCAGTTCGGGGTCGAGCATCAGCGCACGCGCGATGGCTACGCGTTGGCGCTGGCCTCCGGAGAGTTCGTGCGGTAGCCGGTACGCCATGTCGCGGTGCAATCCCACCTTGTCGAGCATGGCGGCCACGCGTTCACGGCGTGCCGCAGCACTGCCACGTCGATGAACGATCAGCGGCGCTTCCAGCGTCTTGCCGATGGTCGCACGCGGATTCAACGATGCAGCCGGGTCCTGAAACACCATCTGTACGCGCGGACGAATATCGTCGAGCGCGCGGCCCTGTCGTGTGGTGATGTCTTCGCCATCCAGACGTATCTCGCCTGCATCGACATCGGTAAGGCGCATCGCCACGCGCGCAACGGTCGATTTACCGCAACCGCTCTCGCCAACAAGGCCGAGCGTCTGCCCGTGCGCCACGTCGAGCGTCACATCGTCGAGTGCGCGTACCGTACCGCCTTGCGTGCGATAGTGGCGCGAGACATGGCGAAGCGCCAGCAACGGTTCGGTCATGCCGCTACCTCCTCGATCTCGATAACGGTTGGCGAAGGCAAGCGCAGCCGCGCGTGGCAGGCCACCTCGCCTGAACCGGCGGGTTCCAGCACGGGCACATCGATCCTGCAACGCGATACTGCGTGAGTGCAGCGCGGGGCAAATGCGCAGCCCGCTGGCATGGTCGATAGTGGCGGCACAGTGCCCGGAATTTCGGGAAGGCGACTGCCCGGTGGCAATGTTTCGATGGCGAGCGAGGCGAGCAGGCCCGCCGTGTAGGGATGTGCCGGACGTGTGAGCAATGCATCAACCGGCCCCTCTTCGACCACGCGTCCCGCATACATGACCGCTGCACGGTCGGCGGTCTCCGCGACCACGCCCAGATCGTGCGTGATCAGCAACATCGCCATGCCAGTCTCCGCCTGAAGCCGTTTGAGCAATGCGAGGATCTGCGCCTGCGTGGTGACATCGAGCGCCGTGGTGGGCTCATCGGCGATCAGCAGGTCCGGTTCGCAGGCCAGCGCGATCGCAATCATGGCGCGCTGCCGCATGCCGCCCGATAGCTGATGCGGAAAATCATTGGCGCGCTCTCGCGGCGACGGCATACGTACCTGTTCCAGCAACGCCAGCGCACGCGCATGCGCTTCGGCGTGCGTCACGCGGCGATGGAGGCGCACGGCTTCGATGATCTGGTTACCGATGCGCATCACGGGATTGAGCGCAGACATCGGCTCCTGAAAGATCATGGCGATGCGATTGCCGCGTATGCCCTGCATCGCGCGGTCGTCGAGCGCAAGCAGATCGGCGCCGTTGAACAGGATCTGTCCGCCAGTCACTCGCGCCACACGGCGCGGCAGCAGGCGCAGGATCGAACATGCGGTGACGGATTTGCCCGAGCCGCTTTCGCCAACGAGTGCCAGCGTTTCGCCGCGATCGATGGAAAGCGACACATCGTGCAGTGCCGTAACGTGACCGGTGGCCGTCGTGAAGCCAGTGCGCAACGCGCGGATATCGAGGAGTGCCATGGTGTCAGTGCCGTCGCTGGCGCAGATGCGGATTCAGGGCGTCGTTGATGCCGTCGCCAATCAGGTTGAAGGCGAGCACCGTGATCACGATGGCAAGACCCGGCAGGCCGCAGATGTACCACGCGTCGGCCACCTGTTCGCGGCCACCGCCGATGATGGTGCCCCAGCTCATGACATTGGGGTCGCCCAGGCCCAGGAAAGCTAACGACGCTTCGGTCTGGATCGCAGTGGCAACAGTCAGCGTCGCCATGGCGATCACCGGCGGCAAGGCGTTCGGCAGGATCTGCGTGAGGATGATGCGCGCGTGGCTCATGCCTACGGTGCGCGCAGCCAGCACGAACTCGCGCGAGCGCAGCGAGAGAAACTCCGCGCGTACGAGTCTTGCCGTGGCGGGCCATGACACCACGCCAATTGCCACGACTACGGTCGTGACCGATGGCTTGAAGATGGCAACCAGCACCACGGCCAGTACGAACTTCGGTACGGTCTGGAAGACTTCTGTGACACGCATCAGCGCCGCATCGACACGTCCACCGAAATATCCGCCGATGGCACCCACGGTAATGCCGAGCGTGGCGGCCAGCGCAGTGCTGACGAGACCGATCAGCAACGACACGCGCGCGCCCGCTGCGAGACCTGTCGCGAGATCGCGTCCCATGAAATCGGTGCCGAGCGGATAGCCGGGATCATCGCCCGGCCACAGCATCGGCGGCCCAGCCATGTCCCAGGGGTCGCCGGGGAAAAGTAGCGGGCCGACGAGCGCCACCAGTACCACCGCCAGCATCAAAACAAGACCCAGCGCAGCGGCAGGGTACATACGTGCGAAGCGCCACAACGCGAGCGGTGTTGTGGCAACGGGCAGGCGAGAGATCAGCGTACTCATGTCGTTGCGCCTTTCACTGTTACCGAGACGCGCGGATCGATGGCCGCATAGAGCAGATCCACGAAGATATTCACTACGGTCACCAGCAGCGAACTCAGCAGCAGGATGCCGAGCAACAGATTGAAGTCACGCGCGAGTACCGATTCAAAAGCGAGGCGACCCAGCCCCGGCCAACTGAACACGGATTCGACGAGCACGGCGCCGCTGAGCAGCGATGCAAGTTGATAACCCGCCATGGTGACAAGCGGCAATAGCGCATTGCGCAGCGCATGCACCACCGTCACGCGCACTTCGCCTGCGCCCTTGGCGCGCGCCGTACGAATGAAATCGGCGCCATCGAGTTCGAGCATCGCGGTGCGAACGAGCCGGGTGTACACAGCGAGGTAGAACGTGGCGAGCGTGCAGGCGGGCAGCACCGCGTGACGCGCCACGTCGGCCGCCAAGGCCAGTCCCGTATGCCCCGCGCTGATATCCACCATGCCGCCAGACGGCAGCCAGCCCAGCCGCGCGGAAAGCAGCACGATTGCCATCAGTCCGAGCCAGAACGTGGGGACGGCATACGCCACCAGCGTGACGAGCGAGACCAGCCGATCTGGCCAAAGATGCACACGCACGGCGGAGAGCACGCCAAGCGCTACGCCCAGCACGAGCGCGATGCCCATCGCCAGTGCCATCAGCAACAGCGTGGCGGGAAGCCGGCTCAGGATGAGATCGAGCACCGGCATGTTCTGGCGATACGAGAAGCCGAGATCGAGCGTGGCAAGCTGACCGAGATAGCGCACCAGTTGCAGCCAGACCGGCTGATCGAGTCCGAAGCTGGCGCGCAGTTGTGCCATGGTCTCCGGACTGGCCGCACCAGCCTCGCCGGCCAGTACATCGACGACATCGCCGGGCGCCAGTTGAAGGATGACGAAGTTCATCAGTGCGATACCGAGTACCACGGGGATCACCTGCAACAACCGCTGGCGCAGGAAAGCGAGGGCGGGGTGGCGCACGGCGTCAAGCCTTCGGTGTCAGCCACGCATCGGCGTACGATGCGAACAATCCGTCGCCCTGCGCAGTGGCCTTGCGGAAGCGTGCGGTGGACACGGTGACCCAGGTCTGCTCCACGAGATCGAGCACCGGCACATCGTCCTGCACGATCTTCTGCCACTGCGTGATCAGTGCCTTGCGTTTGCTCTCGTTGGCTTCGCGGCCAGCGGCTTCCATGATGCGGTCCAGTTCCGGATTCGAATAGCCCGAACCATTGGTCCACGGCGCACCCTTGATGATGTTCTTCGTCCAGAACAGACGCTGCACACCCAGCGTGGGATCGGGCAGGCGGTGCAGGCTGGAGATCATCAGGTCATAGTCCTGATCGGTGAAGACACGGCGCAGATAGGTGGCGGTATCACCCGCACGCAATTCCACATCCACACCCACGCGCGCCAGTGATTGCTTGATGAACTCGGCGGGGCGGCTCGCGGTCACGCCGCCGCCGCCATCGTAGTCGAGCGTGATGCGCAGGCGCTTGCCATCCTTGCCCGGCTTGAAGCCAGCCTGATCGAGCAGCGCCGCCGCCTTCTTGATGTCGTACGGATACTGCTGCGTATCGGGCGAGTAGTAGTTGACCACCGACGATGGCACCGGACCCGTGGCGGGTTTGCCATAGCCGAGGAACACAACCTTGAGCAGTGCGTTGCGGTCGATGGCATAGGCCAGTGCCTGACGCACGCGCCGATCCGCGAAGTACGGCTTGCGCACGTTGAACTGCGTCAGGAAGATCGTGGCGAGATAGCGGCCATCGTCGGTATTGATGCGGTAACGCTGCTTGTCCTGGAAGCGTCCGAGGTTCGACAGCGGAATGCTGGAGCCCAGTGCCACGTCGATTTCGCCGGCCTCCAGCGCCACGGTGCGCGCGGCGGCATCGGGAATAAAGCGGAAGACCACGCCATCGAGATAAGGCTGGTCCTTCTGCCAGTAGTTCGGGTTGCGTTCCAGCCGAACGTGGCTGCCCTTGACCCATTCCTTGAACACGAACGGACCCGTGCCGATGGGCGCATTGTTCAGCGGGTTGCTCAGCACATCCTTGCCCTCGTACAGGTGGCGCGGCAGGATCTGCGCGCCATACGTGTTGATGTAGTTGAGCAGGTACGGTGCGGGCGACGACAGGCGGATGATCACCGTATGCGGGTCGGGTGTATCGACGGCCGTGACGTTGGCGAATGCCGCACGGCCAAACGGATGCAGTGTCTTCCAGACTTCGAGCAGTGTGTACTTGACGTCGGCGGCAGTAAAGTCCTTGCCGTCATGCCATTTCACATTCTTGCGAAGCTGGAAGGTGGTGGTCAGGCCATCCGCCGACGTAGTCCACGAGGTCGCCAATGCGGGCACGGGCCGCAGATTCAGGTCGTAGGCCACGAGCCCTTCGAGCACCTTGCTCGACACCTGGCCGATGTTCATCGTCGTGATGAATGCCGATGTCAGCAGCGTGGGTTCGGGTGACACCGCCACGTTGAGCACGCCGCCACGTATGGGCGCACCCTGTGCAGCGGCGGCGTTCGCGAGTACGTCAGCAGAGAACGGTACGCCGAGGAAAAGGAGCGAGGAAGCAGCAAGGAAATCGCGACGGTTCATGGCAAGCGGGGCAGAAGTTTCTCGGAGGGGTCAGCAAAGCGCAGGCACTGAGTGTAGAAACTGTCCGCTACGGCGTGAACGAAGGATTTCCTCTTTGCTATCGCGTTTCGTGTGGTAAGTGTGACCTGAAAACCGTACGCCATGCCCGGTGGGAACGGAACGAACAAAGTGGCGTTTCGATATGCGGCATATCGATATCGGGTTTCGTTCGTTCCCATGCGGCATGGCGGTGCCTATGCTGTGACGCTCCCCTATGTCCCACCCTCGCTATGTCTATCTCCGCGCCACCCCGCCAGCTTCATCTGAATCTCAACGCGCTGCATTCGGGCTTTGTCCCGTCGGCGTGGCGCCTGACCGGCAGCGATCCGCGCGCGTTTGTCGATGCGCAGCACTACGTTCGTCTGGCGCAGGTAGCCGAAGCCGGCAAGTTCGACGCGATCTTTCTGGCGGATAACGCATCGATTGCCGATCAGATCAACTTCCGGCCCATCACGGCGCTGGAGCCCACGGTGCTGCTCGCTTGCGTGGCAGCGGCTACGACGCATATCGGCCTCGTGGCCACCGCATCCACCAGCTACAACGAGCCTTACAACATCGCGCGCCGGTTTGCCACGCTCGATCACGTCAGCGGCGGTCGCGCCGGATGGAACGTGGTGACCACGGCCGATGCAGGTTCCGCGCGCAACTTCGGCCAGACCGGACCTGCCGAGCACGCGCGACGTTATGCGCGCGCGGACGAGTTCACGCACATCGTCAAGTCGCTCTGGGATAGCTGGGAGGACGATGCCTTTGTCGGCGATCGTGCGGCGGGACGCTTTGTGCATACCGAAAAGCTGCAGCCCATTGCGCATCACGGCGAGTTCTTCGATGTGCAGGGCCCGCTGAACTTGCCGCGTACCCCGCAAGGCCATCCGGTGCTGTTCCAGGCTGGCGGGTCGTCCGATGGGCGCGACCTCGCCGCGCGCCATGCCGAAGCGGTGTTCTCTGCGGCGCAGACTGTCGAGGAATCGGCGGCTTATCGGCGCGATATCAATCAGCGTGCCGAGGCACTGGGTCGCGGACGCGATGCCGTCAAGATCCTGCCCGGACTGACGACCATCGTCGGTGCAACCGAAGCGCAGGCCCGTCAGCGCCGCGACGCACTCGTAGACCTGATTCCATGGGACTACAGCCTGAATCGACTGGCCGGCACGCTTGGTATCCCCGTGGATCGTCTGTCACTCGACGCCCCATTGCCCGACGATCTGGTGCTGCCTGCGAATGGCAATCACACGTTCTTCGCGGCCACCATGGCTTTCGCGCGGCGTCAGAACGCCACAGTGCGCACGCTGATTCGTGAACTGGCGGGCGGCGGCGGGCATCGCGTCATCGTCGGCACACCGGAGCAGATCGCCGACGATATCGAACACTGGTTCCGCAACGGTGCGGCAGATGGCTTCAACCTGATGCCCGATGCGTTGCCCGATGGGCTGCACGACTTCGTCTATGGCGTGGTGCCGATCCTGCAACGGCGCGGCCTGTTCCGCACCGAGTACACGGGACATACGCTGCGCGAGCATATGGGGCTGGTGAGACCGGCAGGAAGAGTGCGACAGCAGGCCGCAGCGTAAGGTGCCCATGGTTTGCGCCCCTCTCCCGCAGTGCGGGAGAGGGGCGGGGGTGAGGGCCAGCAGTTCAAATTGCGATCAGTCGGCAAGCAGAACCTCCGGCCCTCTCCCCCAGCCCCTCTGCCACTGCGCGGGAGAGGGGAGTTAACCACGGGCATCTCGAACACTGTTGGTTTTCTCCCCTCTCCCGCAGTGCGGGAGAGGGGCGGGGGAGAGGGCAAGCAGTTCAAATTGCGATCAGTCGGCAAGCAGAACCTCCGGCCCTCTCCCCCAGCCCCTCTCCCACTGGGCGGGAGAGGGGAGTACACACCGAGGCCTGCAAGGGTATTCACTAGCGCGCAATTCTTGACGTTGTCGTGACTACGCCGTCATTATCGGAACCGGATCTCCGATAACAGTACGGAATAGCATGCGGCTGGAAGATTTGAACTATTTTGCGGCGGTGGCGCAGGCGGGCCAGATCGCGCGCGCTGCCGAGGACATGGGCCAAAGCCAGCCCGCGTTGACCAAGGGGATTCAGCGGCTGGAGCAGGAACTGGGCATCCAGCTATTTGTGCGGTCTTCGCGTGGCATGGACCTGACCACCTCCGGCGAAGTCTTTCTCGAACGCATTCTGGCTGTGCGCAGTTCGCTGCACGACGCCATACGTGAAGCGCACGACTTGCATCTCGGCAAGTTGGGCGTGGTGCGGGTAGGTGTGCCTTCATCGCTGACGGGCTCGGTGTTCTCGGATGCGTTTGCCGAACTGATCAGGCAGCGCCCGGCCGCACGCGTGCAGATCACCATCGGCTTGCATGATCCGCTGTTGGCGGCGTTGCATCGCGGAGAGATCGATCTCTGCATCGCCACGTTGTCGCGCAAGCCGGATGCGGACATCGAGCAGACGCCGCTGTTCGACAACGACCTGGTGGTCGTCGGGCGCGAACATCATCCGCTGCACAACAAGCGATCGTTGCGCCTGGCGGATCTTGGCGGCTACCCGTGGTTGTTGCCCAATGCCAATGTCATTGCACGCAAGCTGGTGGATGCATGCTTCACCGAAGCCGGGCTGCCGCCGCCGAACGTGGCCCTGGAAGCCAATTCGTCGGCGGAAGGGTTGATGGCGGTGATTCGCAAGACCGACTTGCTGACCGTGGTGGGCCGCCGCACGCTGACGCAAGCCACGCGCGGGCTGCGTGCGCTCGATGTGCCCAACATTCGCTGGCCGCGCAGCGTGGGTATCCTGCGGCGCGCTGGCAGTTACCATTCGCCGCTGGCGGATCGCCTGATCGAGATACTGGTCAAGCAATCGAGCCGCCATCAGTCGTAGACGCTCAGTCTCCGTAGATACCCACGCGCTGGACGAGGTTGCCCCATGCGGCGGCCTCCGACTGCATCTGCCGCGCAATCTCGTCGGGCGTCATCGGCTTCCAGCTCGACCACACCTCGGCGCGCTTGCGGCGCCATTCCTCCGTCGCACTCGTCTTGTCCATTGTACGGTTCAGCGTCAGGACGATGTCCTGCGGTGTCCCGCGACGCACCATCAATCCCGTCCAGCCCGTGCGCTCGTAACCCGCAAAGCCCTGCTCCTTGAACGTCGGTACGTCAGGCAGATGCGCGGAACGCTCGGTGCCGGTGACCGCGAGAATCCTCACCTGTTGCTTGGCGAGCAGCGGGCGCAGGTTCACGATGTCCAGCATCATGTATGAGATCTGGCCGCGCAGGATATCCATTAATGCCGCGCCTGCGCCCTTGTAGGGGATATGCGTGGCCTCGAAGCCGAGGTCGTTGGTGAGCTGGAAGCCGTAGAGATGCGGCACCGTGCCGTTGCCGAGTGACGCATAGTTCAGCGTACCGTTCTGGCGGCGCGCCCACGCTGCCCACTCGCGCAATGTGCGGCTCGGATTCGAGGCCGGTATCGCCAGGCCAATCGGGGCAGTGCCTGTCATGGCAACGGGCACGAAGTCATGCATGGGCCGATAGGGCAGCTTGCGGAAATAGCTTTGCGTGATCGTGAAATTGGCATTGGCCAGCAGCAGATCATAGCCGTCTGGCGCAGAGAGCAGCACGGATTGTGCCGCGATCTGACCGGCGGCACCGGGCTTGTTGTCGACGATCATCGGCACATTGCCCAGCGCAGGCGAGAGCGATTTCTGATACTCGCGCAATTGCAGATCCACGGGGTCGCCTGCGCCCGACGCCGTGACGAAACGGATCGGCCGGCTGGGCCATTTCTCGGCGTATGCGGAACCTGCGAGCGCCATGGCTACGGCGCCGCCGGCCTGCATCAGGAACTTGCGCCGGCCCTGTGCTGCATCGTGCTTGGTGAAACTGTTGCCCAACATCGTCTCCTTGTTTTCCTGGCGGTCGGCTCAAGACCTGTGGCGAATGACCGATTCATGGATGGCCGTGACTGCCGCCGTCAATGCCGCGGACGTTTCCAGCACGCGGGCCGGATCGTCGCGGCGCTGAATTTCCGCGGCATGCGTGGGGCGCGCCGCGTCGTCGGGACTCGACGAGAACTTTACCGCGACGAGGGATTGCGTCGGGTTGATGTAGAGGCGCTGGCCGAACCGCCCGCTGGCCTCGACGCTGCCGTCGCCATCGTTGCACTGGAACCAGTAGTGGCGATAGCCGTAGCCGTCGCGGCCGGACACCAGATTGCCGAGAGCGAATCGCGCGTGGTTGTCGGCGGGCTGGAACAGGATGCGGGCGACGTCAGGGGAAACGGGTCCCGATACATCGCCCTGCATCGCACGGCGCACCGTTTCGGCAAAGCGTGCGGCGTCGCGCAGCGTGGAGTTCAGACCGCCGCTGGCCATCTCGGTGCCGAGCCGATCCACGCTCGTATAGGCATCGTCATCGGCGAATCTCGACCACAGGCGATCCGTGACGAGTTGGGACCAGCGCTGACCCGTGATGCGGCGCAGCGCCCAGGCAACGGCTTCGGCGGAGCCGTTCTGGTAGTACCAGACGGGTGCGTCGTCGTGCGTGCCGGTTGCGTGTGCCACCTTCAGGAAGTCGTAAATGTTGTCGGGCGCATCGTCCTTGCGCGGCAGGATGCCGACCGCAGCGAACAGCCCGAGATCCGGGGGCAGCGCCGCCGGATAGCCCACGGCCACTTCCATGTCGAGATTGCGCTGGACGGTGGCATCGCCAAAGGGATTGCCCGCGAGTTCGGGCACGTATCGATGCAGCGGCGCCTGCGGATCGAGGCGGCCTTCGCTGACGAGCATCGCGGCAAGCAGGCCCGTCACCGACTTGGTCATCGATGCCCAGATATGCGGCTGGTGCGCGTGAAAGCCGCCGCAGTAGCGTTCATAGACGATATGACCGCAATGCGCGACGAGAAAGCCATCGGTGTGCGTGGCCTTCAGGTACTGGTCGAGTTGCATGGACGCGCCGCCCACTGTCAGCGGGATATCGTCGAGGTGCTCGCCGGAATTGCCCGGCAGCGGCATTGGTTGCGCAGCATGGCGCATGCCAACGGTCGGCGCTACCTCGCGCGTGTGGCTCAGGGCCCACCGCATGAACGGCGGACGCAGTCCGCCGCCGCGCGCCACCTGTTTGTCGAGGGGCGGGGGAAAGCCCTGCATGATGCCGTCATCGCACTCCATACCCCGTACTGTCATGACCTCTCCACGTTCTTGTCCGCGACGTCTGCCAGGGCGGCAGGCGCATGGGCACATAGTGGAGCAGCGCGTGCGGATCTGATATTCCGGAATGGAATTCAGCGATAACGGAGCGGAAAGTGACACCGGAAGGACGACGGGCCGTCACAGATGCGACGGCCCTGCAGCAGGGCGGGGCTTACGTCGTGCCCAACCGCTCCCGCGTGCGCTGCGCCACATTCTTCGTCCACGGATACGCCTCCCAGTACTGCCGGGCAAAACGTTCGATGTCCGCGCGCTGGCGCAGCGACAAGCCGATCATGTCGAGCCCTTGCAGGAACATGCTGCGATGACGCGCGGAAAGCTCAAACGGGAAGGTGCCGATCGGGGTGGTGACCTGCATGGTTTGCAGATCGAAGGCGATGGCATTGTGGCTGTCGGCGTCCACGGCGTTCATCAGTGCCTCGATCACGTCGCGCGGCAGCATCACCAGCAACAGGCGATTGTTCATCGCGTTCGAGTAGAAGATCTCGCCGAAGCTCGGGGCGATCACGGCGCGGATGCCGAACTGCTGGAGTCCCCACACCGCATGCTCGCGGCTGGAGCCGCAACCGAAGTTGGCGCCGCCGACGAGGATGCGCGTGTCGGCGTATTCCGGGCGGTTCAGTACGAACTCGGGGCGCAGGTTGCCGTGGGTATCGAAACGCTGATCGAAGAGCACGCCCTTGTCGAGTCCGGCCTTGTCGATGCCGCGCAGGAACTGCTTCGGCATGATCTGGTCGGTGTCGAGGTTCTCGAAACGGATCGCGGCGCCCTTGCCGATGATATGGGTGTGCTCAGACATGCTGCGGCTCCAGTTTGCGAACGTCGGTGATCATGCCGGTGACGGCAGCGGCAGCCGCCATCGCCGGGCTCATCAGGTGCGTGATGGCACCACGTCCCTGCCGCCCTTCGAAATTCCGGTTCGTGGTGGACGCGCAGCGCACGCCATCGGCCAGTACATCGTCGTTCATCGCCAGGCACATCGAGCAGCCCGGCTGGCGCCATTCGAAGCCCGCCGAGGTCAGGATGTCGGCAAGCCCTTCGCGTTCGGCCTGTGCCTTTACGGCGCCGGAGCCGGGCACGACCATCGCGCGTACGCCATCGGCTACCTTGCGGCCCCGCACCACATCGGCCACCGCGCGCAGGTCTTCGATCCGGCCATTGGTGCAGGACCCGATAAAGACGTGCTGGATTGCCGTGCCCTCAAGTGCCGCGCCCGGTGAAAGATGGGTATAGGACAGCGCACGCTCGACGGAGCGCTGGTCGGCGTCATCCATCTGGTCTTCGGGAAACGGGATGTGCCCCGATACCGGCAGCACCTGATCCGGGCTCGTCCCCCATGTGACATAGGGTTCGATATCGGCGGCATCGAAGGCGAACTCCATATCGAAAGCCGCATCCGCATCGCTGCGCAGGGTGTTCCAGTAGGCGACGGCATCGGTGCGCTGCGTGTCGTCGATATCGGACGCGCGACGCAGCACGTAATCCAATGCCACGTCATCGGGTGCGATCAGCGCGCCGCGTGCGGCAGCTTCTACGGTCATGTTGCAGAGCGTGAAGCGCGCTTCGACGCTGAGATCCTGGATCGCACTACCGCAATACTCCACCACGTAGCCGCGCGCGCCTTGTGCGCCGATCTTGCCGATGATCTTGAGGATCAGGTCCTTGGCCGTGGTGCCCACCGGCAGCTTGCCATCCACGCGGATACGCATGGTCTTTGCCATGCGATAGACCAGTGTCTGCGTGGCGAGTACGTGCTCCACTTCCGATGTGCCGATACCAAAGCCGAGCGCGCCAAGTGCGCCATAGGTGGTGGTGTGGCTGTCACCACAGATCACCACCATGCCCGGGCGGATCATGCCGTGCTCGGGTGCAATGACGTGTTCGATGCCTTGCAGCGTGTCGTTGGTATCGAACAGCGGAATGCCGTGGCGCTCGCAGTTCGCGCGCAGGTTGGTGGCCTGCAGTGCCGAAGCGGTGTCCGCAATCACGCGAATCTTTGTGGGATGCGTGGGGATGATGTGGCTGACCACCGAGACGTTCTGTCCCGGCATCAGCACTTCGCGCCCTTGCTCGTGCAGCCCGGCGAATGCCTGCGGACTGGTGTACTCGTTCATCAGGTGCAGGTCGCAGTACAGCAGAACGTTGTCGTCATCGATGCGCGACACCGTGTGCGAGTCGACGAGCTTGTGATAAAGGGTGCGGGGAGGCATGTTGCTACCTGGTTAGCGTGTTATGTCTGGACTTACTCGGCAACGATACCGCGTTGCTTGATCAGTTTGGCCCACATCGGCATTTCCTTCTCCAGCCGCTGGCGAGCAGCTTCCGGCGTGGTGGGCGTGGGATCGAATCCTTCCTTCACCATACGCTCCTTGACGGGCTGCGATGCGAGCGTGGCGTTCAATGTGGCGTTGAGCTTGTCGATCACGGCCTTGGGCGTACCGGTGGGCGCGAACACCATGAACCATGTTTCGAACTGATAGTCGGGCAATCCGGCTTCGGCGGCGGTCGGCACGTTAGGCATCGACGGCGAGCGCTTGCTGCCAGTCACAGCGAGAGCGGTCAGCTTGCCGCCCTGCACGTGCTGCTGCGCGGCGGAAACCACGGGAAAGCTCATGTCCACCTGTCCGGCAATGGTATCGACCAACGCAGGGCCGCCGCCACGATACGGTACGTGGACGATCGAGACATTGGCTACGGACTTGAACAGTTCGGCTGACATATGGAAGGTGCTGCCGTTGCCTGCGGAGCCGTAAGTCAGCTTGTCAGGTTTCGCCTTGGCCAGCGCCACCAGTTCCTGCAGGTTCTTGGCCGGCACCTTGTTGTTGATGACCAGCACGTGCTGCGAACTGGCCACCATGCCGATGGGCGCGAGATCCTTCAGCGTGTCATACGGCATGCGCGGGAACAAACCCGGATTGATCGCCAGCGACACAGTCTGGAGGCCGATGGTATAGCCGTCGGCCGGCGACTTCGCCACTGCGTCGACCCCGATGTTGCCGCCTGCGCCGGCGCGGTTCTCGACCACGATGGTGCCGCCCAGGCTCTTCGACCACGCATCCGAAACCAGCCGGGCCGCGATATCGGCGCTGCCGCCGGGGGCGTAGGGCACGATCAGGCGGACCGGCCTCTGAGGATATGACTGGGCCGAAGCGGTGCCGATCACGGCGGTGCAGGCTGCAAACGCAAGGATGCTGGCGAGTTTCATGGGGGTCTCCGTCTGTAGGAATCGTTATGCGAGGCATCCTATCATTTGCCTTGTGGAACATAATTTAGGCACAATCACTTCTTTAGTTCCCACGATTCAGCAATTGACGCGCCATGGACAGCTTCTCGGATATCGCCTTTTTTCTGTGCATCAATCGCCACGGCAGCCTGGCATCGGCAGCGCAGGAACTGGGCGTCACGCCGTCTGCGGTGAGCAAGCGACTGCAGGCGCTGGAAGCGCGGCTCGGGGTGCGGCTGTTGCACCGGACCACGCGCCGCATCAGCCTGACGCCGGAGGGCGAGGGCTACCTGGTGGAGGGTGGGCGCATCCTTGCCGAACTGGAGTCGCTGGAGCGAACCGTGGCAGGCAGCAGCACCACGCCGCATGGGTTGCTGAAGATCGGCGCAACGCTGGGCTTCGGGCGCCAGTACATCGCCCCGGCATTGCTGGATTTCGCGCGGCTGTATCCGAAGATCGAAATCCAGTTGCATCTGAGCGAGCGCCCCATGAATCTCACGGAACTGGGCCTCGATGCGGTCGTGCACTTTGGTGAGCCACCCGATGTGCGACTCACGGCGCGGCTGCTGGCGAACAATGCGCGCATGCTGTGCGCCGCACCGTCATACATCGCCCGCGCAGGGTTGCCCGCCAGCCCGCGCGACCTCTCGCGCTTCGACTGCATCTTCATTCGCGAGGCCGACGAGACGTTTGGTACGTGGCATCTGCGCAGCGGTACGCAGCAGGAGAGCGTCAAGGTGCGCGGCACGATGAGTACGAACGATGGCGCGTCGGCACTGGCATGGGCGCTCGAAGGGCAGGGCGTGATCGTGCGATCGGAGTGGGACGTGGCCGGACATCTGCGCAGCGGCGCGTTGGTGCGGGTGCTGCCGCAATGGCAACTCGCGCCTGCCGATATCTATCTGGTCTACAGCGCGCGAAACAATCGCTCTGACAAGGTGCGTGTGCTGGTGGACTTCCTGCTCGAACGGTTTGCCGCGCATCGTGCGGAAACGCGTGCGGGCAAGACGAGTGGCAGCGGACGCTGGTAGTGCGCGCTACGTGATCAGGTCAGCAGCAACAGCGACACCATGCCCACGAGAATCAGGCTCGCGGCCCATACGGTATCGAGATTGAACCAGCTACGTCCCACGAGTTGAAGGCCCACATGCCGATACGTCAGCCATGCCATGGCACCGCCGGCTGCCATCATCGCGAGGGTATGGATCAACGCAACGCACGCAGCCATCGCCAGATTGCGCGTGGACAGTGCGGCCATGGCCTGATGCCCGGCATCCGCATTTGCATCGCACAGCCCGAGATAGATCGGGATCAGCATCAACCCCGCACCGTGTGCAATGGCAATCGCGAACGACCAGAGCGCGAATTGCGTGGGACGGATACGCGCCAGCACGCGTGCATGGCGGCGACGCAGCAACAGCACGATGCCGAAGGCCACGGGCAGCAGGCTCGCCACAATCTGCAAGGGCCGTTGCCATGCAAGCAGCGACGCGAGCATGCCGAACGGCAGCGTCATCGCGAGCACCGCGAGCAGATGGCCCGCACCGAGGTAGCCCATGGCACCGGCCATGGCGCGCGATGTGGCATGAGACGATGGTCCACTCGTGCGCGCCATCAATCCATTGGACACAGCCAGCGGCCACCCCATCGCTGGATTCAGTCCGTGGTACAGGCCGCTGAACACCACGGCCGCCCACAGGCCCGCGTACTGCCACGCGTCACTCAAGACCGGATCGACGGATAGCAGAAGGAATCGGTCGAGCAGTCGCCGCCTTCGAGCCGGATCTGGTGGGCGCGGTAGCCATCCGGGAATTCCACCCAATAGTCCTTCTGCAGCGTGAGTCCGCCATGGGGGCCGACGTTCGCCATGACCTGCGCACCGGGGACGCCATCGGGATAGAACTGGTCATCCCATGTGGAATACAGCGAATTGGTCCAGTAGACGCGCTTGCCATCGCGGCTGATCTCCACCATCTGCGGGCCGCCTGCGAACGGCTTGCCATTGGGATGCGGCGTGCGCCGGACGATACCGCCGAGATGCACGGAGCCCACGAGCTTGGGGCTGTGCGGATCGGTGACATCGTATTGACGCATTTCGCCGGTGCCCCAGCACGACACGTAGAGAAAGCGATCGTCGAGCGAGAGATCGATATCGGTCACGAGCGGCGGCACCGCGCCAAAGCCTTGCAGCAGGGGCGGGAGATCGTCCTTGTCAGCAGGTTCCGGCGAGATGGTCACGGTTTTCTCGGCGAAGAACTGGCCGTCTTCGCGCCACCACGTCCAGATCGATCCTTCGAGATTCGTGGTGTCCACCACAACACCGACAAAGCCGTATTCGCGAATCGGATCGTGCGCAGGCCGCACTTCCAGCGCCATCTGATGCTGTGGTCCGAGGTCGAGCGTCTGCACATTGCGCCGGCCGCGCAGATCCCAGAAATGCAGCCGGTGGCCGTAGCGGTTGGCCAGCAGATCCTCGGGCACGATACCGTTCTCGAACTGCGGCGGCAGCGCCCATTCGCTCGACACCATGTAGTCGCGCGGCAGGTTCCACCAGAAGTCGTAGTGCTTGTCCTGCGGACCGCGGTCGATTTCCCAGCGGCCCAGTACGTCGAACGTCTGGCAGTCCATGATGAAGATGCCGGGCTCGCCTTCCGTACCGTCGGCGCCACCGCCACCGAGGCAACTGACGTAGATCCCCTCCGGGCCGCAATGGATGGTGTGGGGACGCGAGTAACCGGTCTTCTGGAATACCTCGTCGGGTTCGATCACGCGATGGATCCTGGCCTGCGTGGGATGCGGCTTGGTATCGACGATATACAGGCGTGACGAGCGCATGCCCGGAATGATCAGGAAGCGCCGCTCCAGGAACGCGTGTCCCGTGAGGGGCGAAAGCGCAGACGAACAGGCGTTCCATCCGAAGTGGTGCAGCTCGTCGCCCTTGTGCGTCATCGGCACCGTATGTACCACGGTGCCGTATTGCGGCGAGCCGGGTTTGACATCGACAACGGCCAGCGCGTCGGGTTGCGAGCCATCGGGGGAGAGCAGCACCGTATAGGCATATTCTTCCGGCGGTGCGCGCATCGCGAGTTCTGGCGATGCGTGAAACGTCGGGTCGGGTCGCAGCGTCATATGAGGTCTCCTCGATACCTGTACCGCGTCGTGGGTATGGACTCACGCGCAGCGGGAAGAACACCGTACCTAGAGTAGGAGTTGATGCGCACAGGGTCAACGGCGATCACACCAGCGCACTCGGGCCTATAGAATCACGCGTACACACCAGCCTGGATACCTTGCGCATGACGGCACCCGACACACTCACACGTCCGCCCGCCATTGGCCTCGGCAGTGCGGCACGCGACCTGTATCGCGCGCTCTGGCGCCACGCCCACGGCGTACGGCGCCATCTGCTGGGCGCAGCGGGCCTGCTCTCGGCAGCCCAGTTGCTGCGCCTGACCATGCCATGGCTCGCTGCGCAGGCCATCAATGCATTGCAGCAGGGCCAGATGGACGTGGCCGGGCGCTGGATCGTGTATCTCATCGGCATCTATCTGCTGTCATGGCTGTTGCATGGTCCGGGGCGCATCCTGGAGCGCAACGTAGGCGTACGGGTGCGTGAGCGGCTATCGGATCAACTCTATGCGCGCATTGCCATGGCGCCGCTGGCATGGCGCGATGGGCGCCATTCGGGCGAGTTGCAGCATCGTGTGGTGCAGTCGAGCCGTGCGCTGTCGGATTTCGCGCAGAACCAGTTCGGCTATCTGCAGAGTGCGTTCAACTTTGTGGGACCGATTGTGGCGCTGGCCTTGCTGTCGCGTACCAGTGGCGTGATCGCGATCACGGGCTATGTGGCGGTGGCGATCATCATCCTGCGCTTCGACCGCACGTTGATGCAACTGGCGCGCGCGGAGAATGATGCCGAGCGTCGCTATGCGGCGGCGTTGCTCGATTTCGTCGGCAACGCGAGCACGGTCGTGGGGCTGCGATTGCAGGCCGCATCGCGCAAGCTGCTGGGCCATCGCATGGATGCCGTGATGGTGCCTCTGCGCCGCGCGGTGATGGTCAACGAGGGCAAGTGGTTTGCTGTGGACCTGCTCGGCATGGGGCTGACGTGGATTCTCGTGGTGGTCTATGTGTTGCAGACACGCCAGCCGGGACAGGCAGTGCTGCTCGGCACGATCTTCATGATCTACCAGTACGCGCAGCAGGCAGCCACGGTGGTGGGCGCCATGGCGTCGAACTTCCAGAGCTTCGCGCGCATGCATACCGACTACGGCAGCGCGGAACCGATCTGGGATGCACCCGGCGATGCCGATGCAGTGACACCAGCCATCGTGGCAGATGCGCAGTGGCAATCGCTGGAATTGCGCGCCGCCACGTTGCGCTACGCAGACGACGCACGCGGCGGATTGCATGGCATCGACTTGAATCTGCAACGTGGTGCGCGCATCGCACTCATTGGTCCGAGTGGCGGCGGCAAGAGCACGCTGTTGCGCATGCTGGCCGGACTCTATCGTCCGCAACACGGCAAACTGCTTTGCGATGGTGCGCCGATTGATTGGGCGGCGTTGCGTACGCTGGGCACGCTGATTCCGCAGGAAGCCGAAGTGTTCGAAGCGAGTGTCGAGGAGAACCTCACCTTCGGTGAACCGGCCGATGCCGCCGCGCTGCAATCCGCAGTCCATACCGGCGTATTCGACGAGGTGCTGGAACGCATGCCCGATGGACTGGCGAGTGCACTGAACGAGCGCGGCGGGAATCTGTCGGGTGGACAGCGGCAGCGGCTGGCACTGTCGCGCGGTGCGCTGGCTGCGCAGGGCAGTTCGCTGTTGTTGCTGGATGAGCCTACCAGTGCGCTCGATCCGCAATCGGAAGGACGTGTTTTCGAGCGCATGTTCGAGGCGTTTCCCACGGCATGCATCGTGGCGTCGGTGCATCGCCCGAGCCTGCTGTCGCGCTTCGATACGATTGTCGTGGTCGAGGCTGGCCGCGTGACCGATGCCGGACCGCGCGACGCGGTGCTGTCACGGCGCGCCGGGTGAGTCGGTGGGTGGCGTGGGATCGGCTTCGATGCGCAGGCGTGGCAGATACTGCGGATACTCGCGCTGCATGAATGAAATCAGACCTTCGCGCACCACGCAGCGCAGATCCCAGGCGAGTCCCGATGAGGCCGCCGTGCACAGCACGCGCAACTGCATGGTGCGCTCGTTGGCATCGGTGACCACGAGGTTGAAGAAGCGCCGGTCCCATTCCGGCGCGGCGTGGACGATGCGTTCCAGTTCCGCGCGCAACGGTGCCAGCGGCATGCCGTAGTCCACGTGGAAGAAGACCGAGCCCGTCAACTGCGCGCTGCTGCGGGTCCAGTTCTGGAAAGGCTTCTCGATGAAGTACTGCAGCGGAATGATCATGCGCCGCTCGTCCCAGATCCGCAGGACCACATAGCTGCCGCTGATTTCTTCCACACGCCCCCATTCGCCTTCGACGATCAGCACATCGTCAAGACGGATCGGCTGCGTCAATGCCAACTGCAAGCCGGCGATCAGGTTGCTGAACACGGGCTTGGCGGCAAAGCCGGCAATCAGGCCGACCACACCGGCGGAGGCGAGCAGGCTGGCACCCACCTGCCGCGCGCCCGGGAATGTCATCAGCAGCAGCGAGGCACCCATCACGATCGCAAGCGTCATCGCAATGCGCGATAGCACGCGGGTCTGCGTGTGGATGCGGCGCGCATCGATGTTATCGGCCACGTCAACGGGGTTGCGGCCCAGTACGCCTTCCGCGAACCCGCCGATGATCCGCACCACGAGCCAGGTGATGACGATGATCATCAGCAGGCCGTTCACATGCCGCACGCTGTCTATCCAACGCAAGTCATCGGGCGCCGCCTGCCACACGGTTTGTAGCGCCAGCAACGGCAACACGAACCGCGCCGGCGCACGCACCTTGATCACGATGGCACGTAGTACCAGGGTGGAGCGGGTGACGCGCAACAACAGCAGGCCACCAATGCGATGCACGACGAGCGCTGCAATGACAGCGATGACGGCAGCCGTCCAGGTGTTGAACCAGGGATGGGAGAGGATCTGCTCAGCGTTCATTGGATGTGCAATGTGAGGTCGCAATCCATAACGACAGGAGGAAGGAGGGGAAGTTCAGGAGTAACGATTGAATCGACCCTGTGGTTTGCTCCCCTCTCCCATGCAATGGGAGAGGGGAGCAAACCGGCGGCACAGCCAAATCAATCGTCCAGCAAAGACAGGTCGCGCACGGCGCCCTTGTCAGCCGACATCACGAGCTTGGCGTAGGCCTTGAGCGCGCCCGATACCTTGCGCGGACGCGGCTTGGACGGCTTCCAGCCACGGGCGTTCTGTTCCTCGCGGCGGCGGGCCAGTTCCTCGTCGGACACCAGCACGTTGATCGATCGGTTGGGGATGTCGATGCGGATACGGTCACCGTCGCGCACCAGGCCAATGGCGCCACCGGCAGCAGCTTCCGGCGAGCAGTGGCCGATCGACAGGCCCGAGGTGCCGCCCGAGAAGCGGCCATCGGTCAGCAGCGCGCATTCCTTGCCCAGGCCCTTCGACTTGATGTAGCTGGTCGGGTAGAGCATTTCCTGCATGCCGGGGCCGCCCTTCGGACCTTCATAACGCACGATCACGATGTCGCCGGCCTTGACCTTGTCGTTGAGGATGTTCTCGACGGCTTCGTCCTGCGATTCGGTCACGTGTGCCGAACCTTCGAACACATGGATGCTCTCGTCCACGCCGGCGGTCTTCACCACGCAACCGTCGAGGGCGATGTTGCCGAACAGCACGGCCAGTCCGCCTTCCTTCGAGAACGCGTGTTCGTACGAGCGGATGCAGCCTTCGGCGCGATCCAGGTCCAGGCTTGGCCAGCGCGTGTCCTGGCTGAATGCCACCTGCGTCGGGATACCGGCGGGGCCGGCCATGTAGAACTTGCGCACGGCTTCGTCCTTGGTGCGCACGATGTCCCACTGGTCCAGCGCGTCGCCCAGCGTGGCCGAATGCACGGTCGGGGCATCGGTATGCAGCTTGCCGGCGCGATCGAGTTCACCGAGGATGGCCATGATGCCGCCCGCACGGTGCACGTCTTCGATGTGGTACTTGTTCGTGTTCGGGGCCACCTTGCAAAGCTGCGGCACCACGCGCGACAGGCGGTCGATGTCGGTCATCGTGAATTCGATGCCGGCTTCCATGGCAATCGCCAGCAAGTGCAGGATGGTGTTGGTGGAACCGCCCATGGCGATGTCCAGCGTCATGGCGTTTTCGAACGCCTTGAAGCCCACCGAGCGCGGCAGCACGCGTTCGTCGTCCTGCTCGTAGTACATGCGGGCCAGTTCCACGATGCGGCGCCCGGCGCGCTTGAACAGTTGCTCGCGGTCCGCGTGCGTGGCCACCACGGTGCCGTTGCCCGGCAGCGAGAGCCCCAGCGCTTCCGTCAGGCAGTTCATCGAGTTGGCGGTGAACATGCCCGAGCACGAACCGCAGGTGGGGCAGGCGGAGCGCTCTACCTCGGCCACGTCGGCGTCCGAGTAGTTCGAATCCGCGGCGATCACCATCGCATCGACGAGGTCGAGCTTCTTGAACTCGATCTGCTTGGTAACGGGGTTGGCCAGGCGCGTCTTGCCCGCTTCCATCGGGCCGCCCGACACGAAGATCACGGGAATGTTCAGGCGCATCGCGGCCATCAGCATGCCCGGGGTGATCTTGTCGCAGTTCGAGATGCAGACCATCGCGTCGGCGCAGTGGGCATTGACCATGTACTCGACGGAGTCCGCGATGATGTCGCGGCTCGGCAGCGAGTACAGCATGCCGTCGTGGCCCATGGCGATGCCGTCATCCACGGCGATGGTGTTGAATTCCTTGGCAACGCCGCCAGCGGCTTCGATCTCGCGGGCGACCAGCTGGCCCAGATCCTTCAGGTGGACGTGGCCGGGAACGAACTGGGTGAACGAATTGACCACCGCGATGATCGGCTTGTTGAAGTCATCGTCTTTCATGCCGGTAGCGCGCCACAGCGAGCGCGCCCCTGCCATGTTGCGGCCGGCGGTGGAGGTTTTGGAACGGTATACGGGCATTTGTGGGTGCTGATGAAGGTTCGCGGGGAAATCGCGTGAAATCAGGCGGGCCAGCGGGATTGGGGCCCATCGCTCGTCCGTGCAGACAACCTCTTGAGTCGCGCCCGGGGCAAAGCCGAGGATTATCCCATATGACGCACGAACGGCGCATCATGTCGATGTGGCGCATGGGATACATCCATGCCCGGTTTGCCGCCTGAAATCGCCCTTCGCCCCACCCTCAATGCGCGGTCTTCCTCAGCATCGCCGTGTCATAGCCCAGTGATCGGGCGCGTTCCACCAACTTCAGGCCTGTCGATTCGTCGGGACGCGCGTCCCGCGTGAGAATCCACAGGTATCGTCCGGACGGTTCGCCGACGATCGACCATTCGTAGTCGTCCCCATGGTCGAGCACCCAGTAGTCGCCCACATAGAACGGACCGAAGAACGACACCTTGAGCTTGGCGTTGCCGCTGTCCGGCACCACCTTGGCGCGGCCTTCCGAGGTGCGGGCGCCGCCGCCCTTGTCGCCACCGTTGCCGCAGGTATTGATCACGGAGACCAGGCCATCCTCGCGCAGGGCGTACTCGGCGGTCACGCCATCGCAGCCTCGCTCGAAGCCATTTTCATAGCGCGCGTATTCGTACCACTTGCCAAGGTAGCGCTTGAGATCCACTTGCCTGGCCGGTTCGGGCACTGCCATGTTGCCGCGCTTGCCCGATGAGAACGTGCTGCACGCCTGGACGAGCAGCGCGCAACCCACCAGCACGGCGCTGGCGGCAGTGAGATGCAGGACGGATCGTTTCACGGCGGTCTCCGAATGGAATGGTCGGGTCGATTATGCGCATCCTGGCGAAGCGATCAACGCTGCGCGCATCGAATCAGACAAACGCCGACACGCGGCCCGCACTGCCGGCCAGCACACACGCAGGATTTATACGAGCGTGCAAGAACGTCCGGGCGCTACGCGCGCCACGGTGCGCTGGCGTGCCTTGCGGGGCGCTTCGGGGCGCGCGGCTCAGGCGGTATGGAATTTGCGTCAATCGGGTTCCAGTGCGTGGCGATGGCGACAGCCACCCGCGCGGACCTTTTCATCGACGCATTGACCGGAGACGATCATGGCTCAGGAAAACAACGGACGCGGCGGTACGGACAATCGCTATGGCGATAGCGACGACCATCGCGGCGAGACACAACGCAATAGCTGGCAATCGCAAGGTTCGCAACGCCAGCAGCAGGCGGATAGTGGTGGATGGATGTCGCAACGACAGCAGGGCGGTGGTTCGGATTGGCAGGGCGGAGCGTCGCGCCAGCAGGGCGCAGGCAGCGACTGGAATGCGGATCGCGATTTGTCTTCTTCATCGTCGTCCAGCCACTACGGCGGTGACCAGCGCCGCATGGAAGACGAACGCTTCACCGGCATGCGCGCGAACCAGCGCGCGGGACAGGGACGCGAGTCAGGCAGCGGGCAAGGCTATGAACGCAGCGACTATCAGCGCGATCTGCAGAGCTCGCAAGGACGACGCAGCGAGGAACGCTATGGCCGTGGCGAAGAAGGCTACGGACGCCGCGATCAAGGCTATGGCGAAGGACGCTATGGCGAACGCGGCGAAGGCCGGTTCGGCGGTGGCGGCAACCAGCGCTTCGGCCAGCAACGCGGTGGCAGCGGAGATCGCGAGCGTTGGGGCGACTGGCATCAGGAAGATGCCTACGGTAGCGACATGAATCGGCAGCAACAATGGCACCGCGGCAGCGAGCAGCAGGGCATGCAGTCATGGGGCGACGAACAGCAAGGCACGCGCGGCGGGCAGGGGCGGGGTCAATCGTGGCAGCAAGGTCAGCGGGGGCAGAGCGGTGGCATCGGCCAGAGCGGCTACGGCGGCTATGAAGGTGGCGGCTATGAAGGGTCACGCGGCGGACGCGGCCAGACCTCTCTCGAACGCAGCTACGGCGGCTATGGCGGCGACCGGGGTGCGGGCGGTGGCGAGAGCCGCGGCTACGAACAGTTCACGGGTGCCAACGAGCGCCAGGGGATGACGCGCGGTCAGGGTGGCATGGGTGGACAAAGTGGCTATGGGCAAGGCCGTGGCCAGGGCGGTGGACAGGGTGGCTATGGCTACGACCTTGGCGGCAGCGGCGATATGCCGGCGCGCAAGCGCGTCGGTCCGAAGGGCTACGTGCGTTCCGACGATCGTATTCGTGAAGACCTGTGCGAACGGCTCACGCATTCCGGGCGGCTCGATGTCCGTGATGTGGAAGTGAAGGTGTCCGATGGGGTGGTGACGCTGAGCGGTTCGGTGCAGGATCGCCAGCAGAAGTACCGTATCGAGGACATGGCCGACGAGGTCTTTGGTGTGAAGGAGGTGACCAATCAGCTTCGCGTCACACGGCAGGAAGGTGGGCAAGGCGGCCAGTGGACGCGTCAATCCTCGCAGCCTGGCCTGACCGGCCAGTTGGGGCAGGCCGGCCAGACGGCCAGCCAGAACGTGGCGGGGCAGACCAGCGGCATCAGCAGTAGCGGCAGCGCAACCGGATCGTCCGCCAGCAGCTATGGCGGTGGCATGGAAGCAGGCCGCAGCGGCACGACGCCGGGTGGGACCGATCCCCACGGCGGCACCACGACGCCAACGAAATCGTCTACTTGATAGATCGTTAGCGCCACATCGGACCTGACGGTCCCTGGTATCGCCCCGCCGGGCATGTCTTGCTGGCGGGGCTTTTTGCGTCGGCTTCGAGACGAGCGGCCAACTATGGATTGATTGCGCGGGGCGCATGGTCTACAAAACCAGAACCCCCGGGGGAGCCGGCAGCGACGCTGCTCTTGCAGCGCGCCGCCGCAATAATGCCAATCGTAGGGGACTGCACATGAATACCAATCCGAATCCGAACAAGGCGTTGTGGGAGAAGGGCGACTTCACGCGGCTGGCGGCGACGATGCGCGATAGCGGCGATCAGATCATCGAGAGCCTTGGCGTCAAGCCGGGCATGAAAGTGCTGGATCTCGGCTGCGGCGACGGCACCACGGCGCTGCCTTCCGCAAAGCGAGGGGCCGATGTGCTGGGCGTGGATATCGCCAGCAACCTCGTGGCGGCCGGCAACAAGCGGGCGAAAGAAGCCGGACTCGACAATCTGCGCTTTCAGGAAGGCGACGCCTGCGCGCTGACGGACCTGCCGGACGCCACCTTCGACCTGGTCGTCAGCATGTTCGGTGCGATGTTCGCGCCGAAGCCCGATGACGTGGCACGAGAAATGGTGCGCGTGACCAAGCCCGGTGGCCGCATCGTGATGGGCAACTGGATTCCGAACGATCCCACGCTCGTGGCGCAGGTGCTCAAGACCAGCATGAGCTACTCGCCGCCGCCGCCCGAGGGCTTTATCAGTCCGATGCTGTGGGGCAGCGAGGCAGCGGTGACGGAGCGCTTCGGCAAGGCAGGCGTGCCGCCTGGGAATATTTCCTTCTCGAAGGAAACCTACGACTTCAAGTTCGCAGGCTCGCCGTCGAAACTGCTCGCGGAATTCCGCAACTACTACGGACCGACGATGAACGCGTTTGCCGCGGCGGAGGCCAACGGACGTACCGACGACTTGCAGCGTGAACTGGAGGCGTTGTTCAACGCGCAGAACAAAAGCGGGAATGCAGACACCACGTCGATTCCCGCGACCTTCCTGCGCGTGACCGTCAAGCGGCCCTGACCTGCGGCTGGTCACTTGTGCGGCACGCGTCGGCGCGCCGCACAAGGATTTGCAGGCTCGGACTCATCGGCTTGAGTGCGGCACGCTCGGCGGTCAGCGCACCCGCCAGACTGGCACGGCCATCGCGTATCGCGGCCTCGATCAGTGTCAGGCCGATGATGTCGCGCTGCGCGTGGCTGCCGCCGAACCGGTGCGCAATGAGTCGCACGGGCAATAACAGTTCGATGGTCTGCGCGAACTCGCCGCGCTCGAATGCGATCAGCGCATCGGCCACCGGCAACCCGACATCGCGTGCCATGGCGGCATTGGTGCCTTCACCCTGCGCCGCCGTATCCAGTGCTGCGCGCAATGCCGCTGCGCCATCAGGCCGGCCGGCGCCCAGACTCGCCATGATCGCGTGCACGTCGTTGAACGCGTAGTAGCCGGCTGCGCCGCGCCCCAGCCAGTCGTCGGCCACGGGCTGCCAGCGCTGGCCGACCTCGACACCGCGCAGATGCAGGCGCCACAGCATGGCCGACGCGTCGATCAGATCGAGGGCAATGGCAGGCAGGGGTCGTGCGATGTATCGATCGAAGAGCGCCAGGACTTCCTCCGTATGGCCGGCCTCAAGGTGGAACAGCGCCAGGTGCCACCAGTTGTGCACGGCGAACATGTTGTCGCTGGCCCAGTCGTCGCGTCGGCTGTCGAGCCACGCCACGCCATCGTCCGTACGGCCCTGCATCTCCATGACATGCGCCACGGCATGCACGGCCCACGGGTCGCGCCGATTGATGTCGAGTGCGCGATGTCCCGCCGCTTCGGCGCGGTCGTAGAGCTGCGTCTCTTCGAATCCGAACGCCTGCATGCCGAGCAGGTAGCTGTAGCCCGGTGTGTGCGTATCCCAATGCGGCAGCACCTGGCCGATGCGGTCGCGCAGCATCGACGACTGGCCCAGCAGGAAATCGCAGAGATGCGCTACCTGGATGGCGAGCAGGTCGTGCGGGTAATCCATCACGAGGTCGCCGTACTGGCGCAGCGCCTGGTCGAAGCGGCCATCCAGCCATGCGCGCGCGGCGGCGATGTGGCGGCGCTCCCGGTCGTTGGCTTGCGCATAAAGCGCCTCGCCCGCTTCCACGCTCTGGCGAAGCAGCGGTGCCGCCGTGCCATCGCCTGCGGTCACCATCAGGCCGGCGCGGAACGCATGACCCATCGCGAACGCAGGATCGTCCTCCAGTGCGGCGTCGATTTCGGCCAGCGGATCGGCGTAGTAGCCGTTCAGCAGCGCCAGTGCCGCTTCGTATCGCTCGACCGAGCGCGCGTGCTGTGTGGAGACTGCGAGTCCTCGTGCATCCGTATGTGCCATGACGTACTCCGTGCTTGCGTGGCGTCCGCGCCGAGAGGCGCGGAATCGGCAGACATCGTAGGGAACCGCGTGCTCGATGTATCGGGACACACGTCCCGGACAGCATGCCACGTTGCGGCACAACCGGGACAAGCGGAATGTCGGAACCCATCGCACTGCGGCGTGTCGAGCACACGCGCGCGTAAATATCGCGCATGCGCGGACGTCGCAAGGCTGGTAAATGTCAGTTGCAAAATCGAACAGAATGTCAGGGGCCTCACCGCTACAGTTGCCGTTCCCAATGCCTGTAGGCGTTTATACGGAGGACCTTGAATGAAGCAACATCTGGCGAAATCCCTGTTGATGGCTGGCGCGCTGGTGGCGTCGTATCCGCTGCTCGCGCAGCAGAACCCATTCCAGCAGGGCCAGCCGATGCCAGCCGCACAGCCATACCAGGCCGCACCTTCCGCTGTACCGGCCGGCGCGACACCGATAGCGCCGGAAGCCGTACCCGCGCAGCAGCCCAACCCCTATGCGCAAGGTTCGATGCAGGGCGTGCAGACCGGTGTGCCGCCCGCACCGGGCGCCGTCGTTGCCCCGCCTGCATCGACGGCCATGACTCCGCCGCCTGCACAGGTGGACCCGGCCAGCATGACGCTGGCGCCCGATGCGCTGGGTACGCGACTGGGCCAACGCAATCCGTACCTCGACGGCGCCTGAAGCCGGCCGGTCCTGCGCCATGTTCCACATTGGGGCATGGCAGTTTCGTGGGGCCGGCGTGAAATTCTTACCGCGTGGCAGTTCAGTGACTACAGTTAGTCCATGCGCCAGCGCCAGGTGCGGCACGGGCATGGGCATTGCGTTACTCCATCACTGAACAGGGTTTGCGCCACGCGCCACGCATCATGCAAGAGCTCGCTTTCCGCACGCTGTTGTACCGGTACTTCTTCTTCGACTGGCTCTTCAAGGATGTGAGTCGGGGCGATGTGCTTGCGCGTGCGGCAGCGTGGCGCTTCAATCAGTCGCGTGCCCACTGGCTGCTGACGTATATGCGTCGATGGCTGTGGTGCGGCGTGCTGCTGTACGGGCTGGGCTGCGCGGTGGAAATGCTGATGCGCCAGCCGGGCCTGTCCGTGATCTTCTATTTGCCCGGTGCGCTCAGCGTGCCGGTCAACGTGGTCATCGTGATCATGTGGGTGGGACTGAAAGCCTGCCCCGGTCCTGTGCGGATGTAATGCGGCTTTCGATCGATGCGTAACGCCGGCCTTCGGGCCGGCGTTTTTCGTTCAGCGTCTGACACGTCAGAAAAATACCGACTGGCCGGAACGGGGATGCTGCGGCAGAATGTGCCGATGTGAAGTTTTCGTTGTCTCGGGGTTTCCCCGTTTCCTTCTCTTGTTTTGCTCCCCTCTCCCGCAAGGCGGGAGAGGGGCCGGGGGTGAGGGCGCAGCGGTACAAATTGCGGCCTGTCGTAGATAGAACTGCTTGCCCTCACCCCTAACCCCTCTCCCGCAAGCGGGAGAGGGGAATAAAACAGGGGGAAAGAAAAACCCAACATCGCAAAGGAGCCTCAATGACGCTGCACAAAGCGCCGGAGCAACACCGATGCTGATGATCGCGCTGGTTGCGCTGCCCTTTGCCGGCGCGTTGATCGTTCAACTTTGCAAGCGCGGCGGCGCCACTGCGGCGTTCGCCATCGCCGCTGCCACGGCACTGGCCGCGCTTGGCGTGCTGGCCATGGCGTGGCCGGGCATCGAGGACGGGACGGTTTTCAAGTGGCGTCATGACTGGCTGGCGTCGATCAGCCTGAACCTGACCCTGCGGCTCGACGGCCTGGCTTTCACCTTTGCCGTGCTGATTGCGGGTATCGGACTGCTGGTGGTGATCTACGCGCGCTACTACCTGCCGCGTGTGGCGTCCACGGTGCGTTTCTTCACGTTGCTGCTGCTGTTCATGGGCGCGATGCTCGGCGTGGTGCTCTCAGGCAACCTGTTGCTGATGCTGGTGTTCTGGGAGATGACCAGCATCGTCTCGTTCCTGCTGATCGGTTTCTGGTCCTACCGCTCCGATGCGCGAAAAGGCGCGCGCATGGCGTTGACCGTCACTGGTGCGGGCGGTCTCGCACTGCTCGCCGGGGTGCTGCTGCTTGGCCGCATCTGCGGCAGCCTGGAGCTGGCCGATGTGCTGGCGCAAGGCGGCATGGTGCAGCGCCATCCGCTGTATCCGCTGATGCTGGTGCTGGTGTTGATCGGCGCGTTCACCAAGTCAGCGCAATTCCCGTTCTTCTTCTGGCTGCCGCACGCGATGTCGGCGCCCACGCCGGTTTCCGCCTACCTGCACTCGGCAACGATGGTCAAGGCGGGCGTGTTCCTGCTGGCGCGGCTGTATCCGGTGCTCGATGGCACGCCATGGTGGTTCTATATCGTGAGCCTCTGCGGCCTTGTCACGCTGCTCGGTGGCGCGGCCATGGCGTTGCTGCAGCGCGATCTGAAGGGGCTGCTGGCCTATTCCACCATCAGCCACCTGGGGCTGATCACGCTGCTGTTCGGTCTCGATACGGAACTGAGCACCGTGGCCGCGCTGTTCCACATCATCAATCACGCGGTGTTCAAGGCATCGCTGTTCATGGCAGCGGGCATCATCGACCACGAGACCGGCACACGCGACCTGACGAAGTTGCGCGGTCTGTGGCGCTATATGCCGCATACGGGGGCGCTGGCCATTGTGGCATCGCTGTCGATGGCGGGGGTGCCGCTGCTGAACGGCTTCCTGAGCAAGGAAATGTTCTTTGGTGAAACGCTGGCGCAGGATCTGTTCGGCTATTTCAACTGGATCGTGCCAGCGGCGGCCACGTTGGCCGGCGCGCTCAGCGTGGCGTATTCGCTGCGCTTCATCTACGGCGTGTTCTTCGATGGCAAGCCCGACGATCTGCCGAACTATCCTCCGCACGAACCGCCCCGCCTGATGAAGGTGCCCGTCGAGATCCTCGTCGTGATCTGCCTGGTGGTGGGCCTCGTGCCGAATATCACGGTGGGCGCGCTGCTGCAGATTACGGCGTACGCCACGTTAGGCAAGGCGCCGCCCGAATACAGCCTGAGTCCGTGGCATGGCTTCAACGTGCCGCTGATGATGAGCCTGATCTCGCTGGTGGCCGGCACGCTGTTGTTCTACTTTCGGCGCGAGGCATTCCACCGGCATCACGCCACGCTGGCGCTGCTCAATGCGCGCGATCGCTTCGAGGATCTGATGCAGGCGCTGGGATGGGCGGCAAGAACGCTGACCGCCGCGCTGGAGAACGGCTCGCTGCAACGCTATATCGCGCTGCTAGTGGCCGTCATGGTGCTGTTGCCCGGCTGGTATCTGCTGGGCGCAGGGACGATGCCGCTGCCGGATGCGATGCGCGCATTGTCCGGGCCATTGCCCCAGGCGCCGCTCGATCCCATTACCGGCGCGGGGCTGGCCATCATGGCATTGGGGGCGATCGTGGTGGTGGCCTGCCGGCGCCAACGTGTGGCGGCACTTTCCATGCTGAGTATGTGCGGCTTGTTGATGGCGCTGCTGTTCGCGCGATTCTCCGCACCGGATCTCGCGCTGACGCAGGTGTCGGTGGAGGTGGTGACCATCCTGCTGCTGGTGCTCGCGCTGTATTTCCTGCCCGGCGATGGCGACAAGGCGCGGCAGCCCAGCCGCCCTGCACGCTGGATTCGCGATGGCGTGCTGGCACTGGCAGGCGGCGCGTTCGTCAGTGCCGCGGCCTTTGCCGTGATGACGCGGCCCTACGATTCGATTGGCGACTACTTCGTCCGGAACAGCGTGAGCGGTGGGGGCGGGCACAACATCGTCAATGTGATCCTGGTGGATTTCCGGGGCTTCGATACCTTTGGCGAGATCTGCGTGCTGCTGGTGGCGGGCCTGGGCGTGCAGGCCATGCTCAAGGGTCTGCGGCTCACCGCTCCCGCGTTCGACCCCAACGGTGCGCCATGGGCAGGGCAAAGCCATCCGTTGCTGCTGTCGATCCTGGCGCGGCTGATGCTGCCGCTGACCATGCTTGTGGCGGTCTTCATCCTGCTGCGCGGCCATAACCTGCCGGGCGGCGGGTTTGTGGCCGCGCTGGTCACGTCGATTGCCTTGCTGATGCAATACGTGGCCAGCGGCGTGTTGTGGACCGAGTCGCGCATCGGCGTCAACTATCGCGTGATGGCCGGCGCGGGCATCGTGGTGGCGGGACTGACGGGCCTGGGCAGCTGGTTCTTCGGCTATCCGTTTCTCACCACATCCTTCGGGCACTTCCACATTCCGTTGATTGGCGAAATCGAACTGGCCACGGCGATGATTTTCGATGTGGGCGTCTATATGACGGTGGTGGGGACCACACTGCTGATCGTGTCGCACCTCGGCGTGCGCGACAAGCGCATCCTCGCCAGTACGCATGAGCAGGCACACGCTTCGGCGCAGACGAAAGGAGGGCGATGATGGAAGCCGCATTTGCGTTGACGATTGGCGTACTCACCGCCTGCGGACTGTTCCTGCTGCTGCGCGCACGCACCTTCACCGTGGTACTCGGCCTGACGCTGCTGTCGTATGCCGTGACGCTGTTCCTGCTCTCGATGGGCCGGCTCGTCACCGGGCGGCCACCGGTCATTGTGGACGGTGCGCAGTATGCGGACCCAGTGCCGCAAGCGCTGGTGCTGACCGCCATCGTCATCAGCTTTGCGATGACTGCGTTCGCGATTGTGCTGTCGCTGCGTTCGCTTGGGTTGTCCGGCACCGATCACGTAGACGGCGTGGAGCGACCATGACCGTCACGCATGCGTTGTTGCTGCCTCTGCTGGTGCCGATGTTCGCGGGCGCATGGCTCGCCATGATGCCCGCGCGCCGCCAGCGCTGGCAGCGCAGTGTTTCCGTGGGCGCAAGTCTCGCGTTGTTGCCGATAGCTGTCGGGTTGTTGTGTGTGGCCGATACCGGCGCGATTCCCGTGGTGGCGATGGGCAACTGGCCCGCGCCGTTCGGCATTGTCCTGCAACTGGATCGGCTCGGTGCGCTCATGCTGGTGTTGACCGCCGTGCTGGCGGTGGCCGCATCGGTGCATGCGAGTTGCGGCGATGCCCGGCTCGGGCGGCATTTCGACGCGCTGTTCCAGTTCCAGTTGATGGGCCTGAATGGCGCGTTCCTGGCGGGGGACCTGTTCAACCTGTTCGTGTTCTTCGAGATCCTGTTGATCGCCTCGTATGCATTGCTGGTGCATGGCGGAGGACCCCGACGTATCGTGCCCGGCCTGCACTATGTGCTGATCAACCTGGCCGGCTCGAGCTTCTTCCTGATTGCCATCGGCATTCTCTACGGTCTGACGGGTACGCTGAACATGGCCGACATGGGTGTGCGATTGCAGGGACTCGATGCCTCATCGCTACCGTTAGCCATCGCCGCCGGTGCGATGCTGCAGCTTGTATTCCTGCTGAAAGCCGCGGCGTTTCCACTGTACTTCTGGCTGCCGCGTGCCTATGCCGGGGCCACGCCATCGGTGGCTGCGCTGTTCGCGATCATGACCAAGGTGGGCGTGTACGCCGTGCTGCGCACGCAGGCGCTGATCTTCAATCTCGATGCCGGTCCGCTCGCGGGCTTCATGCATGACTGGCTGTGGTGGCTCGCGTTGCTGACGATGGTCATCGGTGCCGTCGGTGCACTGGCTGCGCACGAGGTGCGCGTGCTGACGGGCTATCTGGTGCTGACTTCGGTGGGTTTGCTGCTGGCCGGCACGAGCCTGCAGACGTACGAAGCCTGGGCCGCAGTGCTGTATTACCTGCCGAGCACGACGCTATGCACGGCAGCGTTGTTCCTGCTGGCCGGCGCGCTCGATACGCGCCACGATCCCGTCGATCCCGCACTGGAGCGGCCCGTCGGCAAGGCGGGCGGACGCGTGGTGCGGCGCCCTGGCATGCGGCTCGAAGGCGCGTTGTTTCTTGTTGCCATCGTGACGGCCATCGGGCTGCCGCCGATGTCCGGCTTCCTCGGCAAGGCGATGATGCTGCGCGCCACGATGGGCCCATCGGCTGCCGCAGCGTGGTCGGTGATCCTGGGGTCCAGCCTGCTGCTGCTGATTGCAGCCAGCCGCACCGGCAGCCGGCAAGTGTGGAGCGCACCGTATGTGCGGCACGGCGTGCGCTCGCCACGGCGCGGCGTGGTGCTGCGTCGATGGAAGCTGACATGCGCGATGTTGCTGCTCGCGGGCAATGTGGCGCTGGTCCTGTTCGCCGCGCCCGTAGAGCGCTATGTCGATGCCACGGCGGGGCAGTTGTCCGATGTAGCGGCCTATCGTGAAGCGGTGCTTCACACGCCGCCAGCAAAGGAGGCTGACCGATGATCAAGCGGCTGTTTCCGCATCCCTGGCTGAGTCTGGTGCTGGCCATCATCTGGCTGTTGCTGGTCAACGATGTTTCCCCAGGGCAGGTCCTGCTGGGCGCGCTGCTGGGTTGGTTGCTGTCGCTGAAGATCGGGGAGCGGCTGTGGTTGCGGCCGATGGAACTGCGCCGGCCAGACCTGGTGGCGCAGTTGGCGGGCCGCGTGCTCTACGACATCGTTCACGCCAATGTGGAAGTGGCGGCGCTGGTGCTGGGGCCGATGCGGCGCATGCAACCGGCTTTCATCCAGGTGCCGCTGGATCTGGAACACGAGATGGCGCTGACCGCGCTCATCAGCATCGTGTCATTGAGTCCCGGCACGCTGTGTGCCGAACTCAGCAACGACCGCCGCGTACTGCTGATCCACGTACTGAACCTGCGCGACGAAGCTCGACTCGTCGATACCATCAAGTCTCGCTATGAGGCGCCCCTCAAGGAGATTTTCGTATGCTTGCCATCGTGATACCGATTGCCCTGGCGTTGCAGGGCGTGGCATTCCTGCTGACCGTGGCCCGCCTGCTGCGCGGGCCGAGCCTGCCGGACCGCATCATTGCGCTGGACACCTTGAGTATCAATGCCATCGCGCTGCTGGTGCTGTACGGCATGGTCATCGACTCGACACTGTTTTTCGAGATCGCGCTGCTGATTGCGGTGACAGGGTTTATCGGCACTGTTGCGCTGACCAAATACCTGCAGCGCGGCGACATCATCGAATTGAGGTAACGCCATGCACGCGACCATGCACCCCATCGCGGAAATCGTCGTCTGCGTGCTGTTGCTGATCGGCAGCGGCTTCATGCTGATCGGTGCGATCGGACTCGCCCGGCTGCCGGATTTCTATATGCGCCTGCACGGCCCCACTAAATCGACCACACTGGGCGTGGGCGGCGTCGTGCTGGCATCGGTGGTGTATTTCAGCGTGCGCGGCAATGGACTGAGCCTGCACGAATTGCTCGTCTCGGCTTTCCTGTTCCTGACCGCACCCATTAGCGCGCACATGCTGGCCAAGGCGGCGATCCAGCAACGGCTGCCGGTGATCGAACGGACGCGGGGCCGCGTGTGGTCCCCCGCGCGCAGTGTGGCGGATGCGGGTGAGGAGGGGCATCCGGATGCGGGGAAGCCCGGTAAATGAGGCGCCTGTATCACCTTGCCGAGTGATTGGCAATGCGGCCAGTGTCGACATTCTGGAAACAATGTGATGGCGATAATGGCGCGTTTCCGCCATCTCCTAGAATGATTATCATCTCGATTGGATCGCCATTCGGCGGGGGGAGCGTTTGATGAATGCGTGGTCGAGTTCGACGGTGCCCACGGGCCCGCGCGATGGCAAGGAACGGATGGCCTACGTCGTGGATGACGACGAATCCGTCAGGCTCGCGCTCGATGGCCTGCTGCGCTCCATCGGCCTGCGGGTGGTGACATTCGAGTCGGCGCAGGATTTCCTGGGCTACCCAAGGCCGGACGTGCCCAGTTGCCTGATCCTCGACGTGCGGCTGCGCGGCGAGAGTGGCCTGGCCTTCCAGGAGCAGATTGGCAAGAGCGGCCTGCGCATGCCCATCGTGTTCATGACCGGTCACGGCGATATCGCCATGACGGTCAAGGCGATGAAAGCGGGTGCGGTGGATTTCCTGCCCAAGCCATTCCGCGACCAGGACATGCTCGATGCCGTGGCCAATGCACTGGCGCGCGATGGTGAGCGGCTGGCCGCCGAGCAGTCCAGTGCGGGATTGCGCGCGGCCTACGAGTCGCTGACCCCGCGCGAGCGCGAAGTCATGGCGTTTGTGGTGACAGGTCTGATGAACAAGCAGATTGCCGGAGAGATGAGCCTCAGCGAGGTCACCGTCAAGATTCATCGCGGGCAGGCCATGAAGAAGATGGGCGCCCGCTCGGTGGCCGATCTCGTCAGGAAGTCCGAACTGCTTGGCATCGCGTCAGAATCTGCAGCGTCAGCACAGACGCGCAAGCCGCACTGACGCTCCGACCGCCCGGCGTTTTTCCCGGCACGTCTGCTGCAGCAACACCGCTATCCCAGCGCCACGTCGAGCCAGTGCGCCACGTCGTTGGCGTCCACGGGCTTGAGAAGCACGGCCAGCGCCCCGTTGGCCAGCGCCCGCGTTTTCAATTCCTCGGAAGGAAAGGCGGTGATGAAGACAATGGGCATCCGGTAGCCCAGCGCCAGCAGTTGCTCGTGCATCGCCACGCCGGTCATGCCCGGCATCATGAAATCCGACACCACGCAGTCCATGGCAGCGATCTTGTCCGAGGCGAGGAATGCCTCGGCGGATGCGAATTGCTCCGTGCGACGGCCGAGCGAGCGGACAAGGCTTGCCGTCGCCATGCGGATGGACTCGTCATCGTCGACGATCGCAACCAGTGGAGCGGCTGACTGGGCGGCTGACTGGGCGGCTGACTGAGCGGAATTCAATAGGACCTGCCTCGATCTCTTGGGGAGGAGCATGGAGGCCACCGTGACGCCAATGCGTTGCAACGGCGGCCATGCCAGTGCATAACGGTATCCAGCGTAAGGCCGGGCAGGGCGCCGGGGAATCATACCTATGTATTAACGTTTCCCATACGTTCGGTCCCGGCCTGGTGCGAAGCCCGATGCGGCCCGCGCGCGCTGGCCGAGCGGACGGCGGGCATACAGGAGTATTAATGTCCAATGCGAATGGACAAGGCTGCGCCACCCGTGTGCAGAATCGTATTTGCCAGACAGCACGACTAACCTTGAGGCACTGCCGGTGCGATTGACACCGGACCCTTTTGGGGAGCCCTCCATGAACGCCATGCACTACCCGGACATCTCGCCACGCGGCGCCTGCGCCGTCCAGCCGAATCGCACCGACGCGCTGTCGAACTGCTTCGCCACGAGCTACACGGGCATCATTGCCTTCATGGCCGTGGCCACCGAAGGCAGCTTCGCCCGCGCTGGCGAGCGGCTCGGGATTGGGCGTTCCGCCGTCTCGCGCAGTGTGCAGAAGCTGGAAGAGCAGCTCAGCACGCGGCTGTTCCTCCGTACCACCCGTACCACGAGCCTGACGCGCGAAGGGGAGCGGTTCTTCGAGAACTGCAACCTCGGTGTCACGCACATCATGGGCGCGATGAACGACATGCTGGACCTGCGCCAGGGCCCGCCGCGCGGCATGCTGCGCGTGAATGCGCCGATGGGCTTTGGACGCAAGGTGGTGGCGCCGCTGCTGCTGCAGTTCTCGGAGATCTATCCGGACATCGCGGTGGAACTGGTGCTCGACGACCGGCCCGCCGACTTTGCGGGTGATCAGGTGGATGTCGCGTTTCGTGATGGCTATATCGAGGATTCGAGCATCATCGCCAAGCAGTTGATCCCGATGCAGATGGTGCTGTGCGCCTCGCGTGCGTATGCCGAGCGGCGCGGGCTGCCTGACTCGCTCGAAGCGCTGGCGCAGCACGACTGCATCAACCGCCGGTTCTCGGGCGGCCGCGTTGCGGAATGGGAGTTCCGCGTGGATGGGCAGCCGCGCAAGCATGTGCCGACCGCCAGGCTCACGTACAACGATGCCGATCTCGTGCTCGATGCGGTGCGCGATGGACGGGGCATTGCACAGCTACCGCTTCATCAGGTGGCCGACGACCTCGCGCGCGGCACGCTGGTGACGCTGCTGGACCGCCATGCCCCGGGGGATCGCGGGCACTACATCTGCTACCTGTGCCGCCAGCACCTGCCAGCGCGCATCCGTGTGTTTATCGATTTCATGACGGAGGAGATTCGCGCAGCGGAATCGGCCAGCGCGATGAGCGCGGCAAGTGCAGCAAGTGCGGTGACCGCGACGGCTCGGGCGAATACACGCGTGGCCGGCCATATCGCGCCCCGGCATGCCGAACCCATGGCGGCGTGATATCCGGCCGATATCCTGGCGCCCGGATGCCGCGGCACGCAGGCATGCCGATTGCAAGGAAACCGGCATTCGCCGTGCCGGAGCCACATCATGGATCGCGTTCCCGCCGGGCATGCCGCCCAGATAACGCCAGGTCCTGCCTTGCGCAGGACGCCGAAGAACCTTGCCATCCTGCTCAGAGACACGGTATCCGCGTGGATTGACGACTATGCGCCCAGCATGGGCGCCGCGCTGGCCTACTACACGGTGTTCTCCGTGGCACCGCTGCTATTGATCGTGATATCGATTGCCGGCATGGCATTCGGCGCCGAGGCCGCACGCGGCGCGGTGGTGGAGCAGATCGGCGGACTGGTGGGCGTGGAAGGCGCCAAGGCCATCGAGAGCATGCTGGTTTCGCTCAGTGAGCCGGCCAAGGGTTCGCTGACTGCGGTGTTGAGCTTCATTACCCTGCTGGTGGGCGCCACCACAGTCTTCGCCGAATTGCAGTCCGCGCTCGACCGCATCTGGCAGGTGCCGGAGCGCAAGAAGCCTTCTGGAATCTGGGAACTGCTACGTGGGCGCGTGCTGTCGTTCGGCATGATTCTCGGCATCGGCTTCCTGTTGATCGTATCGTTGGTGGCAAGCGCCGCAATCGCGGCGATCGGGCGGTACTGGATGCCGATGATGGGCGAGGACGAGGTGATCGGCCACCTGCTCGACATGGCCATCAGCTTCGGCATGGTGACCGTGGTGTTCGCCATGATCTACAAGATCATGCCGCACGCGGCAGTCCGCTGGCCCGACGTGTGGCTCGGTGCGATCGTCACCTCGGTACTCTTCACCATCGGCAAGTTGTTGATCGGCCTGTATATCGGCAAGACAGGCGTCGCCACCGGCTACGGCGCGGCAGGCTCGCTCGTGGTGGTGCTGGTATGGGTCTACTACTCGGCACAGATCTTCCTGCTGGGTGCGGAGTTCACGTGGCTCTATGCCAACCGGTTCGGGTCCTTGCGGGGGCGCGGCGGCGCGCGGCCGAGTGGGGGCTCAGACCGGTAATTCTTGCGTCAGGGAAGAAAAAATCGCCTGTCGCCGTGTCAGTGAGGGTCAACTGCACGGCATGCGCATTTACGGCGCGTTGATCTGCCTTGCCCCCGCTTCTTCGCGCCATTTACATCAAACTCGATATCGTCCCGTTCTGATGCGGCTGCCTTCGGTGCGCATCGTTTCGGAGATCACTCATGTTTGAAAAAAGCAAGGAATACACGCGCGAATTCATCCACACGGTATGCGGCGGTAGCAAGCAGGCGTTCCTTCCGACAAAGAATGGCAAGGTGGTGGCGATATGCCTGCGACCCGATCTCAATCCGCATGCCCCCGAGGCGATCCTTTGCAGCAGTGCCGCATCCACTCGCGCGGCAGGCAGGACACTCGCGACGCAGTCGGAAGCCGTTCCACTGTTCATCAGGAGCGAGACGGACAAGTACCGGTACATCGGTCATTTTGCCGCCGTGGAATCCCTCACCACGCCGATGGAATGCTCGCCGTATGTCGAGCACAGCGGCTTCAAGCTTGCACAAGTCTCGCGTGTCATCAAGCTCAAGTCCGTTGCCGTCTCGAAGTGAGCCATCATGCCGAAACAGCCACCAGATGCAACCGTCCCGCCCGCGTCTTCCATCCGTCCGCATGGCTGCCGCTACTACGTGACGGTTTCAGCGTGTCTCGTCGTGCTTGGTTTGCTCTATGCGTTGTAGCAAAGAACAAGAAATTCGGCAGCTACGCCATGCCGATTTCCCGCGCCCTCACTTGTCGACTTCCGCAAGCACCTTCTTCGCCATCTCGAGATGGCTTTGCAGCGTAGGCAGCGTGTTGCGTGCGAAGGCTTTTACGTCGCGATCCTTGGTGTCGTCCGTTGCTTCGCGGAACAGCTTGACGGCGTCTTGGTGGGCGTCCACGCCAACCTTCTGCGAGTAGGCCTTGTCGAAGGCGACGCCGCTTAACGCTGACAGTTGCAAAATTTCCTCTTTCTTCGCCGCGTTCGGCGAGGCCGGTAACTGGATGCCGAGTCGCTTTGCAATGGGTTCCATCCTGGCCGACGCAGCACCGTGATCCTTGATCATCTGTGCCGCGAACTGCTTGACCGCTGCGCTGCTGGCTTTCTTTTCTGCGATGCGGCTCGCTTCCATTTCGAATGTGCCGGCTTCGGCGGCTTTGCGCAAGAACATGGCGTCGGCATCGCCTGCGAGGGCGGTGCCGGGTTTGTCGGAAAGCGGTGCGGCGTCGGGTGTCGTCAGGAAGGCGACCGACATCAGCGCGAGCATGAGGCCGACGAACGCGGGCAAGAAACGGAGCGGTTGCATGGCTGACTCCTCGAAGTGTTGAAGGGCCAATGCAAGCGGCATGCCCTGAGGAATTCGCGCATGGCCTAGCGGAACAATGCAGCCGTTTGATCGCGCTCGACCCGCCAAACGTAGCGCATCCGGCACCGCATGGCGACTATTGCATCGGCCACGCAAAAAGGCCCCTTGCCTTTGCGAATCCCGTCCCCAGATCGGCCGCTGGCTCGAAGGAACCCCACCAAAGAGGAATGGGAGGGAGATTTCCTGATGGCAATCATTCGGTTTCCAACAATAAAAACATCACATCATGTCTAAAGTTTCGAGAGTCTCCACGTTTCATGGCAATGTCTGTTCAACAGAGGCGCATCGTACGTCTCTTGCACGAAGGGTTCTGTCTTCGTATCGTTCGATCCATCTTTGATGATTCCCCTGTCTATGCGGAGCTTCTGAATCCCGAGGCAGCTTCCATAGAAAAAATTGCGCTGTGGCGGATCGAGAAGCTGCTGTCCACCGGCTCGGTGAGGCCGGATAGCGGAGATTTGGCGACGGCGTCTCGTCTGGTCGTCACACATAAATACTGCGGCAGGAAATGTTGAATCGCAGGCTGCCCATGCGCTGTCGCTCGATACGCGCATTCACGCCCAACAAACAGCAGCCGGCCTCCCTGGCGGGGAGTGCGGCTGGCGATTGAACTTTTTACACGGGGCGCACGACCAACGTCGCCCGGCCGTAGCGCATCAAGATCCTCCAGCGTTGTGCCGATATTTGAGCGATGGCCAGTGGGGCCAGAAGATCATTCAGCTATCTCGCACAACGACATCATGGAAGCAAACAGCCGCCTCAAGCAGCACGCGCGTGCATTGACACTCTTACTCGGTATCGCCGTTCTGTCCGGTTGCGGCGGCGGTGATAATCCGCCGGCCAGCACACCTGCCTCGCAACCCGATCCAGCTCCGGTGGTCCCCGTGGTGCCTGTTCCCGCCACCTATACCGTGGGCGGCACGCTCTCCGGACTCGCTGCCGCCACCTCGGTGGTACTGCAGAACAATGGCGTCGACGCGCTCACGCTGTCGGCCAATGGCGCCTTCAAATTCTCGACTGCCGTGACGAGCGTCTACGCGGTCACCATCGGCACGCAGCCGGTTGGCCAGACCTGCACGGTGACCCACGGCAGCGGCACCACGGCGGCCAATGTGACGGACGTGAGCGTGGACTGCATCAACAATCCGCCGGCCGCCGCTCAGGTATCAACGCTGGCCGGTGGCGGGACCAACGGTTACGTCGATGCCACGGGAAGCGCCGCGCGCTTCAGCCAGCCGGCCGGCATGGCGGTCGATGCCCTGGGCAATGTCTACGTGGCCGACAACGCGAACCACCGTATTCGCAAGATCACGGCTGCTGGTGTGGTGACGACGATTGCTGGTTCCACCCAAGGATCTGTCGACGCAACGGGCACTGCAGCGCAATTCCGGTTTCCGTCCGGCATGGCCATCGACGTGGCTGGCAATCTCTACGTGGCGGACCAACTGAACCACCAGATCCGCAAGATCGACACCACGAACGTGGTCACGACGTTTGCCGGCTCCACCACATTCGGTGCCGCCGACGGCACGGGTGCGGCGGCGGGTTTCCGCGAACCATTCGCCATCTGCATCGACACTGCAGGCAACCTCTTCGTCGCCGACAGCGCCAACAACATGATCCGCAAGATCACGTCCGCCGGCGTGGTGACGACGGTTGCCGGTTCGACCCTGAACGGGAGTGCCGACGGCACGGGCAATGCGGCATCGTTCTACACCCCGTCCGGCATTGCGGTGGATGGTGCCGGAAACCTCTACGTGGCCGACATGAACAATCACATGATCCGGAAGATCACGCCCGCCGGCGTGGTCACCACGCTGGCAGGCTCGACGACCTCCGGACGTGCCGACGGCACCGGCACCGCGGCGCAGTTCAGCTATCCACAGGGCATTGCGGTGGACAGCGACAACAACGTCTATGTTGCCGAGAAGGGCAACAACACGATCCGCAAGATCACGCCCGCCGGCGTGGTCACGACGATCGCCGGCGGCGCACTGAGCGGGAACATCGATGGAGAGGGGCCCACGGCAACATTCTGGGCACCATGGAGCCTGGCCCTCGACAGCGCCCGGAACCTGTACGCCGCCGAACTGGGCAACAACACCATCCGCAAGATCGTGCTGCCTTGATATGGCCGGGCTGCAGCGGGAGATCGGGAAGAACTTCCGGTTTGCTCCCCTCTCCCACTGCATGGGAGAGGGGAGCGCATAACGACGCCAACATCTCCAAAAAAAGAAGCCGACCCCCTCAACGGGAGGCCGGCCCTCACATCTACCGAAAGCTGCAGGACTATCACGCTCCTAACAGCCCCTCACACCCTCAAATCAAACCGATCCAGATCCATCACCTTTGCCCATGCGGCAACAAAGTCGTTGACGAACTTCGCCTCGCCGTCCTGGCTCGCATAGACCTCGCTCAGCGCGCGTAGCTGCGAGTGCGATCCGAACACCAGATCCACACGCGAGCCGGTCCACTTGACCTGGCCGGTCTTGCGGTCGCGGCCTTCGAACACATCGCGTGACTTCGGTTTCCACTCCACGCTCATGTCGAGCAGGTTGCGGAAGAAGTCGTTGGTCAGCGTTTCGGGCCGGTCGGTGAGCACGCCGTGGGCATCCGGCCCACTATGGACGTTCAGCACACGCAGGCCGCCGATCAGCACGGTCATCTCCGGGGCGGTCAGGGTCAGCAGTTGCGCCTTGTCGATCATCATGTGCTCGGCCGGCACACGGACGCGCGGGTTGATGTAGTTGCGGAACGCATCGGCCACGGGTTCGAGCGCGCCCATCGACTGCACATCGGTCTTCTCCTGCGAGGCATCCATCCGGCCCGGCGAGAAGGGCACCGTGACCTTCTTGCCGGCTTTCTCGGCGGCCTTCTCGATGGCGGCATTCCCGCCCAGCACGATCAGGTCTGCCAGCGAAATCTTCTTGCCTCCCGCATTGAACTCGCCCTGGATGCCGGTCAGCTTGTCGAGCACCTTGCCGAGTTCCGCCGGATCGTTCGCGGTCCAGTCCTTCTGCGGAGCCAGCCGGATACGTGCACCGTTGGCGCCGCCGCGCTTGTCGGAGCCACGGAACGTGGAGGCCGACGCCCATGCGGTCTTGACGAGATCGGAGAGCGATACGCCCGACGCCAGGATCTTCTGCTTGAGCGCAGCCACGTCCTGGTCGTTGACGAGCGGATGGTCGACGGCCGGGATCGGGTCTTGCCAGAGCAGTTCTTCCTTCGGGACTTCCGGGCCGAGATAGCGCGCGCGGGGCCCCATGTCACGGTGGGTCAGCTTGAACCATGCCCGTGCGAAGGCGTCGGCGAACTCGGCGGGGTTTGCTGCAAAGCGCCGCGAGATTTTTTCGTAGATCGGATCGAAGCGCAGCGACAGGTCCGTGGTCAGCATTGTCGGCTTGAGCTTCTTCGCCGGGTCATAGGCGTGCGGTACGGTCTCGGGGGCGTCCTTGGCCACCCATTGGTTGGCACCGCCCGGGCTCTTGGTCAACTCGTACTCGAAGCCGAACAGGTTGTCCCAGAAGCCGCTGCCCCATTTGGTCGGGGTGTTGCTCCACGTGACTTCCAGGCCGCTGGTGATGGTATCGGCGCCCTTGCCGGTGCCGAAGGTGCTGTGCCACCCGAAGCCCTGCAGTTCGAGATCCGCGCCCTCGGGTTCGTTACCGACGTGATCGGGTGTGCCGGCACCGTGCGTCTTGCCGAAGGTATGGCCGCCTGCAATCAGCGCCACGGTTTCCTCGTCGTCCATCGCCATGCGGCCGAAGGTATCGCGGATGTCATAGGCCGCTGCCAGCGGATCAGGATTGCCATCGGGACCTTCCGGATTCACATAGATCAGGCCCATCTGCACCGCGCCCAGGGGATTCTCCAGGTTCCGGCCCGGATCGGTGCGGCTGACTTCCTTGCCGTGCATGTCCTTGTCCGCCACCAGCACGGCCTGGTCGTCGTCCTTGCCGGCGGCGCCCTTGCCGTAGCGCACATCGCCGCCGAGCCAGGTCTTTTCATTGCCCCAGTAGACGTCGCGGTCCGGCTCCCACGTGTCCTCGCGTCCGCCGGCAAAGCCGAACGTCTTGAAGCCCATGGATTCCAGTGCCACGTTGCCGCTCAGGATCAGCAGGTCGGCCCACGAGATGTTCTGGCCGTACTTCTGCTTGATCGGCCATAGCAGCCGGCGCGCCTTGTCCAGGCTCACGTTGTCCGGCCAACTGTTGAGCGGTGCAAAGCGCTGCTGGCCACGTCCGCCGCCTCCGCGTCCGTCGCCGATACGGTAGGTGCCGGCGCTGTGCCACGCCATGCGGATGAACAGGCCGCCATAGTGGCCGAAGTCGGCCGGCCACCAGTCCTGCGAATCGGTCATCAGGGCGGTCAGGTCTTTTTTCACCGCCGCGAGGTCAAGGCTTTTGAACGCCTTGGCGTAGTCGAATTCCTTGTCCAGGGGATTGGTCTTGTCCGAGTGCTGGCTCAGCAGGTCGAGCCGCAACTGCTTGGGCCACCAATCCTCGTTGGTGGTGCCGCCTCCGGCGGCATGGTTGAACGGGCACTTTTCTGTGGACATGCAGGTCTCCTGTGGGGGGTATGTACCTCTGGTTCCAGCCGTCTGTATGCGGTGCCACGCGCGCGGGCAGGCCGCCGCACGAAAAATATAGTTGAGACCTTCCGTCAACCAAATGTGAGCTTTGTAATCGCCCCGATAGGGCGCCGCTATGACAAGCCCTGGCTCGGGGTTTGTCCCACCATGTGCAGGCCGGGCGCGCCCCGATGCGTGTCCTATAGTGTCGATACTCGATACGACAGCGGCGTTTCAGCGCGCGGAGGTTCTTATCATGGCAATCGCTGGCAGACTGGCACGGTGCCTGGGCAGGAACGACAGCCGGTATGACGTCGTGGATCGGGGGCCGGCGGCGCCCATCCCACGCGACCGCCTCGCCCGCATGGTGTTGCTGGAAGACAGTCGCGGCTATCTCGCCGCCGTCATTCCCGCATCGCACCATCTGAAACTCTCGGAGCTACGTGCGCAAACCGGCCGCGAACTGACGCTGGCGCATAGTGAAGGCGTGCGCGAGGTATTCCGCGATTGCCGCCCCGATGCGCTACCTGCGGTGGGATCGGCCTACGGCACACTCACCTGGCTGGACGACAGCCTGCTCGGCCACGACGATGTCTACTTCGAGGCGGGCGATCACCGGGAGCTTGTCCATATGGACGTGGACGAGTTCGCGCGGCTGATGGCCGATGCGCCGCGCGGGCATTTCTCGCATCGCGTCATGTAGCCGCCGTCACACGCAGCCCGCAGGCATCCCGTCGCTGCGGCGCAGCAAATGTCGGCGTGACACCGACATCCAAGTCAGTCTCCGCAGGGTAGGATGAGGCGCATTCCTGTGTCGAGCGTCGGTCATTCGGGCCGCCGCTCTCCCATTTCGCCCCATCCACTGCCCCTGTCGGTATGCAACCGTCATCCCTGCACCGTTTTCTGTTCGGCACGATCATCGTCCCCGTCTCGGTGGCGATCGTGTTCGGCATCGATGTCCTCACGCCGCTGGGTCTTGCGGTATGGGTGCTGTATCTGGTGCCGGTCTGCCTGGCGCTTTATGGCGAAAACGCACGCCTGCCGCTGATCGCGGCGGCCGCCGTGACCGTGCTGGTGCCGGTCGGGTATTACCTGTCGCCCGGCAGCACGTCGAACGTGCTGTATTCGGTCATCAATCGGACGATGGGCGTTGCCATCGTGTGGTTTCTGGCCGTGGTGGTGTATCGCTACATCGTGGCCCAGATCGAAGTGCGGCGCGTGATCTGGCTGCAGGACGCGCAGGTGCGGGTGCTGCAGTCGGTGCGCACGGCGCAATCCACGGGGAATGTCGGTGACGTGCTGATCCGCGCCCTCGCGCAGACACTGGAGGCGCACGTTGGCGTGGTCTATCTGGCCGAGGGCGATCAGTTGCGGCGCGTGGCCGCATGGGCGCTGGCCAATGCCGATACGGTGCCGCAAACGCTGTCGCCCGGCGAAACCCTCGCGGGCCAGGCCGTTGCCGAAAATCGCGTGATTGCATTGGGCGGATTGCCTTCGGACTACCTGCAGATTTCCTCGGCACTGGGCCGCACCGCGCCCAACGAGATCGTGGCTGCGCCGCTGACGGCTGAAGGCGAGGTAGTGGGCGTGATCGAACTCGGCTTCGTATCGATGCGCCGGGACACGGCCGACGTGATCGAACTGCTGGAGCGCATGGGCGAGTCGGTTGGCATGATGCTGCGCGCGGCGGCGTATCGTGGCCGGCTTGAAACGCTGCTCGGCCAGACACAGCGCCAGAGCGAGGAATTGCAGGTGCAGCAGGAGGAGCTGCGTGTTTCCAACGAGGAACTCGAAGAACGTGGCCGCGCACTGATGGATTCGCAGGCAAGGCTCGAAGCGCAACAGGCCGAACTCGAACAGACCAACGTGCAACTGGAAGAACATGCGCAGCGGCTGGAAGCGCAGAAGCGCGAGATGCTGACCTTCCAGGCCGAGCTCGCCGCCAATGCGCGCGCGCTGGAGCGCTCGAACCAGTACAAGAGCGAGTTCCTGGCCAATATGTCGCACGAACTGCGCACGCCACTGAACAGTGCGCTGATCCTGGCCAAGCTGCTGCAGGAGAACAAGGAGGGCACGCTCAGCGACGAACAGGTGCGCTACGCCGCCACGATCCACGCCGCCAATACCGATCTGCTCAACCTGATCAACGATATCCTCGACCTCTCCAAGATCGAGGCCGGCCATCTGGTGATCGAACCGGAGCCGGTGGAACTGGCCATGTTCGCGCGCACGCTGGACAACATGTTCGGCCCGATTGGCGAGCACAAGGGCGTGCCGTTCAGGATTGATTTCATGCCGGGCGTGCCGGACGCCATCGTCAGCGATAGCCAGCGGCTGCAACAGGTGTTGAAGAACCTGCTGTCCAACGCATTCAAGTTCACCGAAACCGGCAGCGTCACGCTGGCCCTGGCGGCACAGGGCGAGGATGCGGTGCGCTTCGAGGTGCGGGACACCGGCATCGGCATTGCCAAGGACAAGCAGCAGGTCATCTTCGAGGCATTCCAGCAGGCCGATGGCACCACAAGCCGTCGATTCGGCGGTACGGGGCTGGGGTTGTCGATCTCGCGCGAACTGGCGCGGCTGCTGGGCGGTGCAATCACCGTGGTCAGCGAGCCAGGGCAGGGCAGCGTATTTGCGCTGACCGTGCCGCGTACGCTAATGGCCGATGCGTCTACGCAGGCCGGCTTGCTGACGCAGGCGCCGCCGCTGCAGGTTGCCGCGCCACCGCGTCCGGTGCTGCCTGCACCGGCGCCGGCTACCGAACCGCTGGAGCGCGTGCAGCCTGGGTATCCCGCGCCGATCCCCGATGACCGCGACCATCGCACGCGCGGCAGCCGGCTGATTCTCGTGGTCGAGGACGATACCGATTTCGCGGGCATCCTCTACGACCTTGCGCACGAACTCGATTTCGACTGCCTGCACGCCACCACGTCGGCGCATGGGCTGGAACTCGCGCGGCAGTATCAGCCATGCGGCATCCTGCTGGACGTGGCGCTACCCGATCAATCGGGGCTGACGCTGCTGGACTGGCTCAAGCGCGACCCGACCACGCGCCACATTCCCACACATCTGGTTTCCGTCAGCGACCATGCCGAGGCCGCGCTGCACCTGGGCGCCATCGGCTACACGTTCAAGCCCAGCGAGCGAGACAAGCTCGCGGCGGTGATTCGCGGGCTCGAAGCGCGCATGACGGCGGGCAAGCGCCGCGTGTTGGTGATCGAGGACGATCCATCGCTGCGGGAGAGCATCCGCGCGCTGCTGAAATCGCTCGATGCCGAGATCGTGACCACCGACAGCGTGGCCGGCGCAAAGACCGCGCTGGACGGCACGCCCTTCGATTGCGTGGTGATGGACATGGTGCTGCCGGATGGCACCGGGCATGATCTGCTGGCCCATATGGCCGACGCCGAATCCGGCGCCATGCCGCCCGTGATCATCTACACGGGGCGCCAGCTCAGTGCGGAGGACGAACAGCGCCTGCGCCGCTATTCGAAATCGATCATCATCAAGGGCGCGCGCTCGCCGGACCGGCTGCTGGATGAGGTGACGCTGTTCCTGCATAGCGTGGAGTCGTCGCTGCCGCCCGAGCACCAGCGCATGCTGCGCGCGGCGCGCAGCCGCGACGATGCGTTCGATGGCCGCAAGCTGCTGCTGGTGGAAGACGACGCGCGCAATATCTTCGCGTTGTCGAAGGTCATCGAGCCACTGGGTGCCACCGTGGAAATCGCGCGCAGCGGCCGCGAGGCGCTGGACATGCTGAACAAGGTCGACGATGTGGACCTGGTGCTGATGGACATCATGATGCCGGAGATGGATGGCATCACGGCCATGCGCCATATCCGCCAGATGCCGCGCTACGGACGCCTGCCCATCATCGCGCTGACCGCCAAGGCCATGCAGTCCGACCGTGAAGCCTGCCTGCAGGCAGGCGCGAACGACTACATCGCCAAGCCCATCGACGTGGACAAACTGCTTTCGCTCTGCCGCGTATGGCTACACGCAAACTGAAGTCGCGTATCGCTGGCGCCGCGCCCTCTGCCGATCTCATGGGCGAGAGCGAGGGCGAGACGTTGCTGCCCGACGCCAACTTCGAGATCGAGCTGGAACTGCTGCTCGAAGCGATCTTCCGCAAGTACCAGCACGATTTCCGGCGCTATTCGCGGGCGTCGCTGCGTCGGCGGCTGCAGCAGGCGTTGCGCGATTTTCATCTGACTACGCTATCGCAACTGCAGGACCGCATGCTGCGCGATACCGCGCTCTTTGGCCGATTGCTGCAATACCTGACGGTGCAGGTCAGCGAGATGTTCCGCGATCCCAGCTACTTTCGCGCGATCCGCGAGCATGTGGTGCCAGTGCTGCAGACCTATCCTTCGGTCAATGTATGGGTGGCCGGGTGCAGCAGTGGCGAGGAGTTGTGGTCGCTCGCCATCCTGTTCGAGGAAGAGGGGCTGGCATCGCGCACGGTGTTCTACGCGACCGATATCAATCCGGAGGCGCTGGCGGTTGCGAGGGCAGGCGTCTATGATGCGGGCCGCCTGCGTGGTTTCGGAGAGAACTACCTGGCGGCGGGCGGCAAGCGTTCGCTGTCGGACTACTATCACGCGGCCTATGGCAAGGCAAAGTTCCGTTCGCAGCTGATCCGGCAGTCGGTATTCGCGGACCATAGTCTGGCCACGGACAGCGTGTTCCAGGAAGCGCACCTGATTTCCTGCCGCAACGTGCTGATCTATTTCGACCGGCCGCTGCAGGATCGCGCGATCGGTTTGTTTGGCGAAGCGCTCGCACGGCGCGGATTTCTCGGGCTGGGCAGCAAGGAGAGCCTGCATTTCAGCGCGCACGGCGATGCGTTCGAAGCGGTGGCCGCGCAAGAGCGGCTCTACCGCAAGGTGTGAGACGCGCAATGGCAATCCCCGACCTGCGTCCCTGCAGCGCCGTCGTGATCGGCGGATCGGCCGGTGGTATCGAGGCGCTCACCGCGTTGCTGCCGATGTTGCCGGCGCGGCTGGGTGTGCCGATTGTCATCGTGATGCATCAGCATCCGTCCATGCCGAGCCTGTTGCCCGAGTTGTTCACGGCGCGGTGCGCGCTGCCGGTGAGCGAGGCCGACGACAAGATGGCGGTGCTGCCAGGCCATGTCTATTTCGCTCCGCCCGACTACCACCTGCTTGTGGAAGCCGACCCCGACGCAGCGGGCAGCATGCGGCTGGCATTGTCAGTGGAGCCGCCGGTGCGGTATTCGCGGCCATCCATCGATGTGCTGTTCGAATCGGCGGCCATCGCATGGCGCGCGCAGGTGCTGGGCGTGCTGCTGTCCGGTGCGAACGACGACGGTGCGCGCGGGCTTGCTGCAATCCGGGCAGCCGGCGGGCAGGCGTGGGTGCAGGCGCCCGAAAGCGCAAAGGTGGACACCATGCCGCAGGAAGCCATCGCGCGTGGCGCGGCGGAACGCATATTGAACCTGGAAGAAATTGGCCACGGGCTGGCCAGCATTATTGAATGACCCCTACCATGCAACCTCCCGTCAAGATCCTCGCCGTCGATGACATCGCCGCCAACCTGACGGCACTGGAAGCGCTGCTGGCCAAGCCAGGCGTGGAGATCGTGCAGGCCAACTCCGGCGCGCAGGCGCTGGAAGTACTGCTCGATCACGACTTCGCGCTGGCCATCCTCGATGTGCACATGCCCGAGATGGACGGTTTCGAATTGGCCGAATTGATGCGCGGCAGCAAGCGTACCAGCCATATTCCCATCCTGTTCCTGACGGCTGCAGGGGAAGATAGCCAGCGTGCGTTTCGCGGCTATGCCACGGGCGCGGTGGATTTCCTCTTCAAGCCGATCGACGCGCGTGTACTGTCGGCCAAGGTGGATGTATTCGTGCAACTCGCGCAGCAAAAGCTGCAACTGGCCGAGCAACTCGAAGCCGCGCAGCAACTGCTGAAGACCAACGAGATGCTGATGGCAGTGCTCGCGCACGACCTGCGCACGCCACTGTCTGCCATCATCGCATCGGCCTCGTTCCTGGGCCGCTTTGGCGGCGAGGAAAAGATCCGGCCCGCCACGGACCGCATTGCGCGAAGCGGCCAGCGCATGGCGCGCATGGTGGATCAGTTGCTGCACGTGGCGCGCCTGCATGGCGGCCGTGTGGAACTGATGCCGCAGGACGAAGACCTGCGCGCCATCTGCGCGGCCATCGTCGACGAGTGCGAGGCATCGCGCGGCCAGCCTTGCATGACGCTGGACACCACAGGCGATACGCGGGTGCGTGTGGACGGCGGCCTGATCGCGCAGGTGCTGCAGAACCTGGTGGGCAACGCCATGCAGCACGGCGATGCTTCGATGCCCATTGCCGTGCGCGTGGATGGCACTGCGCGCGATCACGTGGTGATGTCGGTGACCAACGGCGGCGTGATCGATGCCGCCACGCTGCCGCATATTTTCGACGCCTTCCGCTCCGGGCCGGGACGTGCGGCACCCAGCGGCAACTCCGAAGGGCTCGGCCTCGGCCTCTATATCACGCGCGAGCTTGTGGTGCTGCATGGCGGGACGGTGGAGGCCGTTTCATCGCCCGAGCGTGGCCTGACCACGTTCACGGTAACGCTGCCGCGCGAATGCTGCTCGGCGCAGCGCGCGATTCGTGCCTGACGGCGCAAGGGACATGGCACGCATCCTGCACTCCTGAACCGGAAACCATCCACTTCGGGAGATCGCATGCAACAAGACGACGTGCAGAACCGTGAAGAGAAAATGCAGCGCCTGCGCGGCAACCGGCGCTATACATGGACGCATCCGATATTCCTGATCGCGATCGCACTGATCGTCGTGGGCTACGCGGCCACGTTCTGGTAGCCATTGGCGGCAAATCCGCTGCCTGTAAGGTTTGCACGGTGTGGTGAGGATTGGCAAAGGGAAAGAGCAAGGCCAAGGGCAAGGACAAGGACAATTCGCCGGTATTGAAGATTTCTGACTCCGATATGAAATTTTCTTTGACGCAGGCGCGCGCAGGGGCGAATGGGGCACGATAGCTGGTCAGTTCGCCGCCCATGCGCCCAAAAACCGGTCGTTCGCCCCGCGCGCCCCCGCCATGCAATGTTCCGTCGGATTTTTCAACGCCGTGCCCATGGCCGTGCTGTTCATCACGGTGGGGCTGGGTTACCTGATTGGTATGCTGCGGGCCGGACCTATCCGCCTGGGCGGGGTCTGCGGCACGCTGATCGTGGCGCTGCTGCTGGGCCAGACCGGCTGCCAGATGCACGGCGAACTCAAGGAAGTGTCGTTTGCCCTGTTCATCTTCGCGATGGGCTACGCGGGCGGGCCGCAGTTCTTTGCGAACCTGAATCGTTCGAGCCTGCGCTACATGGCGCTGCCCCTGATCGAAGCCGTGGTGGTGCTGACCGTGGTACTGGCCGCCGTGCCGTTGCTCGGGCTGGACGCCGGCACGGCGGCGGGGCTGGCGGCGGGCGCGGCCACGGAATCGGCGGTGGTTGGCACGGCAGCCGAGGCGCTGCGGCACCTGAACCTCGATCCTGCCGAGGTGAGCCGCATGGAAGCCAATATCGCCACGGCCTATACGCTGACCTATCTCGTCGGGCTCATCAGCATCGTCTTCTTCACCAGTCAGATCGCTCCGGCACTGCTGCGCATCAACCTCAAGGAAGCGTCGAAGGAGTTGGCCACACGGCTTGAAGCTGCCTCGGATGACGATGTGGCCACGCATCCGGCGTTGCCTCGCCTCGTGGGGCGCTCGTACCGCGTGGAGCAGGCGGCGGGGATGACGATCAACGGGCTGGAGACCCGCATTGGCGGGCGCACGTTGCTGATCAGCGTGTTCCGGCATGGCGAGCAGGTGGAGCCAACGCCGGAGCAGGTGCTCGAAGCCGGCGACATCGCCGCCGTGATCGGTGTGCGGGACAGGCTGCTGAAAGCGGGCGACCTGATCGGTCCCGAAGTGTTGCTGCCGCCCGGCCATGCCGATGCCCTGCAACTTGGCGAGCAACACATCATCGTGCGCAAGCCTGCCGTCAATGGCCGCACGCTCGGCGAACTGGCGCACGCGGCCACGCAGCGTCATATCCGTACCGCCTGGGTGCAGCAGATCGTGCGCTCCGGCATGAGCCTGCCGATCACGCGGGCCACGCGGCTGCAGCATGGTGACCGCGTGACGCTGGTCGGGGTGGAGCCGGCGTTGTCGGCCGCCGGGCAGGAACTCGGCACCGAGGTGCGCACGACCGATGTCACCGACCTCGTCTTCCTGTGCGCGGGCATCTTGATCGGGCTGGTCGTGGGCAGTCTGACGCTCAACGTGGGCGGCATTCCGCTGACGCTGGGCAGTGGCGGCGGCGCGCTGCTAAGCGGGCTGGTCTTCGGATGGATTCACTTCAAGCGCCCTACCATTGGCGATATGCCTGCGGCTGCCGTGCAGTTGCTGAAGGATCTGGGGTTGGCGGTATTCGTGGCGTGCGTGGGGCTTTCTGCTGGCCCGGCTGCGATCTCGTTGATCCGCGAGCATGGTCTGGTGCTGCCGCTGATCGGGCTGGCGGTGTCGCTGGGGCCGGCTTGCCTGTCACTGTGGATCGGACACAAGGTGCTCAAGATCGAGGGCCCGCTGCTGGTGGGTGCAATTGCCGGCCAGCATGTGAGCACGCCGGCCATCAGCGCGATCATGGCGTCCAGCCAGAGTTCGGTGCCGCTGCTGGGCTACACGGTGACCTATGCCATCGCCAACGTCATGCTGCCGGTGCTGGGGCCGATCATCATCGCGTTGGCCCACGGCATGCAGTAACGCGTCGCACGTACGAGGACTTCATGAATCCACTGATTGCGCATCCCGCCATCCTGTTCGTGGTGTTGATCGTGCTGATGGCGATTGCCACGGCGCTTGGCGCACTGGTGCTGCGTCGGATCTATCCGGTGCCTGGCGACAACCGCGACGATTTCAACCTGGTGCAGGGCGCCACGCTGACGCTGCTGGCGTTATTGATCGGCTTCACGCTGTCGATGGCAGTGGGCCGTTATGACCAACGCAAGAACCTTGAGGAAGAGGAGGCCAACGCGATTGGCACCGAGTATCTGCGCGCGGATCTGATCGAGGGACCGGAGGCAGACAAGGTGAAGGCGCTGCTGATCCAGTACCTGGACCAGCGCATCATCTATTACCGCACGCGCGACAAGGACGAACTAAGCGAGATCGCGGTGGCGACGGCGCGTATCGAAGACGAGATGTGGAAGACGGTGCGCGACGTGGCGCGCGACAAGCCCAATCCGATCACCGGGCTAGTGGTGTCAGGCATGAATGACGTGATCAATTCGCAGGGCTATACGGAGGCGGCGTGGATCAACCGGATTCCGGTGGCCGCGTGGTGCCTGATGATCGCCATCGCGTTCTTCAGCAACATGATGCAGGGCTATGGCATGCGCGGCAGCCACGTCAAGGCGGTGCTGATCGTGGTGCTGCCATTGACGGTGTCGCTGTCGCTGGCGCTGATCTCGGATATCGACAGTCCGCGCGGCGGACTGATACGCGTGGCGCCGCTGAACCTGCTGAGTCTTGAGGCGTCGCTGAAAAAGTAAGCGCTGCATCCGCGTCTCACTTGCGCCGCATTTCCGCAGTTTCACTTCTGCAACGTCCCGTGCCGCTGCGCGCGGCTATGGCGACGTGTCCGGCCGTCAGGCCGCGCCCTGCTCGCTGTGGCGCGCAAATTGCATCGTGACGGGATTGCTCAGGGTTCCCGTGCGACTGTCTTCACGAGGCGCACATCTGGCCGATATCGAACCGGGAAACGTTGCGCGCGGCCTTCGCGTGCCTTGGTCGCCCGGAAACGCTGAACCACCGCTGGCCTCCGGCCAACGGCGCCCGATTCCATTTTGTCGGAGGTTCAACATGTCCCGCTATATCGTGCTCGCAACCTTTACGGACCAGGGGGTCCGTACGGTCAAGGAGACCACCAAACGTGCGGCTGCCGTCAGGGAAGCCGCCGGGCAATTTGGCGTCAAGGTCACGGATGTCCTCTGGACGCTAGGCAAATATGACGTGGTACTGACGATGGAAGGACCCGACGATGCCGCGGTCACCGCCTTCGGCCTGACCATTGCCGCTCAGGGCAACGTGCATACCCAGACGCTGCGCGCATTCGATGCAGATGAAATGCAGGCCATCATTGGAAAGATGCGCTGAGCGGTACTGCAGAGAAGGGCGGGAAGAGGGGGCTCAGCCCTTCTGAATGACGACGATCTTCAGCGCTTCGGCACCGCCGGCGATCGCCAGCAGGCGATCCACATTGGGATGGGCACCCGGACGGTTGCGTGCATCGGCGGTGTGTTCGGCGAAGACGGCCAGGGCGTGCTCTGCAGCGCGTGCGTCGAGCGTGCCGAACGCCTGCTGCAGATAGTTGTACACGGCGAGCGAACCCTGCTTGCCCTGCACATTCTCGATGCTGGCCACGACGGCGCCGGCGGTGTCCACCAGGTCGATCCGGGCAATGCCGTCGATGGCGGGCAGTTGCGCGAGGTTGTCCTTGAATACGTTGCCGGGCTGGATCATGGAAGCACTCCGTGTTTCGAGAAGACAAACAAAAACGGACGGTCCGCGATGGACCGTCCGTGTCTGCGTGATGCGTTGGTAGGCTCGATTGGACTCGAACCAACGACCCCCACCATGTCAAGGTGGTGCTCTAACCAGCTGAGCTACGAGCCTGTAAGAAGGCGCGAATTCTATCTAGACCTTGGCCGGAGCGCAAGCATTTCTTTTCATCACGCGGCCAGCGTCTGGACGACGAGGGCCGCTGCGGCTGCGCTGGACATGCTGACTGCCAGCCAGCATCCCAGGAGAAGGGCGCCGTTTTTCATGTCAGCGTTCGATCACCGGCGCATGCACCGGGGCGATCGACTCGTGCGTCGTCTGCGTACGCTGCGCGGCCTTGTGGACCATCGTATAGGCGTAGTCGATGCCCATGCCGTAGGCGCCCGAGTGTTCCTTGGCCAGGCTCGTCACGGCGTCGTACGTTTCCTTGTTCTTCCAGTCACGCTGCCATTCGAGCAGCACTTGTTGCCACGTCACCGGCACCACGCCAGCCTGGATCATGCGTTGCATCGCATAGTCGTGCGCTTCCTTGGTGGTGCCGCCGGAGGCATCGGCCACCATGTAGATCTCGTAGTCGCCTTCGAGCATGGCGCACAGGGCAAACGTGGTGTTGCAGACTTCGGTCCAGAGGCCGGCGACGACGATCTTCTTGCGGCCATTCGCGGCCAGTGCGTCGCGCACCTTCTGGTCGTCCCAGGAATTCATCGAGGTGCGTTCGAGCGTTTCCTTGCCGGGGAACACGTCGAGCAGTTCGGGGTAGGTATAGCCGGAGAACGATTCGCTCTCGACGGTGGTGATCGTGGTCGGCACGTCGAAGATCTTGGCTGCCTTGGCCAGGCCCACCACGTTGTTCTTCATGGTCTGGCGGTCCATCGACTGCACACCGAAGGCCATTTGCGGCTGGTGGTCGATGAAGATCAGTTGGCTATTGCGCGGGGTCAGGACTTCCAGCTTGGCGTTGTTGGCGTTCGACATGGTGATTCTCCGGAATAAAAAGGTGTTCAATAAGTTTGAGGTTTTATCGGGCGGCGCTGGCTTCGCTTCGTTGGCTTCGTTTCGCTTCGTTGCGTGGCTGCGCCGTCCATGGGTTGAACTATAGCGGTGGCCCCGCCGGAGAAAAACCGGGGTTCGCTGTCATAGTTGTTCAAATTTATTGAATCGATAGCGAAAGGCTAAAAGACATCCGGGCAGCAGGGAAAAAGGGGATTGGGTCATACATAGGTGTGAGACCGCGCCAACGAGTGCGCGATGGTATCCACCCTACGACGGCGCCTACGATGACATCACTCTGGCGGCAACGGTCGCCAACCCACTCATCGTGCAAGGAGCTTGCAGCCATGGCCCAGTCGCTTTCGTTCAACACTCCACCAGCCCCGAAGGCCATCGTCGTTGGTGGTTCGCTGGGCGGCCTGCTTGCGGCGGTCTGCCTGCGCGCGGCCGGCTGGGACGTGCAGGTCTTCGAGCGCTCGCCCCAGGCACTGGACAGCCGTGGCGGCGGACTGGTGCTGCAACCGCCCGTGGAAGCCGCGCTGGAGTTCGCGGGCATCCATGCCGGATCGGACTTCGGCGTGCCGTCGCGCGATCGCACCTTCGTCTCGCGCAACGGCTCGGTGCGCCGCATGTACATGCCGCAGACACAGATCGCTTGGAACGGGCTCTATCAACGGCTGCGGCAAGCCGTGGACCCCGCCACGCTGCACGCGGGCGAGACGTTCGTGTCGTTCCGCGAGGAAGGGTCCGGCGCGGGCCGCCATGTCATCGTGCGGTTCGCATCGGGCCGCGAGGAACGGGGCGATCTGCTGGTGGCCGCGGACGGTCCGTTGTCGGCCGTACGCAGCCAGGTGTTGCCGGGCGCCGCGCCACGCTATGCCGGATACGCGGCGTGGCGCGGCGTGCTGCCGGAGCGGGCGCTTACTGAAGGCGCGCATGACCTGTTGCAGGGCACGTTCGCCTTTCAGGACGGGCGTGGTCATCAATTCCTGACCTATGCGATTCCAGGCGAGGATGGCAGCGTGCGCATTGGCGAGCGCCGCCAGAACTGGGTCTGGTATCGCCCGGTGGCCCAGGGCGCCATGCTCGATGCGGTGCTGCGCGATCGGCAGGGCCAGCAGCACACGCACTCGCTGCCTCCCGGCGCGATGCGCGACGCCGAGGTCCGGACGCTGCAGCACGACGCACGTGACCTGCTGGCGCCGCATCTCGCCAGCCTCGTCACCGCGACGCCCGAACCGTTCCTTCAACTGATTCAGGACTACGAGGCGCCACGCATGGTGTTCGGCAGGGTGGTGCTGATCGGCGATGCTGCATTCGTCGCGCGTCCACACACCGGTGCCGGTGCGGGCAAGGCAGCGGCCAATGCACTGGCGCTGGCCGAGGCATTGCGCACCGGCGGCAACGCCAACCGGATCGACGTGGGACTTGCGGAGTTCGAGGCGGGCCAGCTTCCTGCGGACAGGCAACTGGTGCGCTGGGGCATCACGCTGGGACGCCGCATCATGGGTGGGGCGGTGGCGCAGTTGGCGTGAGGGGTTTGAACGCTACCTACTTCCACGCATACGCAATCCCCGCCCCATACGTGATTTGATTGCGCGTGCCGCGCTGGCTGACGATGGGACTGTCGGCGGCGTCGCCGGCAATGCGCTGCATGTAGATCATCGCGCCGGCAAACCAGTGCTTGTCGATCTGGTAGATCGCGGCCAGCCATCCCGTGTATTGCTCCAGCCCGCCACCGGGACTGTAGATAGGCAAGCCGCTGGCGGTGCTGTCCGCTTGCGTCACACCGAAATAGGTCTGGTTGAAGCTGCGGCTGACCCATGTCAGCCCGATACCCGCGCCGAGGAATGCGCGGCGGCTGACGGGCAACCATGCCGTGCCCGTGGCGTTCACGCGCACGCCGCCATATTCGATCCCGGCATTGGTCATCACGTTGACACCGCCGCGCAGACGGTACGGAATCGCGCCGCTCGCGATGTATTCGTAGCCGATGTAGCCACCGGCTTCTACGGTGGTATCGATCTCGTGGATGCGCGATACCACGGGATCGTCGACATCCTTGCGACCGAGCCGCAGCGATACGGCAGGGCCGTATTGCCAGCCGGTCAGGTTGCCGAAGTTGAATTGCGCGTAGGGGCCATACCACTCGAGCAGGCGTCCGCTGTCGGTGGTGTAGCGCAGGCCCGGCAACACGCCGAGCATGCGCTCGTTGCCGCCTGCGTATTCCGTGGTGGAACCGATGCCGAGGCCGACCATGTTGGGGATCGCGCCGGGCAGGTCGAACGGCGTGGCGTCTGCGTGACCTGCGATCCCGCCCAGCAGCAGGGCACAAGTCGCGGCGGTGAGTCGGGATCGGCGCATGGCGATGTCGGCATTCGTCAGGATCGGACGAGTGTGCGACGGATGCCCCGCGATTGGTATTGAGACTTTTAGTGCGCCGAGTTAAGCAGCGGCATGCGCCTTCCCCGCCAGCGCGTGCGGGCAGGGAAGGCAAGCTGACAACTCAGTGCGCGGGCGTCATCGATGCCCTGACCGCCTTCACATTGCGCTCGGAAACCGGCGCGGCGCGGTTGTTCCAGCCCTGGCGCAGGAACGTGGCGAGTTCGGCCACTTCGGCGTCGTTCATGCGATGCGCAAAGCCGGGCATCACCAGGATCGACGGCGCCTTGGCCGTGGATGGCGTGCGTGCACCAGCCAATATCACGTTGACCAGCGCGGTCGGGCTGTCGGCATTGACGACCGTTGCCCCATCCACGCGCGGGAACACGCGCTCCGCACCCTTGCCGGTGACAAAGTGGCAGGCCGCGCAGTTATCGAGATACAGCCTTTCGCCGAGCGTCAGGTTCTTGGCGGCCGTCAGCTTGCGGATCGTGGCGTCTGAACCTTGGGGCTTGATCGAAGCCGCTTGCGACGGCACCGGCGACAGGCTCTTCAGATATGCCGCCATCGCAGACAGATCGGTGGTGCGCATATGCGACGTGCTGTGCTCGACCACGGCGGTCATCTCGCCCGCCACGGCAGCGGTGCGGTTACGTCCGGTCTGCAGATAGTCGACGATGTCCTGGTTGGTCCACTGCGGCATGCCGCGCAGCGATGGTACGGGCCAGCCATTCAGATCCCCACCTGCGAGGTACTGCGCATCGGCGCTCGAATCGGCTTTCTCGTTCATCGCGAAACCACGCGGCGTGTGGCAACTGCTGCAATGGCCGAGCCCTTCCACCAGGTACGCGCCGAGCTTGACCTGATCGGTCCATGCCTGGCGCGGCTGGAAAGGCTTGTCCGAGGTGAACACGTAGTTCCAGGCCAGCATGCCCCAGCGCAGGTTGAACGGGAAATCCATGCTGGTCTCGGGCGGCTGCGCGTTGCTCGGTTTCACGCCTTCCATGAAGAACGCGTAGAGCGCATGGATGTCCGCGTCGGTCACCTTGCCGTAGTTCGGATAGGGCATGGCCGGATACAGGTGCTGGCCATCGGCCCGCACACCCTTGCGCACCGCATCGGCGAACTGTTTCTCGGTGTACTTGCCGATACCGTGCTGCTTGTCCGGCGTGATGTTGGTGGAATAGATGATGCCGTGGCCGCTGTCGATGGCCAGGCCGCCGCTGTACTCGGGCTTGCCCGTTGCGCTGTGGCAGGCCATGCAATCGCCCACGCGGGCCAGGTAGGCACCGCGCTGGATGAGCGCGGGGTCCGATGCGGCAAGTGCCGACGGTGCCATCGATGCCGCTGCCGTGCCGAGCGTGGCGGCGATGAGGAAGGAACGGAAGAATGTCATGGTCGTCGTGATCAGGCTTGCACCAGCGGTCCCGGGTTCTTGAGGTACTGCTTCTTGATGGCGTCCGCGGCCATCAGCGTGATGGCGCCGATGGTGGCGGTGGGATTGGCCTGGAAGTTCTGGGGGAACGCGTTGCCGCCCGGCACGAACACGTTGTGCACGTCCCACGATTGCAGGTAGCGGTTCAGCGCGGAGTCACGCGGCGACGTACCCATGATCGCGCCGCCCACGTTGTGGGTGGACACGTACTTGGTGATGTCCCAGTGCGAATCGAGCGCGAGGAAGCTCTCGGACATCGCATCGGGCTTCATCTCCTTCGAGATCTTCAGCACGATCTCGCGCAGGTAGCGTTGCAGCTTCAACTCGTTCTCGCGCCAGTCGAACGTCATGCGCAGCAGCGGCTGGCCCCACGGGTCCTTGTAGCGCGGATCGAGATCGAGGTAGTGGCCGCGATACGACATGCACGTGGTGGTGATGCTGATCTTCATCGAGCGACCGTACCAGTCCACCATGCCTTCCTTCCAGCCCTTGCCCCAGCTTGGCGTGCCGGGCGGCAGCGCGGTGCCGATGGGCGCACCGGTTGCCTGCGAGCTATGGATCTTGGCGCCGCCGATAAAGCCCAGCGACGGACCATCGAAGTTGCCCGGCGAGATGTCGTTGAACATTTCACCCGTGGCGCCAGCCGTGGCAAACGGGTTGAAGTGCTTGTCCTTGAAGAACAGCGTGGCGCCACCATTGCTCAGGAACGCATAGTTGCGGCCCACGGTGCCGGTCTCGGAGATCGGATCGTACGGCTTGCCGATGCCCGACAGCAGCATCAATCGCACGTTGGCGAACTGGAAACTCGACAGCACCACGATCTTCGCGGGCTGGAACACCTCTTTGCCTTGCGCGTCGATATAGGTCACGCCGCGCGCGGTCTTGCGATCCTTGTGCAGATCCACGCGAATCACGTTCGCATTCACGCGATACGAGAAGTTCGGCATGCGCTTGACCACATCGAGAATGGTCGTTTGCGGCGATGCCTTCGAGTAGTTCAGGCACGGGTACTTGCTGCAGTATCCGCAGTAGTTGCACGGTGCCAACTGCGCGCCGTACGGATTCGTCCATGCCTGCGACACATTGGCCGACGGATTCGGGAACGGGTGATAGCCCATCTTCCGCGCAGTGTCGGCGAACATCGAGCAGTTCAGCGTGTCCTGCAACGCAGGCAGCGGATACGGATTCGAGCGCGGACCTTCGAACGGATCGCCACCGGGCTGCACCTGGCCGCGCAGGTTGCCGGTGTTGCCGGAGAGACCGCAGACCTTGTCGAAGAAATCGTAGTACGGCTCGATCTCGTCCCATGTGAACGGGAAGTCCTTGATGCGCATGTCCGCATCGAGCGTGCCGCGCTTGTACGCCTTGTCCGCGTAGGTCTTGAGCTTGATATCGGTGGGCGTGGGACGAATCAGCACGCCGGTCCAGTGCAGGCCGGAGCCGCCGACGCCCGTGCCGGGTGCAAAGGCGCCCCACTTGCGCGTGGGCAGCGCGGTTTCATCCTGCTTGTAGCGTACGGTCAGCGCGGCATCTCGCGGCGTGGCAAAGACCTTGTTGCGCGTGGCATAGCCGTACTGGTCGGCGGGCTTCGGATACGCAAAATCCTCGGGCGGCCGATCCGGGCCGCGTTCGAGCGCGCGCACCTTGAGACCGGCCTGGGCCAGTTCGATGGCCATCAGCGATCCGGCCCATCCAAGGCCGACGATGACGACATCGACGTCGTCGTTGGTGATCTGGGGCATGTGTGTGCTTGTCGTGGGCGTGAAGTGGCCAGCCGCGCGATAGGTCGCACGGCGCGCGTCACGCCTGAAATTCGAAAAAGGAAGAAGCGCCGCTCAGGCGCGCTTGCCGCTCACGCTGACGGGGCCGAGCGGGTAGGGCACGTTGTGCTGGTCCACCCATTCGATGTACTGCGCGCGCGCACCGGGGAAGCCGATGGCGACCCAGGCTTTCATGTCCTTGTTGCCACCGTACATCGGATCGGCCAGATAGCCGTTCTTGGTGTCGCCCAGCAGTTGCGAGAAAAACTGCGAAGCCTTCAACGCGGGCTCGCCGAGCGCGGCAAAGTCCACGGTGTCCTTCTGCAGCGCCGTCAGCAGGGCGTCCTGCTCCTGGGCGGAAAGCTGCTGGAACGGCTTTGCGTGGCGCGCGTTGGCGGCCTGTTGCACCAGCGCGATGCCGCGCCGATACACATCCTGCGGCGCGTACGGCAACTGGAAACCCAGCGTCTTCGGCGCAGTGATGTTGTGCGGGCCCTGCAGATAGATGTCGTTGCCAAGCCCGCCCTTGAGCTGCTGATCGATGAAGACGGGGACGTTGGTCTCCAGCGCGCCAGGACCCTTGCCCTCGGCCGGAATCAGCCGGTCGCACGCGGCCAGGATGAACTGCCACTCGGGCGCGCTGAAGAAGACGGGCTGGTAGTGCTGCAGATGCACGTCCTCCAGGCCCTTGGCGCGAAGTTCGTGAAGCGGAATGGCCGCGACGGGCACGGCAACTGCGGTTGCCTTGAGAAAGTTGCGACGTGAGAACGGGGGCGTAGACATGTGAGGTCCGTTGTTATCAGGCGTCGTCCCCACGCGAATCTCTGATTGGCAGGCGTCGCGCCTACCCCGGATCCGTCTCACGCTGGAAAAGGTCGGTCATCGTACCTCTAAGTTGTTATGGAATGCAATGATTAGATTGCTAATTGATTGTTCGTGTGGGTGGACAGTGGCGGCTGGGGCTTCTTTTCTTTCTTTTCTTCCCCCGCCGCGTCAGCGTGCCGCGCGCACTCGGGTCAAGCAACCCATCCCTCAACCCGCATCCATCTCCGCAAACAGCAGCTTCGCCACGCGCGTGGCTTCGCTCCCTGCGGGGATGCCGCAGTACATCGATGCCTGCAGGAACACCTCGCCGATTTCTGCGCGCGTGACGCCGTTGTTCAGCGCCGCCCGGATATGGGTCTTCAGTTCGCCGGTGCGGCCCTGCGCGGTCAGGATCGACAGCACGCCGATGCTGCGGGCGCGGCGGTCCAGGCCGGGGCGGTTCCAGATGTCGCCCCACAGGTTCTTGATCGCGAATTCGCGCATGGGTTCGCTGAAGGCGTCGGTGCCCTTGGTCGACGCCGCAACGTATTCCTCGCCCAGTACTTCGCGGCGAATCTGCTCACCCTTGTCGAACAGTTCCTGGCTCATGCTTCGCTCCCTTTGCGTTTGAAGGATTCCGGTGGCGGTTGCCAGCCGATGCAGCAAAGTCTGGAGCGGTGCGCAGGAGAAGGAAAGATGCCTGCGTAGTTCTCATGTTCACCAAAAGTGATTGCCGGGTAGGGACAACCCCGGTGAGAACAAGAAGTGAACACGAGAACAGCGTTCGCATCTTTTGCGAGGTCCGGTTCCGCTCATAGACTGGCTTCACATTGGCGGGCCGGACTGACCGGCTGCCTTCCTCGCAAGGTCATGAGCATGCAAAACGCTTCGTCGGAATTCAACGCGCTGGTGCTGTCGCTGATCGGGGCTGATGCGATTGGCTCCTACATTGCCGGAGAGATGGTGTCCGGCGATGGCGCAACACTGTCGTTGACTGACCCGGCCAGCGAGCAGACCCTGCTCGTGTTCGCCGATGCCAACGCAGACGTGGTGAGCGCCGCAGTTCGCAGTTGCCACGCCGGCCAGAAGCAATGGGCCGCATTCTCTGCGCAACGCCGGGGCGAAGTCATGGCGCAACTGGGCAAGCTGATCCAGCGCGATGCCGAGCCGTTGGCCCGCCTCGAAGCGATTACCAGTGGCAAGGCCATCAAGGCAGCACGTGCACAGGTGGCAGCGGTGGCCGAGATCTTCCGCTACTACGCCGGCTGGACCGACAAGTTCCTGGGTAACGTGATTCCCGTACCTGGCGGACAACTGAACTACACGTTACGGGAGCCGCTGGGCGTGGTGCTGACGATCACCCCATGGAATTCGCCGATTTACCTCGCTGCATGGAATGTCGCGCCAGCGCTCGCCATGGGCAACAGCGTACTGCTCAAGCCATCGGAACTCACACCGCTGACCGCACTGGCCATGGCCAGGCTGGCTCGCGAGGCGGGCATGCCTTCGGGCACGCTGAACGTCATCAATGGCCTCGGCAAGACAATCGGCGATGCGGCCATCTCGAATCCGCTGGTGAAGAAGGTCGTCTTTGTCGGCTCGACGCAGACCGGGCGTGCAGTGAACGCAGCTGCCGCACAGCGCCCGATTTCGTGTTTGCTGGAGCTGGGCGGCAAATCGGCCAATATCGTGTTTGACGACGCAGATCTAGCGCAGGCTGCTCGCGCCGCCGTCACGGCAGCATGCGCCAATACCGGTCAGAACTGTGCCGCAGGCTCGCGCCTGCTCGTGCAGCGCGGCATCTACGACGAGTTCGTCGCGGCAGTCGGCAAGGCAATCGCCGACTATCGCATTGGCCATCCGTTGGATGAGTCCGTGGAAGGCGGCCCCATCAACAATCGCGCGCAGTTCGAGCGCATCAATCGCATGGTCCAAATCGGCCTGGACGAAGGGGCAGAACTGGTGACCGGCGGTGTGAGCGAAGCCACGGGCAACGGTTTCTACGTGAAGCCCACGGTGTTCAAGCATGTGAGCAACGACATGCGGATTGCGCGCGAAGAAGTCTTCGGACCCGTGGTGGTGGCGATTCCTTTCGATACGGAAGCGGAAGCGGTGGCCATCGCCAACGACAGCGAGTTCGCGCTGGCCGGCGCCGTCTGGACGCGCGATGTGGCGCGCGCCCATCGCGTGGTCGCCAAAGTGAATGCGGGCCTTCTGTGGATCAACATGTACCGCGACATGCATGTCGCCACGCCATTCGGTGGCAACGACAGCAGCGGTTATGGCCGCTCCAGCGGCGCCGAATGCCTCCATGAATACACCCGGACGAAAAGCGTCTGGGTGCCGATTGCCGAAGGCTGCTGAACGCAGACCCTTCCTTCTTTCATTCTTCCTTCAGGTTTCAACATGGAAAACTTCAAGACTGTTGGCGTGATTGGCCTGGGCAATATGGGCCGTGGCATGGCCCTGACGCTGCAACGTTCGGGCTACGCAGTGCTGGGCCTGGACAAGTCGGAGCAGGTTGCTGCTGTCGCACGCGAGGCTGGCATTCCGCTGGCATCGAGCCTGCCGGAACTGGCGCGCGCTTGCTCGGCCATCGTGCTCTCGCTGCCGACCTCGGCCATCGTTCGCGCGGTGCTGGAAGGCGCAGACGGCCTGCTCGCCAATGCTGCGTCGGGAACGCTGCTGATCGATACGACGACGGCCGATCCGCAAATCACGCGTGAACTGGCTGCTGTGCTGAAAGAGAAGGGCCTGCGCTTTGTCGACGCACCGGTCAGCGGCGGTCCGACGGGCGCAATGAAGGGCGAACTGACCATGTTCATCGGCGGTTCGGAAGAGGACGTGGCCTATGCCAATCCGATCCTGTCGGCGCTGGGCACCAAGCGTTTTCATATCGGCGATGTCAGCGCGGGTCACGTTGCCAAGCTCATCAACAACCTGCTGACAGCCTCGCACCTGGTCACGGCCAGCGAAGCTTTTCGCCTGGCCAACGCGGCGGGGATCTCGACGGAACAATTGATCGAGGCCGTCAATGCGGGATCGGGTCGCAGCGGTGTGACGCTGTTCAACTATCCGACGCGCATCCTGAACAACACATACAGCTCCGGCTTCACGATGCAATTGATGCGCAAGGACGTGAATCTTGCCGTGTCGCTGGGTGATGCCCTGGGCCTGAGCCTGCCGACGGTGTCGGTCATCGGAGACATCTGGAAGTCGAGTGCCTCGGCGCTGGCCGATGGCGAAGACTTCAACCGTATCGTCAACTTTGAACGCGACAAGTCACCTGCCAAGGTCTGACCGCGCCCGAAACTTGCTTTTTTGTTTGAGCGCCGTACCTGTATAGAGGTGGAAACCACCCGGAGGTGCGGCGTCGATTCCCAATCGTCTCTTCCCGCCAACCACCGCCTGGTTCAGCCAGCCGGAGAACCCTGAAGCTCGTATGCAAGCACCATCCCACTGAAATTGGAGTGAAAGATGTCGTTCCCGCGGATTCTCGTTTCCTGTGTTGGCCTTTCCATCGCGATGCTGTCGAGCGGCGCTGCGCTGGCGGAGTTTCCAGATCGCCCCATTCGCCTGGTGGTGCCCTTTCCTCCGGGCGGTAGTGTCGACTCCGTCGCCCGACTGGTTTCGGTGCAACTGAGCGAGCGCCTCAAGCAGCAGGTGGTCATCGACTACAAGCCAGGTGCGGCCACGATTGTTGGCGCAGAGGGCGTGGCGCGCTCGCCTGCAGATGGCTACACGCTGCTGCTGGGAACATCCACCACCTTTGTGGTGAACCCCATCATCTATCGCAAGCTGAACTACAACGCGGACACGAGCTTCGATCCCATCGGCGTGCTGGGAAGCAATTCGCTGGTACTGCTGGCCAACAATGGCGTGGCAGCGCAGACGCTGCCGCAACTGCTGGCCGATATCAAGGCGAAGCCGGGCACCTATTCCTATGGCTCGCACGGTACGGGTACGACGGTGAATTTTGCCGGTGAAATGCTGTGGAATGCGGCGGGTGTGAAGGTACTTCACGTCCCCTACAAGGGCAGTGCGCCGGCGATGACGGACGTCATGGGCGGGCAGATTCCGTTGAGCTTCGACGCGGTGCCAGCCTCGGTTGCCGCCTTGAAGAGCGGAAAGATCCGGGCGCTGGCTGTCACCGGTCCCAAGCGCAATCCGATGCTGCCGAATGTGCCGACCATCGCAGAAAGCGGTTTCCCCGGTTTCCGCATGGACTCGTGGTTCGCCATCGTGGCACCGAAGGGTGTCCCGGCTGCGGTCAAACAAAAGCTGGTGACGGAACTGGCGAAGACCATGGCGGACCCTGGCTTGCAGGAGAAGCTGGTGAACCTGGGCTTCGAGCCGGAGTACGGCACGCCGGCGAAGTACACCGAATCCGTCAAGGCGGATACGGCGACGCTGACCCCCGTGGCGAAAGCCAACAACATGATGCAGGACTGATCCGGAGTTCGATATGTCCCGTTCTGCCGCCCTTGAATTCGCGGTCAACCATCTGGAATCCGGCCAGCTTTTTGCCGACCTCTCGCGGCGCGTCGCCATTCGTTCCGAGAGTGACATGGGCGCCGACCCTGCCACGCTGGGACACTACTTCGACTCCGAGATCGTGCCGTGGCTCCAGCGGCTGGGTTTCGAGGTGGAAGTCTCGCCGAACCCCGATCCCAAAGGTGGCCCCTTGCTGGTGGGGCGACGTATCGAAGATCCTGCGCAACTCACGGTGCTGACCTATGGCCATGGCGATGTGGTCAACGGTCAGGAACCAGGTTGGCGGAAGGGCGCTGGTCCGTGGACGCTCGCGGTCGATGGCGATCGATGGTACGGACGCGGAACCGCAGACAACAAGGGCCAGCACAGCATCAACCTTGCGGGGCTGGAATACGCGCTGGCGGCGCGCGATGGCAAGCTTGGCTACAACGTCATCGTGCTGATGGAGATGGGTGAGGAGGCCGGCTCGCCGGGACTGCGCGAGTTCTGCGAAGCCAATGCGGAGCAGTTGCGTGCGGATCTGTTCATCGGTTGCGATGGTCCGCGTGTCAGGGCAGATCGACCGACGCTGTTCCTCGGTTCGCGTGGCATGGTGAATTTCAGTCTCACCGTTCAGGCGCGGGAGCGCGCGTATCACTCGGGCAACTGGGGTGGTGTGATTTCGAACCCGGCGACCATTCTCGCCAACGCGCTGTCGACTATCGTCGATGCACGCGGGCAGATGCTGGTCCCCGAACTGTTTCCGCCCGCTATTTCCTCCGTCGTCAAAGCGGCACTGGCCGACATCGAATTGGGTGGTGGCAAGGATGACCCCGAATTCACGCCTGGGTGGGGCGAGCCCGATCTGTCCCCTGCGGAGCGGCTGGTGGCGTGGAACACCATCGAAGTGCTTGCATTGGGTGCCGGTTCCGCGCAACGCCCCGTCAATGCGATTCCCTCCGCAGCGGTAGCGCATTGCCAGTTGCGCTTCGTGGTGGGCACCCCGTGGCAGGATCTCGAAGCGATTCTCCGCAGCCATCTCGATGCGAACGGCTTCCCGGAGGTTGCCATCAAGGTGACCATGAGCGGTGCGGCTACGCGGCTGGATGTGGAACACCCGTGGGTGAAGTGGGTGGCTGGCTCGATTGAGTCCAGCACGGGTACGTTGCCCGCGATTCTTCCGAACCTGGCCGGCACGTTGCCGAATGACGTCTTTGCGGATGTGCTCGGCCTTCCCACTATCTGGGTACCTCACTCTTACCCGGCTTGCGCGCAGCACGGGCCGGACGAGCATATGCTGACGAGTGTGACCCGCGAGGGCCTGCAGATGATGGCGGGACTCTACTGGGACCTTGGCGAGCACGCTGGCCTCCCGGTGTCCAACGCGGCCTGACCGGATTGAAGGATTGACAGGGGGATAGCGAAAGGTGTTCACTGGCTCGCATTGAACACTCAGAGGTATCTCCCGTCATGACGTTGGACCAGCTTCGCGCTTTCGTTGCAGTCGTCGAACATGGCAGTATCCGCGCGGCAGCCAGGTCCCTGGACCTTGCGCAAAGCGGGCTGACGCAGCAGATCAAGCGACTGGAATCGTCGCTGGGCGCCAGCCTCTTTGCACGGGGGAACCGGGGCATTGTGCTGACCGGCCCGGGAGAAACCTTGCTGGCGCGCTCACGCATCATCCTTGGCGAGTGCGAGCGGACGGAGCAGGAGTTCCAGAGCTTCCAGGGAAATCCGGTTGGCGCGATGAACGTCGGCGTTTCTTCCGAGGCGTTTGCTCGCGTCGTGCCGCCGGTGCTGCGCGCATTCCGACAACGATTCCCAAGTTTCTCCGTCCATCTGGCGAGTGGCCCATCAAGTTCGCTGCTGTCCGGCATCCGTGAAGGAAGGCTCGACTTCGCGTTGACACTGGTGTCGCGCAAGACGGACATGACAGACCTCACCAGCACGCGGCTGACCAAGTCGGACCCTGTCATCGTATGCAGGGTCGGCCATCCCAACGAGAAAGCGCGAAGCATCAAGGCGCTGGCCGACTGCGAGTGGGTGAATACGAGGCCGCCAGGCCAGGCGGGGTTGCCTTCCAATCGGATTGTGGACCTGTTTCACAACGCTGGATTGGAGACACCGAATATCGCGGTGACAGTGGAATCCCTCTATGACACGCTCAATCTGGTGTCGAGGACCGACCTGCTGTTTCTCTCCCCGAGAATCGCCCTCGAACAGGAGGGGTTCATGGGAGCGCTCAGGGAAATCCGCATCGGCGAAGCGATACCGCCGGCTGACCTTTGTCTGGTGCAGCGTACGGCGGTACCGCTTCCTCCTATCACCGGAGAGTTTGCGAAGATGCTGATCTCCTACAGCAGGATGCTTCGCAAGGGTGGTACTGCGTGAGCGTGAGCGTATAGCTATTGCCCAGCCACCGCCTTCGGCCTCACCGAATCCACCGTCCCCTGAATGAACGCCTTGATCTTCTCCACATCCTCGGCGTTCAGCTTGCCTGTGAAATCAGGCATGCCGCGTGCCATGAACGGACCCTTGAAGACGATACGATCGAGGTGCGAGATCGACTCGGCGCTGACAAAGCCGAGGTTGGGGATGTTGCCGCCACGATCCACGCCCGGTACGCCGTGGCACATCACGCAACTGCTGACGTAGAGTCCGGCGCCGTCGTTGACCTTGGCCGCGTCATACTTCACGCCGGTGAGCAGACCATCGGTGCGGTAGCTGGCAAAGGCCGGTGGCTTGGCCTGTCCGCCGAGCGCGAATGTGTAGACGGTGCCGGGGCCCTGGCGGTCGGTGGCGCGTTGGGCCTGGCCGTACACGCCGCCCCATCCCACGGCGATGGAGATGAACTGCCGGCCATCGACTTCATAGCTGACCGGCGCGGCGATGACACCTGTACCCGTTGGCGTTTCCCAGAGCTTGCTGCCGGTCTTCGCGTCGTAGGCCACAAATCGGCCATCTGCCGTGCCCTGGAAAACGAGGTTGCCAGCGGTGGTCAGCGTGCCGCCGTTCCACGGTGAAACGTGTTCCTGCGACCAGACCGTCTTCTGCTGAACGGGGTCCCACGCGAGCAATCGGCCGAACGGCTTGCTCTTCGGTGGTTCCGCATTGAGGAACTTGGCGGTGTTCCATCCGGTATTGCCGCCGGGCTGCATCGGTTGCGCGCCGTTGAAGGTCCAGTTCTTGTCGTCGAGCAGGTTGACCGGCACGTTCTGCGCGGGCAGGTAGACGAGTCCGGTCTGCGGATTGAACGACATCGGGTGCCAGTTGTGCGCACCGTAGGGACCGGGGACGGAATCGAACGGTTTGTCCGTGGCGCGGGCTTCGGCCACATCGACAGGCCGTCCCTTGGCGTCATAGCCCGTGGTCCAGTTCACATCGACAAAATTCTTGGCCGAGATGAACTGGCCGTTGGTGCGGTCGATGACGAAGAAGAAGCCGTTCTTGGGCGCGTGCAGGATGACCTTGCGCGGCTGGCCGTTGATGGTGAGATCGGCCAGGATCATCGGCTGCGTGGACGTGTAGTCCCAGTTGTCGCCCGGCGTTTCCTGGTAGTGCCATTTGTACTGGCCCGTGTCAGGGTCGAGCGCGACGATCGATGCCAGATAGAGGTTGTCGCCACCAGCGGGGCTGCGCTTGCGATGCGACCATGGCGAGCCGTTGCCCGTGCCCACATACATCAGGTTCAGGTCGGGATCGAAGGTCATCGAATCCCATGCCGTGCCGCCGCCGCCCGCTTCCCACCACTTGCCGGCCGGGTCCCAGGTCTTGGCGGCTGTCTCCATCGATGCATCCTCGAATGGTTTCGAGGGATCGCCGGGCACCGTGAACCAGCGCCATTTCTGCGCGCCGGTGTTGGCGTCGTAGGCGGTGATGTAGCCGCGCACGCCAAACTCCGCGCCGCCGTTGCCGATGATGACCTTGCCGTTGAACACACGCGGCGCGCCCGTGATGGTGTACGAGAACTTGCGGTCGATGATCGTGTCCTTGTCCCACAGCTTGCGTCCCGTGGCGGCGTCGAGCGCAATGAGTCGCCCGTCATAGGACGCCACGAACACCTTGCCTTGATACAACGCGACGCCCCGGTTCACCACATCGCAGCAGCCACGGTAGCCGAGCGCGCGGTTCACCTTGGGATCGAAGGTCCAGATCCGGCGGCCCGTGCGCACATCCACGGCGTGGACCACGCTCCATGACGCGGTCACGTACATCACGCCATCGACAACCAGCGGGGTCGATTCCACGCCGCGCGTCGATTCGAGTCCGTACGACCAGACGAGGCCCAGGTCTTTCACATTGTTGGCGTCGATCTGGGTCAGGCGGCTGAAACGGGTTTCTGCGTAGTCGAGTCCGTAGCTGGGCCAGTTCTGTGTGGTCTTGGCATTGGCGCGGATGTAGTTGCCATCCACCTTGGCCGTGGCCGCGCGTATCTTGGTCGCGGACATTGGGGATGAATCGGGTGCGGCGTGAATGGCCAGGGGCAGGGCCAGCAGGCAGGCCGCGGCAAGCCGGGGCCAATGCGGGCGCCGGAAGCGCCACGTCTCGTGCGTCATGTTGTCTCCTCTGCGGGTTTTTTGTTGTGCGCTACGGTACTGCCGGGACGCTTACCGTGCGGTAAGCAGATACAAGCCTAGTCGATCAGAATCGTCGCTGCCAAAGGAAGTGGTAAATTCGGCGAGCTTTCCCTGACATGCGCTCCCTCTCCTCATGACTGTGCGCGATCTTTACGCGCTGTGCCGGGCCATCGATCCGGCCTGCCCGGTGGCAAAGCAGATGCCGGCCGCCGTGTTCGCGTAAGCGCGGGCGGCCGATTCCGGCGTTATTCGCCAGTCTTCTCGGGCGGCACAGCCTTGCCGAGCAGCTTGCCAAGCAGCCCGTTCTTGCTGGCCGCTTGCTGGCGCTGGTTTTTCGGTGCCGATCCGGCCCGGTTGGCCCCGGCCTGCTTGAGGCTGTTGTTGATCTTGAGGCCCTTGTTCTTCTCGAGGTCGGTTTTCTTCACGGACGTCGTTCCATTGAGTTAAGGGCGGGATTGTACGCGGATCGGTCGGGCAATCAGTTGCCTTCCCGTGAGTCGCCCTTGATTGCCTGCTTTGTGGCGTAATAGCCGCGCTTGGTGGTGTCCTTCACGGCATGGCCGGCAGCCTTTGCGCCATGCCCCACCGCCCGCGCCGCCTCGGCAAACGCGTGCCCGGTCTTGCGGCCCGCTTCCTTCACGTCTGCCTTGAAGTTGTTCTTGAATTCGCGGGCATCCTCGCCCACGGTGGCGTGCGCCAGCGGCGTCGCCAGCGCTATCGACATGACGACGATGGCCGTGCGGAAAGTGATGCGGAAGGTCATGACAAGGGATCGATGTGGTGGGGCCGGCGACCATTCTACTGCGCCTGCGCGCCGGCCTCTTTCCACGATTCGCGCGATCAGCGCGATAACGCACCGCTTTCCGTGATCGCACTGTAGACCAGCGTTCGCAACTGCCGCCGCACCGGATAGGCCGATGAGGGCAGCAACTGTGTCAGGAACAATCCGATCAGGTCTTCTTTCGGATCGACCCAGAAGAACGTGCTGGCCGCACCGCCCCAGAAGAAATCGCCAGCGCTGCCAGGAATCATCGTGCTGACCGGGTTGATCGTTGTCGCGAACCCGAGGCCGAAGCCCACGCCTTCATAAGTGGCCTCGCTGAACATCGAGCGCGACAGGCGCGGCAGGTCCACGCCGCCGGGCAGATGGTTCGATGTCATCAACGCAAGCGTCTTCGGTCCCAGCAACCGCACGCCATCGAGTTCGCCGCCGTTCAGCAGCATCCGTGCAAAACGCATGTAGTCTGCAGCGGTGGATACCAGTCCGCCGCCACCGGACAGGAAGCCGGGCGGTTGCAGATAGGGGCTGGCCTGCGGATCGTCCTGCAACATCGGGCCGCGCGGCGAGATCACCTTCGACCCCAGCGCGCCGATCGCATAGCACGCGCAGAAACGGTCGGCCTTGTGTTCGGGCACATGAAAGCCCGTATCGACCATGCCGAGCGGATCGAAGATGCGCTGCTTCAGGAAGACATCGAAGGGCATGCCGCTGATCTTGCCCACGAGATAGCCGAGCACATCGGTGGCCACCGAGTAGTTCCACGCTTCGCCGGGCGAGAACTCCAGCGGCACGGTGGCCAGCTTCTCGATCATGTCGTCGAGCGTGCCGGCCGTGGCCAGTTCGCCCAGCTTGAGCTTGCGATACGCGGCATCGACATTGCTGTTCTGCTGGAATCCGTAGGTCAGGCCCGAGGTGTGGCGCAGCAGATCGATGACCAGCATCGGTCGAGCAGGCGGACGCGTCTGGAAACTCTCCATGAAGCCGCCCGCGAACACGCCGAGGTTGGCCCATTCAGGGATGTACTTGCTGACGGGGTCATCGAGTGCGATCCGGCATTCCTCCACCAGCATCATGATGGCCACCGACGTAATCGGCTTGGTCATCGAGTAGATGCGGAAGATGGAGTCCTCGGCCAGTGGCACTTGCCGCTCGCGGTCGGCCATGCCGAGCACGGTGTTCAGTGCGAGTTCTCCGCGCCGCCAGACCTGCACCAGTGCGCCGGGCAGCTTGCCGGGCGCAACATACTGCTCGTCGAGAAACTTTTCGATCCGGCCTAGCCGTTCCCGGGACATTCCCTGCGTGTCATGCATCGTCGTGCGTCTCCGCGTTGCCTGCTTTTGCCTGCGCGGCCGGAGCAGCATTCATGAGGAGGGTTTGCGTTCCCGCCATGCCAGCAGCCCTGACCATCCGAGTGTCATGCCGGCGGCGGCCAGCAGGATCAGCACCGCGCCGCCAATCTGCGACGCCAGCAACTGATGTCCGAATGCAAGCCGATCCACCAGAATAGCCACGACAGGATAAATGAAGGACAGGGCGCCTGTCAGGTGGGTCGGAAGTTTCTGAATCGCGCCATAGAGCAGGATGTACATCAGGCCCGTATGGATGAACCCCATCGTCGCCAGCGTGGCCCACGGCAACGTTCCGACAGGCAGTTCGGCCTGCAGTGCCATCGGCAGCAGCATCACGGTGCCCACCAGCACATGGATCATGGCGATCAGGTGCGGCGCCACGCCCTTCAACTGCTTGGCGATCAGCGCGGCCAGCGCGTAGCAGAATGCCGCGCCAAGCGCCAAGGCAATGCCCGTCAGGTAGTTGCCGTGCGAAGGTCCACTGTGCGGCTTGCCTTGCACGATCAGCAGCATGCCAGCGAATGCCAGCAGCAGCCACACCACCTTGGTCACGGTGATGCGCTCTCCCAGGAACAGCGCGCCGAGCGCCACCAGCATGAACGGTTGCGTGTTATAGACCGCGGTGGCAATCGAAATCGATGCGCCTTCATAGGCCGAGAACAGCAGCAGCCAGTTGGCGACAATCGCCACGCCGCCCGCAACGGCCAGCAGCACCTGACGCAGGGAGATGCTGCCGGGCTTTAGATATCCACGCGCGAAGCAGACCGGCACCAGCACCAGCGCGCCAAACGCGCAGCGCCAGAACACCACCTGCGTGACCGGGCGACCAGAGATCACCACGAGCCAGCCGATGGTGCCCGATATCACCATGGCCGCCGCCATTTCCAGCATGCCCCGCGTGCGGTCTTCCATGACCTGTCTCCAGCAATGTTCCTGAAACGAGGGTTGCAGTTTAAGACTGGCCGCCTACAATGCACAGGCGAAAAAGCAGGTGAATGGCGGTTTCCGCCGTTCTTTAACAGGCAAAACCGGAAAAATACCGATGTCACTCGACGATCTCGACCGTCGCATCCTGGCGCTGCTGCAGCATGACGGCCGCATGCCGATCAAGGCACTGGCCGAACAGATCGGACTGTCGGCGCCCGGCACCTCGGAACGGTTGAAACGGCTGGAGGATCGCGGCGTGATCCGTGGCTTCACCGTGGACGTGGAGCCGCGCACGCTCGGTTTCTCGATGCAGGCCATTGTCCGCATCCGCCCATTGCCAGGCAAGTTGCAGGCTGTGCAGAAGTTGATCGAAGGTATTCCCGAGTTTGCGGAGTGCGACAAGGTGACCGGCGACGACTGCTTTTTCGGCAGACTCTACCTGCGATCCATCGAACACCTGGACCACATCCTCGATCAGGTCACGGAGCTGGCCGAAACCAGCTCGTCCATCGTCAAGTCGCAGCCAGTGAAGCGGCGATTGCCGCCGCTGTAGGGGCGTCGTTAAGCCGCAGAAAATTTGAATCCATGGATCGATTCACCAAGGCTTGATCCTCCTTAAGATCTGAAGGTGAACCCCACGGTTACAGTCCGCGCCATCCCGCACTACGCGCATGGCCGAACTGATGAACCGCAGTTGTTACCGTCTCGTCTTCAACCCGCATCGCGGCATGCTCATGGCCGTCGAGGAGTCTGCTGCGAGCCGGGGGAAAGGTCCGAATGGAGGTCGGAAGGCGACAACCGGAAATGCCAGGACAGACACCGTGCGCTTCGCCCTGCCGACGCTGGTGCTTGCGGCGTGGATAGCGGTGGGTTTGCCGGTCAACGGCTGGGCCCAGGTGGTGGCGGACCCGAACGCGGGCGCGCATCGTCCCACCATCGGCCAGACCGCGAATAGGCTGTCGCAGGTGGATATCACGCGGCCTTCGCGTGCGGGAGTTTCGACGAATGCCTACACGCGCTTCGACGTGCCCCACGCGGGTGTCATCCTCAATAACTCGCCGACAGCGATCGCAACGCAGCAAGCCGGGTACATCAACGGCAACCCCAATCTGCTGCCTGGCGGCTCTGCGCGGATCATCGTCAATCAGGTCACCAGCGCCCAGCCGAGCCAGTTGAAGGGCTATCTCGAAGTGGCCGGGCCGCGTGCCGAAGTGATTGTGGCCAATCCGAACGGCATCTTCGTCGATGGCGCCGGCTTCATCAACACCAGCCGCGCCACGCTCACCACGGGCACACCGATGTACGGCGGTAGTGGCAGCCTGGATGCCTTCCGGGTGAACGGTGGTCAGATCACGATTCAAGGTAAGGGACTGAATGCCGCAAACGTCGATCAGATCGATCTGATTGCGCGTGCGGTGAAAGCCAATGCCACGCTGTATGCCAATCGACTCAATGTGATCGCCGGGGCCAACGAGGTCAACCATGACACGCTGGCCGCTACGCCAATCGCCAGCGCCAGCCCGGCCCCGGCTTTCGGCATCGACGTGGCACAGCTTGGCGGCATGTACGCCAACAAGATCATGCTGGCCTCCACCGAACGCGGTGTGGGGGTGTCGCTGGCGGGTGTGATGGCCGCGCAGATGGGCAATATGACGCTGAGGTCGGACGGCAAGCTCGTCATGTCCGGGCAGAGCAGTGCGAGCGGTAACCTTGGCATCTCTGCCCGGGGCGGCATCTCTCATCGGGGCACGACCTATGCGCGGGGCGCCGTCGACCTACGCACCGATGACACGCTCAAGCACAGCGGGATGCTGGCGGCGCAGCAATCGCTGGGCATCAAAGCCGGCGATATCGCGTCGACCGGTACGCTCGCGGCCGGCATCGACGCAGACGGTGCGACGGGCAAGGCAGCAGACCTGACGATCAAGGCAAGCGGTGCCCTCGCCGCGACAGGCCGGAACATTGCGAGCGGCAATGCCACGCTCCACGGCGCCAGCGTGAACCTGGCGGGGAGCCAGACCACCGCACGCGGCAATCTGGATATTTCCGCCAAGACTGGAGATATGGACCTGCGGGGCGCGTCGACCACCGCAGGCGCTGCGCTGACGGTTTCGGCAGCCGGCGCGCTCGACAATCGCGGCGGAACGCTTTACGGCCAGCGCGTCACCATCGATCAGGTAGGGGCAACGCTCGACAACTCGGGCGGCCGGATACTGGGTGGCCAGGACATCGACATCAAGGTGGCGTCGATGTGGAACCTGGGCGGTGACGTCGAGGCGAATCGGGACGTTACGGTATCGGGTGCCGTATCGGGCAGCGGATCGATGATCGCGGGCCGCAACCTGAGACTGACGGTCGACGGCGACTACACCAACGACGCGAAGAACCGGCTCGGTGCCAACGGCGACATGCGAATATCGGCCAGCGGCACACTAAGCAACACCGGCGCCCTGGCCGCCAAGGGTGCGCTGACGGTCGCCGGCAAGCACGTGGTCAATGCAGCGGTGGGAAAGATCAATGCATCGAGCACCTCGGTCACTGCCGACACCAGTGTTTCGAACGCGGGGCGCATCGAAGGCACCACAGTCAAGGTCAACGCCCCGACCATCGACAACACAGGCACCGTGATTGGCGAGGACGTCACGGTGCAAGGCACTGACATCACCAACGATGGCACATCGGCATTGATGGCAGCAGTTCGGGACTTGAAGCTGTACGCCACCAGCTCTGTGCGCAATCTCGATGGCGCCACGCTCTACAGCGCAGGAAACCTGCAGATCGCCCGCGATGGCACGCGCGACGCCACCACGGGATTGCTCACCGAGCAGACGAATGTGCTCATCAACCGCTCCGCGGCAATCGAGGCCGAGGGTGACATCGACATCGCAGCGAAGGACGTCCGCAATACACGCACGCGCATCGTGACCGAAGCGGGTACGCCAGTGCAGACAGCCGTGCAGACGCTCAAGCTCTGGCAGGCGGGTCTGTCAGGCAGGGCGTTGAACTATCACGCCAGCATCACGTTTCCTGGCTGGAAATGGGGCACGGAGAATGCGTCAATCAGCACGGACCAGGCCAATGCGTTGCGTGCGCCGATCACGGTGACGGTGAACAAGTCCACGGTCACCAAACTCGACACGGACAAGAAGACGCTGTCCTTCACGGATTCGCCAATCGAGGAATTTTTCTCCGTAGGCTTCGGGACCAACTGCGATGCCGAAACCGGCATCTGTTCGCGCCCGATCGCCACGCGTGCCACCCAATACTACGAAGCCATCCAGGACAATGGCGACACCTACCGCATCACTTTCTGGCCCGACTGGGACCCGAACATCCATATTCGACCGGACGATGTCCGCCTCGCCAACTTCGGCACCGACCACACCGAGACCTCACGCGCCACCGTCACGACGACTGCGACAGATCGGCTCATCAGCGCCACCGAAGCCGCGAAGATCCAGGCTGGCGGCAACATCCGCATCAACAGCGAGGGCGGCAGCATCTTCAACCAGTCATCGACCATGGCAGGGGGCGCGAACCTCGTGCGTGTTGCCGGGAAGGTCGAGGATGTCGGCACGGTGTTGCAGCAGAGAGTGACCACGCAGGACACCTCGACGTTTGTCTGGCACCGACGTACCGGGCCTGGCACGAAGCAACAGGTCGTTGCCTACCCCAGCGCACCGCAAGCCCCGACTACCGTCGCCGCGCTGGCCGCCATCGCCACGGCGAATCAGGCAGTCAAGACCAACGCGCGGAAGGTCTCCGTAAAGTCGGTGGATACCGTGGGGGCAACGCTGACAGGAAGCGGGATGTCGCGCGGCGGCAAAGGCGGCACGGGATTGGCCGCCGATACCTTGCCCGGACAGCCCCTCGCCGGTGGCATTCCAAACCTGACCCTCCCGACCAACGGGCTGTACACGATTCGTTCGGCGCCGGGCGACACCTACCTCGTCGCCACGGACCCGCGCTTCACGCAATACTCGCGATTTATCTCCAGCGACTACATGCTTGGAGCCTTGGGCATCGATCCGCAGATGACGCAGAAGCGTCTCGGTGACGGCTTCTACGAGCAGAAGCTGGTCCGCGACCAGATCACCCAACTGACGGGCAGGACGTTCCTCGCTGGCCACACCAGTCAGATGGAGGAATACCAGACGCTGATGAGCCAGGGCGTAGCCGTCGCCAGCGCCTTCGGCCTGATGCCCGGTATCGGACTGACCGCCGAGCAGATGCGCCAACTCACGACAGATATCGTGTGGATGGTGTCGCAGGACGTCACCCTGCCCGATGGGTCCACGCAATCGGTGCTGGTGCCAAAGGTCTATCTCGCGCACGGCAATGGCGTGAACCTGAACGCCACGGGCGCACTGGTCGCCGGCAACAGCGTGGAGATTCAGGCAACGGACAATGTCGCGAACAGCGGCGCCATCGTTGGCGATAAGTCCACGAAGGTGATCGGCAACAACGTCGTCAATCGTGGCCGGATCGGTGGCACGGGTACGACGGTGGTGGC
>NZ_SCMX01000027.1 GCF_005503625.1 Cupriavidus sp. 2SB | reverse complement strand
TATGCGAATTGACACTTTTAATGCGTTTCGAGTGGAAGCAAATGTGTCAACACAACGGCGCTAAGCCGCGTCAGCTAACGGCAAGGGTAGTGACAGATTTAATACGCTCTACGGTACTGCTGCCGTTCTTCTGCAAGGTATAGGCGTAGGCGCCTGCCACGACAGCCTGCCTGCCTCTGAACGTGTAGTCGCCGCCGACCAGCGTGAAGCTCCCGCCCGACGTGCCGCCGACATCGACCACCTTGATGCCCTCGACGGTTTGCGCCCCGCTGCCGCCCACGTTGATGACTCGCACGTTGGTGCTGCCGCTGGTGTTCCCCGTGATCACCAGCTTGTCTGTTGCGCTGTTGTCCCCGCCCAGTACCGACTCGATCTCGAGCGTACCGCCGTTGCCTGCGTAGTTGCCGGCCACCGTCAGCGTACCGAGCGAGTTGCCAGGGGCAATGGTCCCCGCATTGGTGGTGTTGCCGATGATGCCGCTGCCCTGGAGCCGCGCCGCGCTCAGCACATCCATCGATCCGCCCAGGCGTCCGTTGACAGCCAGTGTGCCGGACTGGACGGTGGTGCTTCCGGTGAAGGCGGCGCTGTCGCCCGTCATCACGGTCTTGCCTGTGCCTCGCTGGACAACGGCGCCGTTGCCGCTCACCGAGCTGTCGAAAGTCCAGCTATCGGCGCGTTGGAAGGCGAGTGTGCCATTGGCGGTCACATCGCCCGTGATGCTGCCCCCGCTGCCGCTGTTGCCGAGTTGCAGCGTGGCACCCGACGCAATCGTTGTGCCGCCAGCATATGTGTTGGCGCCGGAAAGCACCTGTGTGCCGCCGACAATGTTGAGTCCGCCCGTGGTCTCGATGTTGCCGCCGAACACGGTAGCCGAACCATTGGTGATGTCCAGCCGCTTGCTGCCCATCACCACACGACCGTCCCCAGACAAGCTCTGGATGGTCGCACTGCCTGGCGCCACGCCCGATGCATCGAACACGGCGCCGGACTTGACGTTGACCTCGCTCGCGTTGGCGAAGGAGCCGCCACCGGTCAGCACGACACTACCGGCATCGACGAACAGCCGGCCGATGTACTCATGCGCCGCTGTCGTGGCGAATACGCCAGCGCCTATCTTGACGACATCACCCTGCCCTCTGATCGCAACACCCAGATCCGTGCGATTGACGGCGTTCACCATATCGAAGGTCAATGTATGGCCATTGAGATCGATGCCCTTCCACAGCCCGGCCACGGTGAGGCCATTCGGCATCGTGTACCCACCGCCGTTGACGTTGGTCGCGCGAATGGAAATGTCGTTCTCGAGCACGGTGCGGCGGAAGAACGTCTGCATCGTGATGGCGCTGTCGTTCTGCACGCCCACGCCATCGGTGCCGTACAGATGCACCTCCGGCATCGCCTCATTGTCGAAACGTGACACCACACTGCCATCGCGAATCCATACGGAGCCGATTTCTATGGCAGGGCCATTCAGGAAGTTGATCCGGGTGGCCGAGGTGCCGCCAAGAATCGCGCGGTCGTTGCGCCCGGGCGCTGCGCCGCCTGTCCATGACCCGGTGGCCGACCAGGCAGCCAGCGTGCTGCCCCGGAAAACGATGTCCGCACCCAGCGCCGCGCCCGATCCCGACAGCGCGGCAGCCGCCATGAGCAGCGAGACACCCTTTGCAACGGGAGAGCGCCGTGGAAGGTCAGAAGACGAGGGAAATGCGGGAGAAACGGGGGATGCGGGGGCTTTCTTGTTATGAATCGACATCGCTTGTGTACAGCCGGGAGAGAGCCCGCATGGTAAGCGCTAATGTCGCAAACGTATCTAAATCGCTACATTTACTGTGGTTTTTGCCACACCTCGCTGTCGCTACAGCCCGCCCGGCTTTCCCCCCGGCCGCATCGTCGCATTCTCCAGCAACTGCTCGTGGATATACGAATGCAGCAGCAGCGCCTCACGCTCACCGTACGCATCGAAGGCCACGCCGACATGGTGGAAGGGGTCGGCGGGGTCCGCGTCGGGATCTTCGCGGGTGCAGCCTTCCACCGAGAACTTCTTTTTGAGTCCGGCGGCGCGTAGCGTGAATTCCAGCCTGACCTGTACGCCGGGCTGGCCGAGTTCGCTCGATGCGGTGGAAACGGACGCGCCCCCCAAGCTCAGGTCGGTAATCAGCACGGTTTGCGGCGAGCCTGTGCCATCGGCAGCGGATAATGCGCCCACCAGTCGCACGGGCACGCGGATACTGCCGCGCATTTCGCGCGCGTCGAGGTGCTGAATATCGCCAAGCATCCAATAGGGGAATGGCGACCGGGACGTTGCCTGAATGCGGGCGGAGAAACTATGAATGCTGGTGCCCGAGAATCCACGGAACAGCACCGTTTCGCCATCGGGGATTTCCGGCACGGGATTACCGGACAAACTCGGCCATCCGATAAAAATCGCGCCATCATGGAAACCGATCAGGCGGCTGACCGCAGCGCGATTTGGGTCGGCCGGGCGTTTGACGTGCAGCAGCGTGCCGATCAGCAACCCGTAGCCGTCGTGCCACTGGGCGCTGGGCGCGTCGGCGCGCAGCGGCGCCATATCCCCGGCCCAGAAGCAGCGCCCAGCCTGGAGCACCAGCACAAGTTCCTCGGCCGTGCGGAATACCGTGCCCTCGTCGGCCACGGGAAAGCCCAATTCATCGACCAGCGCCGATTTCAGCGGACTGCCCAGTTCGATATCGCCAGCCTGCACTTCCCTGCGCATTGGATGCACTTTTCATCCCTTTCGAATAATTCGCTACTTTAGATAGTCTTTGTGTCTTTGTCAGGTACGCGCTGGTTAACGCTGATATGCCGCGCGTTTTAATCAGCCGAAAGCCGACTCCATCTGGCGCGCACGCTTGACACTGTCGCCGTGCAGATACAGCGAGGTCGTGGAGACCGAGGCGTGGCGCAGATTGTCGCGCACCGTCGTCAGTTCCGCACCACGTGCCAGTGCATGGGTGGCGTGGGTGTGGCGCAACCAGTGCGGGCTGGCCTTGCGCAGTTTCTCGGCAGTAGCCGGGCGCTCGCCTTCGAGCTGCTCTGCCGCCGTGGCGAAAAAGCGCTTCATGACCATCCACAAGCGCGCACCGGTGATGCCGCCACTTTCATCGGGACCGAGGCTGCTGACCAACGGCGTAGCGGGCTCCCACAACGCCCGGGTGACCGGGAGTTGCCGCTCGACGAGGTAGCGATCCAGCGCATTGCGCGCCAACGGCGGCAGCGCCACGCGGCCGGCCTTGGCTCCCTTGCCGACCAGATGCAGCCAGTGATCGCCATGCACATCGGTTTCGATACCGCGCAGTGTGGCCCCCACCAGTTCGCTGGCGCGCAACCCCGTGGCATACGTGAAATCGAGGATAAAACGCAGCCGCTGCGCAGCTGGTGCATCCCAACCGTACGACCACTCCAGCCCATCGGCAATGCTGCGCGTGATCATCCACTCGCCTTCGGAAAACGCATGCGAGACGTCGAGTGCGGCGGTCTTGGCGCCACCGCGCACTTTCAGGCCGGCGAACGGATTGGCCAGCACATAGCGTTGCTGAACGAGCCATCGGAACAACGCGCCGATGACTTGCAGCGCATAGGCAGCGGATCGCGGTGACAAGGCATCGGTGAACGGTTTCCAGTCCGCCGCGATACGTGGCCGCGCTGGTCCCACCCAGCGCTCGCGCGGCGACGGTTCGCGCAGGAAATTCCGATAAGCGGTGGCGTCTTCTGTCGTCAACGATGAAAGCGGACGGCCTTTCTCGATGATGGCCCACAGAATCAGCCGCTCGGCTTCCTTGCGATACGCGCGCTGCGTGGCCGGCGATTCGTGCAAGGCCAGCCATGCCTGCACCGCCGCGTAATCGTTGTCCGCAGAGAGCGACGACGTTTCGCGCGGCGCGCGGAACTGGCCCAGCGAACCATCCACTTCATGCGGCAGACGCCCCATCTGCTCCCACGGCACGATCATCCCGCGTGGTTGGGCGTCAATCATCGCGCGTGCACGCGCAGTCAACTCGGGATGATCGGCAAAAAACGCTTCGATACGTCGCGCGCCATTCGGCCCTAGCCCCGGAATCGTGGCCCACCACTGCCTGCGGCGTGGAATGCGGACAGTCAGGTCCGCCAGCGTATGAATGTCCTGCGCACGCAGCGCCTCCACAGCAGCCGACGCGAGCCACAGCCCGATATCGTCGGAGATCGCCGGCAGCGGCGGCGGCAGATTGCGCAAGGTCTCGATCGCCTGATTAGCAGCCCTGCCCTTCTCCGATCGCTCCGACGCCGACATCTCGAACAGCACCGCCAGATCCTCGCGCAGCCGGTATCGCGCATACCCGGCAAGCCGCCGGCGAATGGCACCGAGAATTCCGCGCGAAGACTGCCCCTGAAGCCGATCCGCATCGAGATACTGCGCCACCGCCGCCCGCGTCGATAACCCGGCATGCCAGGCGCGCAGCATCGCCAGTTCGGCAGCATCGGGGAAATCGAATGGATGGGGATTTGGGCGGCTTTGCATCCGCCGGATTTTATCACCCGAGCATATGTATTGCGATAACTTTTCTTATCGCAATATGCTTGCCATCGCTGACAACTGGTCGCGTACGGAAGCGCTTCAGGAAAAAGCCTGAGTGTCTCGCTCGATCGATACCCCAATCGGCCGCACCTGCCGCTGCGCTGCCGCCACGGCTGCCGTGCGTGTTTCCACGCCGAGCTTTTCGTAGATGTGCTCCAAGTGCTTGTTAACAGTGCGCGGACTCATGCCGAGTATTTCGGCCACGTCGCGGTTGGTCTTGCCGCGTGCCACCCAGGCCATGACTTCGGCCTCGCGCGTGGTGAGCGATGGTGCGGATGCCGGCGACGGTTCGGTGCCTGTCGAGGTGGCGTTGCCAAGTTCTACCACCGTCCATTCGGAAGTCTCTCCCGTCAACCGGCGCAGATGCAGATGGTCGATCTCGCACTGCCCCGTGCCCTTGAGCATCTGCAGTGCATCGACCAGCGGCGACGGCAACATCGTGCCCGGTGCCGGCGTCTGCCAGCCTTGCGCGGTCAGAAGCTGCGTGGCTTTCGCATTGCTCCAGAGCCATCGGCCATCGGAGCCCGCTGCGAACATCGGTGTCTCGCTGCGCATCAGCGCCTCGCGCGCACTGCGCGCCAACCTTGCCTTGCTGCTGTGGGCACGCACCCGCGCAATGACCTCAGCAATGGCGATGGGTTTGGTGACGTAGTCGCAGGCGCCGACTTCAAAGCCTCGCACGATGTGTCCCGTATCGCCCAGGCCCGTCATGAAGATCACTGGCAGGTCTGCGTGACGATCCATCAGCGCCTCGCACGTGGCGAAGCCATCCATGCCCGGCATGTCGACATCGAGTAGTACCGCATCGGGTGCGAAGAACGACAGTGCATCAAGTGCTGCGTTGCCGCTCGATGCTTCATGCACAAGCATGGATTCCGCACCGAGCGCGCGGGTGAGAAAGCCGCGCGCGTCCGGACTGTCGTCCACCACCAGCACACGCGTTTCGACGGCGTTCGAAGCAAGTTGGAGATCAGGTTCGATTTGCATGAAGAGCCTCGCCAAGAGATGCAGTCAGTGCCGCCGCATCGGTGCGTGCGAGCGTCAGCATCTGCTGCGCCCACACGGCCACGTTGCCGCCGCCTTCCACTAGTTCCGTGAGATATGCTTCCGCCGCGCGCAGGCGCCCCGTGGCGCCCATCGCCAGCAGTTCGCGTAACGTGTCGGGCGCTGGCGGCACCGACGACAGCGTTGGCACCGCTGTCAGCGCGCGATGCACGATCTCGATCAGTTCCGCCTCGCGCACCGGCTTGCTGACAAAGCCGAGGTAGCCATGCAACTGCCGCGCTTCCTCGGTGTTCTCGTGCGCATTGGCGGAAACGATCACCACCTGGGGCGGCGGATGTTCGGCGCGAATCAGTCGGCACAGATCCCAGCCCGACGCATCGGGCAAATTCAGATCGAGCAATACAAGATGCGGTCGCCATTCACGGACCACGGACAACACGGCTGCGCCCTCATCCAGTTCCTGCACCGTCAATCCAAATGGCGCGAGAAAGCCGCGCAGCACGGCGCGATGGGCGGCGCGATCGTCGACGATCAGCACGCGCGCATCCGCAGGCAATGGTTCGGACGGCATGGCCTTGCGTGGCCTTACCACCGCCGCGACGGCTGGCAGATAGAGACGCACGCGGAACTCGCTGCCTTCGCCCGGATGGCTATGCACGCGAATGTCTCCGCCCATCAGGTCCGCCAGCAGCCGCACGATGGCCAGCCCCAGACCGATACCTTCGCGGTCGTCATGCGGCGTGCCACGTTCGAATGGATCGAAGATCCGCGCCTGATCCTCGGGCGGGATTCCCGCTCCGGTATCGCTGACGCGAATCGTGGCGAGTTCGCGTTGATGCTGCACGGTCAGCGTCACCGAGCCGTGATCAGTGAACTTTATCGCGTTGCTGACGAGGTTGATGACGATCTGCCGCAGCCGCTTGGAATCGCCATGCACATGCGGCGGCAGCTTGCCCACCACGCGGTAGTGAAACGCGAGGCCACGCGCAGCGGCCAATGGACGGAACATGCGCACGAGATCGTCGAACAGGGATTCAAGCGAGACGGCTTCCTGTTCGAGCCGCAGCTTGCCCGCCTCGATGCGCGACAGCTCCAGCAATCCGTCCACCAGACTGGACAGGTGTTCGCCCGCACGGCCAATCGTGCGCACATCCTCACGATATGTTCCTGGTAGTGAAGGTGCCCGCAAGAGCAACTGTGAATAGCCGAGAATCGAGTTCAAACCGGCGCGCATCTCATGGCTCATGCCGGTAATGAAGCGGCTCTTGGCCACGTTGGCTTTTTCCGCCACTTCCTTCGCATGCTGCAGCAAGGCATCGGTCTGACGGTGCGCATCGATTTCCTTCTGCAGCAGCACGTTCTGGCGCTCCGATTCCTCCTGCGCCACCGTGCGGCTCTCGTTGACCAGCACCAGCCACCATGCCGCCACTGCCGCGAACAACGTGAGTCCCGCGCCAATCTTGAGGAACAGCGCACCGCCGTTAGTGCCCGCCATCGCCAGCGGGTTCGACAACTGTTCCTGCGTATAGAACAGCCATAGCAATGTGCCAAACGCGAACACCATCCCGGCGAGCACCAGTACGAACTGGCCGATACGCCGCGCCGTCACGGGTGGCGTGCCGGCCGGAAGCAGCCGCGCGAGTGCCGTGGCAATCTGCTCGGGCGCACTCGCTCCCGGCTTGCAACGGTCTCCACATCGCGCATCGAGCGTGCAGCACAGGGAACAGATCGGGCCGCGATACGCCGGGCAACCGGCCATGTCCTCTCGTTCGAAACGATTGCGACAGATGATGCAGCGGATCACGGCATGGCGTGCGCCGAAATCCACTGGCACGCGCGCCATGAAGAAGCGGCGTTGCGTAACCAGTGCGATGAGCGGCGGAAGCACCGTTGACAGCAACAATGCCAGACCAATTGACGCGGGCCGCAGCGTATCGCCGAAGACGCCCAGGTGCATCAACAAGGACAACGCCGACGCCAGCGCCATGCTGCCAAATCCCGCCGGGTTGATATCGAACAGGTACGCACGCCGGAACTCGACATGACGCGGCGACAGCCCCAACGGCTTGCTGATCACCAGATCGCCGAAGATCGCACCCACCCACGCCACGGCAAGATGCGCGTACAACGCCAGCACCTGTTCCATGGCCTCGAAGACGCCCATCACCATCAGCATCACGGCAATCAGCACATTGAACGCCAGCCACACCACGCGGCCCGGATGGCTGTGCGTCAGCCGCGCGAACACGTTGGACCACGCCAGCGATCCGGCGTACGCATTGGTGATGTTGATCTTGGTTTGCGAGACCAGGACCAGCAGGCCCGTCAGCACCACGGGCAGCCACGCGGGCCAGCCTTCGCCCAATCCGCGCGCGAAACCGGCGAGATACATCTGCGTGGGTTCCAGCGCATGCGCGATCGGCAATTCCGCCTGCAGCACGATGAACGCGAGGAACGCGCCACCCGCCATCTTGGCCGCACCCAGCACAATCCATCCCGGGCCTGCTGCAATCAACGCGCTCCACCAGCGCACGCGATTGCTGCGTGTGAGCGGCGGCATGAAGCGCAGGAAGTCCACCTGTTCGGCAATCTGGCCGATCAATGCGGCCGCAACGGTTGCAGCCGCACCGAAGGCGGGCCATGAGAAGCCATCCGCATCGGCCAGCCGTCCGTTCAGTGTCAGGAACGCACTGTAGTGCTGCGGCTCGCGCCAGAGGATCAATGCGTAAGGCAGCACCAGCAACAACAGCCACAACGGTTGCGTCCAGAGCTGGATGCGCGACAGCAGCGTCACGCCATGCATCACCAGCGGAATCACGATCACCGATGACAGCAGGTAGCCGAGCCAGCGTGGCATGTCGAACAGCAGCTCGAATGCCTGCGCCATGATGGCCGCTTCCAGCGCGAAGAAGATGAATGTGAAGCTCGCATAGATCAGCGAGGTAATCGTGGAGCCCAGATAGCCGAAGCCCGCGCCGCGCGCCAGCAGATCCATGTCCAGGCCGTCGCGCGCGGCGTAGTAGGAGATGGGCAGGCCGGTCAGGAAGATCACCAGGCTCACGGCGGCAATCGCCCACATGGCATTGGTAAAGCCATAGCTCAGCGTGATGGCCGCACCAATCGCTTCCAGCGCCAGGAACGCCACTGCACCAAAAGCGGTATTGGCCACCCGAAACGCGCTCCACTTCCGGAACGACCGTGGTGCATAGCGCAGGGCGTAGTCCTCCAGCGTCTCGTCGGCGACCCAGCGGTTGTAGTCGCGCCGGATCTTGCTGATGCGCTGAACGGGCTGGGAGGCAATCGGCATGGCGTGGAGGCGGACAAGGTCGAACCCGACCGGGGATGCAAGACGCATGCCTTGCCGTGCGTACGTTGAATGACGTATATCGCGCTACGCAGGTGCGCCGCATGATCCGCTCAACGCAGCACCCACCCTCACCTGCCGCCAAGGAGCGTTGAACATGCGTGACAACAAAGACCAGCCGCTATCGTCGAATCGCCGCCGCCTGATGCAAGGGCTGGCCGCCCTGCCCGCACTGCCGCTCGCTGGCATGGCTGCGCAGGCGCACGGCGCCAACCTGCCGACCTCCGCGGTCAATACAACCAAGCTCGCCGTGACCGATACCGAAGTCATCGTCGGCCAGCTTCATTCCGCCACGGGGACGATGGCGATTTCTGAAACGGGTTCGATCCAGGCCGAGCAACTTGCCATCGATCAGATCAACGCAGCAGGCGGCGTTCTCGGCCGCAAGATCAAGGTGATCAAGGAAGACGGTGCCTCGGACTGGCCCACCTTCGCCGAGAAATCGAAGAAGCTGCTCGTCAACGATCGCGTGGCCGCCGTGTTCGGCTGCTGGACGTCGGCATCGCGCAAAGCCGTGCTGCCGGTCTTCGAGAAAGAGAACGGCCTGCTGTACTACCCGACGTTCTATGAAGGGCTGGAACAGTCGAAGAACGTTATCTACACGGGTCAGGAAGCCACGCAGCAGATCATCTGGGGTCTGGACTGGGCCGCCAAGCAGAAGAACGCCAAGAGCTTTTTCCTGATTGGTTCGGACTACATCTGGCCGCGCACGTCGAACAAGATCGCGCGCAAGCACATCGAGAATTTCCAGAAGGCCAAGGTGGTGGGCGAGGAGTACTACCCGCTGGGTCATACCAACTTCAACTCGCTGATCAACAAGATCAAGATCGCCAAGCCCGATTGCATCTACGCCATCGTGGTGGGCGGCTCGAACGTGGCGTTCTACAAGCAACTCAAGGCAGCGGGTATCACGGCGGACAAGCAGTTCCTGCTCACGATCTCCGTGACCGAAGACGAAGTGCTGGGCATCGGCGGCGAGAACATCGCTGGCTTCTACGCGGCCATGAAGTACTTCCAGTCGCTGGACAACCCCAACAACAAGCAGTTCGTGGATGCCTTCAAGGCCAAGTACGGCGCAAAGTCCGTGATCGGCGATGTGACGCAGGCAGGCTACCTTGGCCCATGGTTGTGGAAGGCCGCCGTGGAAAAGGCTGGCAGTTTCGATATCGACAAGGTGGTGGCCGCATCGCCCGGCATCGAACTCAAGACCGCGCCCGAGGGCTACGTGAAGGTCGATACGAACCATCACCTCTGGAGCAAGACGCGCGTGGGACTGGCGCAGCTTGACGGCCAGTTCAAGGTGGTAGCGGAATCGCCGCAACTGATTCCGCCGAACCCGTTCCCCAAGGGCTACCAGTAATCCATCCACGCGGGAGCACGGTCATGAATCTCTCCGACATGCTGAATATTGGCCTGATGCAAGGCTTTGCCGGCCTCAGCCTGTTCTCGGTCCTGCTGCTGATGGCATTGGGACTGGCAATCATCTTTGGGCAGATGGGCGTCATCAACATGGCCCATGGCGAGTTCATGACCATCGGCGCCTACACGATCTACCTGGCCTCCACCACGGTGGAACGCCTGGCGCCGTCATGGATGGGCTGGTATTTCCCGCTGGCAATCGGCGCGGCCTTCGTGTTCGCGTTCGCTGCGGGATGGCTGGCCGAGTGGGCGCTGATCCGGCATCTGTACAAGCGTCCGCTCGATACCTTGCTGGCGACATGGGGTCTCTCGCTCGGCATGCAGCAGCTGTTCCGCTCGACCTTCGGGCCGAAGGAAGTCAGCCCCACGCTGCCCGAATGGCTGATGGGTTCGTGGGCACCCGCCCCCGGACTCGATATTCCGATCAACGGCTTGTTCGTAATGGCATTGACGCTGGCCGTGGCCGGGCTGGTGTGGCTGGCACTGTATCGCTCACGATGGGGCTTGCGTGTACGCGCCACCACGGCCAATCGCGCCATGGCCAATGCGGCGGGCATCAACACCAAGCGCACGGATCGACTGACCTTTGCCATCGGCTGCGGCATTGCAGGCGTGGCCGGCGCGGCTTTCACGACGATTGGTTCCACCGGCCCTACGAGCGGCGCGCTCTATATCGTCGATTCCTTCCTGGTGGTGACGTTTGGCGGTGCGGCAAGTCTGGCGGGCACCGTGGCGTCTGCCTTCGGCATCGCGCAAATGCAATCGATCAGCGAGTTCTTCCTCACGGGTTCGATGGCACGCGTGCTGACGCTGCTGCTGATCGTGTCGATCCTGATGATTCGTCCGCAGGGACTGTTTGCACCGGCGGTGCGACGTTGATGTCCCCGGCTTACCTGCTTGATCACGGAGTTCGATGATGTCTCCCACAAAAACGCTACCGCTACCGCAACGGCTGCGCGCCCTGGGCGGCGAATGGGCCGGTTATGCGCTGCTCGGGCTGACGCTGGTCGTCGTGCTGCCGCTCGCGCTCGACGTCTTCCGCCTGAACCTCATCGGCAAGTACCTGAGCTACGCATTCGTGGCCGTGGGACTCGTCATGCTGTGGGGCTACGGCGGCGTACTGAGTCTTGGGCAAGGCGTGTTCTTCGGGCTGGGCGGCTACGCGATGGCCATGTTCCTGAAGCTCGAAGCCTCGGACCCGAAGAGTACGGCCATCCAGTCCACGCCCGGCATTCCCGACTTCATGGACTGGAACCAGCTCACCGCGCTGCCCTGGTGGTGGGAGCCGTTCCGGCACTTGCCGTTCGCGCTGATCGGCGTGATTGCGGTGCCGGTGCTGCTGGCCTTCGTCGTCAGCTTCGCCATGTTCCGGCGCCGCGTTGGCGGCGTGTATTTCGCGATCATCACGCAGGCCGTGGCGCTGATTCTCTCCGTGCTGATCATCGGCCAGCAAGGCTATACAGGTGGCGTGAACGGCATCACCGATCTCAAGACCATGCTCGGCTGGGATATCCGTACCGACAGCGCAAAGATGATTCTCTACTTCGTCAACGTGGCGCTGCTGTTCGGCACGATGCTGCTGTGCCGCTGGATTCAGCGCACCAAGCTTGGCGTGCTGCTGCTGGCGATGCGCGACAAGGAGGACCGCGTGCGCTTCTCCGGCTATGACGTGGCGATGTTCAAGGTCTTCGTGTTCTGCCTGGCGGCGGCACTCGCTGCGGTAGGCGGTGCAATGTTCACGCTGCAGGTGGGTTTCATGTCGCCGTCGTTCGTCGGCATCGTGCCATCGATCGAAATGGTGATCTTTGCCGCAGTGGGTGGACGCATGAGTCTCGTCGGTGCGGTGTGGGGCACGTTACTGGTCAATGCGGGCAAGACGTACTTCTCGGAGAGCTTCCCCGACCTGTGGCTGTTCCTGATGGCCGCGCTGTTTATCGGCGTAGTGGTGGCCTTCCCCGAAGGTCTCGCGGGTCTCTATCACAAGTTCATGGCCCGGCGCCGTCGTGGCAGTGAGTCCGGCGAGCCGGCCAGCAACGTCCCCGGCAAGACAGCATAGGAGCGACCATGAGCAATACCGATTTCATGCTGGCTGTAGAGGACTTGTCCGTGTCGTTCGATGGATTCAAGGCCATCGACAACCTGACGCTGTACGTGGACCGCGACGAACTGCGCGTGATCATCGGCCCGAACGGCGCGGGCAAGACTACGCTGCTCGATCTGGTGTGCGGCAAAACACGCGCCAGCGGCGGCAGCATCAAGTTCGTCAATCGAGAGATGACCGGCCTGCCGGAATACGAGATCGTGCGCGCCGGCGTGGGGCGCAAGTTCCAGACGCCCTCGATCTACGAGAACCTCAGCGTCTTCCAGAACCTGGCTGTGTCCTTTCCGCGTGGACGTGGCGTGTTCGGCGCCCTCGCCTTTCGCACCACCGACGAGGTACGCCAGCGCGTCACCGATGTGGCCACCGAGATCGGGCTGGCCGATACGCTGGAGCGCGAAGCCGCGCAGTTGTCGCACGGGCAGAAGCAATGGCTGGAGATCGGCATGTTGCTGATGCAGGAACCGCAACTGCTGATGCTCGACGAGCCCATTGCCGGCATGAGCGTGCGCGAACGCGAGCTGACCGCCGAACTGCTCAAGCGCATCAGCAAGGGACGCGCCGTCATCGTGATCGAGCACGACATGGATTTCGTGCAGCAGATCGCAGACAAGGTCACCGTCATGCACCAGGGAAAGATCCTGGCCGAAGGATCGATGGCGCAAGTACAGAAAGACCCGCGCGTCATCGACGTCTACCTGGGCCACTGAGCCCCGAGCCACAGCTAAGGAGCACATCGCATGCTGACCGTCGATAACGTGGTGGTGAACTATGGCCAGAGCGAGGCGCTGCACGGCGTGTCGTTCGCCGCCGCACAGGGCGAGACCGTCGCCATCATGGGCCGCAACGGCATGGGCAAGACCACGCTGTTCAAGGCGATGATCGGCATGCTGCCGCTGCGCGCCGGACAGGTCTGCGTCAATGGCCAGGACGTGTCGCACGACGAGAGCTACCGCCGCGTGCGTGCCGGCATTGCCTATGTGCCGCAGGGCCGCATGATCTTTTCGCACCTGACCGTCGAAGAAAACATCCTCACTGGCATGGAACAGGGCAAGACGCGGCGCATTCCCGACGAGATCTTCGCCATGTTTCCCGTGCTGTTCGATATGCGGCGCCGCAAGGGCGGCAACCTGTCCGGCGGGCAGCAACAGCAACTGGCCATTGCCCGGGCGCTGGTGTCAAACCCCAAGGTGCTGCTGCTGGATGAACCGACCGAAGGTATCCAGCCGTCGATCATCAAGGACATCGCGCGCGCGCTGAACGAGATTCGCCGCACGCGCGACATCACGATCGTTTTCTCCGAACAGGTACTGAGCTTCGCAATGGAGGTGGCAGATCGCCTCTTCGTCATCGAGGGCGGGCGCTTTGTCCACGAAACGCAGCGTCATAGCACCGATGTCGCGCATATCCGCGAGTACCTGTCCGTCTAGCCATCCCTCACTCGTTTTCATCACCACCCCTGCACGCATCCAGGAGTCAATCTCATGACCGATACCCTGATCCAGGTCGATCTGGCCCAGTCGCCGTACGAGAACCCCAACGTCCACAACCGCTGGCACCCCGACATCCCCATGGCCTGCTGGGTCAAACCCGGCGACGATTTCATCCTGGAGACCTACGACTGGACGGGCGGCTTCATCAAGAACAACGATTCCGCCGATGACGTGCGCGACATCGACCTGTCCATCGTTCACTTCCTGTCCGGACCCGTCGGCGTGGAAGGCGCGGAACCGGGCGACCTGCTCGTGGTGGACCTGCTCGACATCGGCGCCAAACCCGAGAGCCAATGGGGCTTCAATGGCTTCTTCTCGAAGCAGAACGGCGGCGGCTTCCTGACCGACCACTTCCCGCAGGCGCAGAAGTCGATCTGGGATTTCCACGGCATGTTTACGTCGTCGCGCCATATCCCCGGCGTGAACTTTGCGGGCCTGATCCATCCGGGCCTGATCGGCTGCCTGCCGGACAAGGCAATGCTGGAGACGTGGAATCAGCGCGAAGCCGATTTGCTGGCGACCGACCCGAACCGCGTCCCCGCACTGGCCAACCCGCCGTTTGCGGCCACTGCGCACATGGGCAAGCTGCAAGGCGATGCGCGCAACGAAGCTGCCGCCACGGGCGCACGCACCGTACCGCCGCGCGAACACGGCGGCAACTGCGACATCAAGGACTTGTCGCGCGGCGCCAAGGTGTACTTCCCGGTGTATGTGGATGGTGCCGGCCTGTCCGTGGGCGATCTGCACTTCTCCCAGGGCGATGGCGAAATCACGTTCTGCGGCGCCATCGAAATGGCCGGCTGGGTGCATATGCGCGTCACGCTGATCAAGGACGGCATGGCGAAGTACGGCGTCAAGAACCCGATCTTCAAGCCCAGCCCCATCACGCCGCACTACAACGACTACCTGATCTTTGAAGGTATCTCGGTCGATGAATCGGGCAAGCAGCATTTCCTTGACGTGAATGTTGCATATCGCCAGGCGTGCCTTAACGCCATCGAATACATGACGAAGTTCGGCTACTCCCGTGCGCAGGCGTACTCGATCCTCGGCACAGCGCCGGTGCAGGGTCATATCAGCGGTGTGGTCGATGTGCCGAACGCATGCGCCACGCTCTGGCTGCCAACGCAGATCTTCGACTTCGACATCCGCCCCAGCGCGAGTGGCCCGACCAAGATGATCCAGGGCACGGTGGACCTGCCGCTTTCGCCCGATCTTTAATCCACATCGCGAGTCACCGGAGCCGCCATGCCCACCTACGATTACCGATGCCACGGATGTGGTGTGTTCACCGTGATGCGCCCGATGTCGCGGCGGGACGAGCCAGCGGCTTGTCCCGACTGCGGCGCGGCGGCGGCCCGGGCGCTGGTGGCGGCGCCGTCGCTCGGCACCTTGAGTACGGCTTCGCGCGCCGCGCATGCCACCAACGAGCGCAGCGCGGCGGCGCCCAAAGAGAGTCGTTCGCACGGTGCGGGATGCGGGTGTTGCAGCCCGGTCAAGCTGCCGACCTCCCCCAACGCAATCAAACAGCCCAGCGGCAGGCCGTGGATGATCAGTCACTAAGTGCCCGCGAAGCGTAGACTTCCGCGCCGCAATGCATGTTATCGCATTACTTTTTATAAAAATACATGCGATAACATGCGATACGACTTGAATGCACTCAGGTCGTGATGCATACTATCGCAGCTATTTTGCTGCGGATGCATGCTATGTCATTACTCTCTGAATCCCAGGCGATGCGCAGTCGCCGCCAGATCTCGATCTCCAATCTGGCACGCCTGATCGGTATGGCGCATCAGAACCTGTCTGCCATCCTTCGCGGTGAGAAAGACAGCCGTGCCTCGACTTTCGAGTCTCTGGCGGGGGCGATGGATGCCGAATGGGTCATGGTGCCCAAGGAGAAACTGACCGAAGTGCGCCAGGTTCTCGATGGCAAAGGCAGCGGCCCCGACCGCACGGCCCGCTCCACGATAGACCACCTGCTGGGCCAATCATGAGCTTTGAACTGCACCCCCGCTACCTGGAGGTTCATCTTCATGATCGGCTCTGCGGCTTTCTCTGTGAGGCGGGCGGGAATACGCGCTTCGTCCCCACGGAGGAATACCGGGGCAACAACGACCGCGACACGCTCAGCCTGTCCATTACGCTGCCGACCGAACTGGGGCGCGAAGCCACGTCGGAAGTCTTCGACAACGCGTTCCACCCCGCGATCTACAACACGGGTGGCGAACTCCCGCCGTACTTTGCCGGCCTGCTGCCCGAAGGCGAACTGCGCAAGCGTCTGGAAGCCACGCGAAAGAACCCCGAGGACAAAGACGATTTCGGCGTGCTGGCCTCCGCTGGCAACGATTTGCCCGGCGCCATCGTGGTGAAACCTGCCGACACGCGCGCGCTGCCCGAATACGTGCGCACTTACGGCGTGACAGGCGGTGCGGACAACCTTGAAATCGCTGTCGTCGAAGGCGCCACGGAAGGCGCGGCGTCGGTCTCGGGCGTGCAGAACAAGCTGGCGCTTTCGACCATGCGAAAGGGCGAGCGCTACACCCTGCCGACCAAGACCAGGATATCGGACATCATCGCCAAGCTGCCAGCGAAGAACGACGACTCCCAGGTGCTCAATGAATACGTGTCGATGCACCTCGCAGCGGCAGCCGGTGTGAACATCGCCCCGATCCAGGTGCTTCCGATGTCGAGCATCGATGTACCAGACCTCGCGAACTCGATGGGCCAGGGCCTGCACTACCTCGCCGTGGAACGCTTCGATCGCACTGGCGACGGTGCCTGCATCCATGCGGAGGACGGCTGTCAATTGCTCGCCCGGATGCCCAGCAGGAAGTACGCCAAGGTTGAGGAGTACATCCGGCTCGTGGCGGCCCTGTACCGGCTGAGTCCGAACGGACTGGAGAACATTCGACAGTTCTTCACGCGTCAGGCGGTCAATACGCTGATCGGCAATAGCGACGCGCATCTCAAGAACTTTTCGGTGATCTACCACGATCGGAAGCTGCCCGAGCTTTCGCCCGCCTACGACATCGTGTGTGTCTCCGCCCTGCCCAACTTCACGTCCTACGGCCAGAACGTGGCGATTGACGAGTTCCAGCGCAAGGAAACGCTGGACCTCTATGAAGTGATCGCGGACAAGGCCGGTATCCCGAAGCGGATCGCTACGGCTGCGGTCAAGGAAGCCGTCTCCATGGCCCAGACCCATTGGCCGGATCTTCTGAAGACCATGGATGCGTCGCAAGCGGTGCGCGATGTGATCACCGAACGGCTGGCAAACCTGCCGCTCGCCAAGGTCGGGAGAGCCGGGAAGAAGGCGTCGTGATGCGCGTGATGCACCGCACCGCCTCAGCTGACAAATGCAAGCTTTTGATTGCGCGCATCGGCGAGCATGGACAGCGTGATCTTGCGCACTTCAAGCTTGCTCTGCGTGATGTGCGCACGCAGCAGGATTGCCGCCTCCGCGTGGCGATTCCGCGTCAGCAGTTCCAGCAGCGTGCTGTGTTCCTCGTAGGTGGCGCTGGTGCGCTTCGGTTTCAGGAAGTCGAGCCGGCGCATGATGCGGATGCGCTCCGTCACGTCGTTATGGACGCGTAGCATCTCGTTGTTGCCGATGGCGGCGACGAGCCGACGATGGAAATCCTCGTCCATCTCGAACATCGTCGCCGGATCGCTCTCCCGCTGATCTTCCGGCACGCACCAGATAGCGCGCAGTGCGTCGATGGCTGCCTGCCCACCCTCCACATGCTGGATACGCTCGATAGCGGCCAGCTCCAGCACGATCCGCAGATCGTAAAGCTGGTCGAGCTGATCGAAGTTCACCGGCAAGACCTTCCAGCCACGCCGAAAACCAACTTCCAGATAGCCTTCGCGTTGCAGGCGAAACAGCGCATCGCGCATCGGCGTACGCGATACGCCGTAGTGCGCGGCAATCGCCAGTTCGGCGAAGCGGTCACCGGGGCAGAGCAGGAAGTTGAAGATATCCTGCTTGATGCGCAGATAGACCTGCTCCGCCATCGCGTTCGGCGCATTCGACGTTGCGTCCATACGTTGTGGGTCGGAAATCGTTGCGATGGCCGTCATTGTGCGCCCGCGACCGTAGGGATATCAATCAGGCTTGCGTGTCCGGCCATGTGCCGGCCCAGTTCCGTCCTGTCTGCAGCGTCGGCCGGACCTTCGTGCACGATGGTGCCTTCGGCCATCACCGCGATGCGGTCGGCCAGTTCAAGCAGTTCGTCCAGGTCCTCGCTGATCAGCAGCACGGCGGCGCCGGCGTTGCGCGCGGCCAGCAGCCGGGCGTGGATATCGGCTACCGAAGCAAAGTCCAGCCCAAAGACTGGGTTGGCCACGATCAGAACGTCCACCGGCTGGCCAAGCTCGCGCGCGAGCACCGCGCGCTGGACGTTGCCGCCGGACAGGGTCCCGATCTGCTGTTCGGGACGCGGTGGACGGACATTGAACTGGGTGATCAGATTCACCGCCCGCGTGCGCATGGCGCCACCGTTCAGCCATCCACCCAGGCGCCGCAACGGTGCACGGTCGAACGTTCGCAGCGCCAGGTTCTCCGCGACGCTCATGCCCGCTACGCAGGCGTTCCTGAGTGGCTCCTCGGGAATCGCGAACAACCGCCGCGCGGTCATCTCCGCACGCGTGGCGCGATACGGCAGTCCGGATACCTCCATCGTGCCCGCTGCCAGCGGCCGCTGGCCAACCAGTGCATCCACCAGTTCGCGCTGGCCGTTGCCCGATACGCCCGCGATACCAAGAATCTCGCCTGCCCTGACTGCCAGAGCGAGATCCCGCACGGCGGCATGGCCGCGATCGTCGCTGACGGTCATCCCGGTTACCCGCAAGCGCACCGCCGCGTCGGCTTCAGTTGGTGTCCGCGTCACGCGGCGTGCGCCGGCTGCCGCTGACGCTTCGGCGTCCACAACGGTACCGGCCAGATCGCCCGCGCCCATCATCCACCCCGCAAGCTGCCCGACGTTGGTATCGGCTACGGCGCTGCCGCCGGCCCTGCGCCCCTTGCGCAGCACTGTCACGTCATCGGCGTAGGCGGTGACCTCGCGGAACTTGTGGGTGATCATCAGCACGGTCAGTTCGCCGCGCGACGTCAGCGTCCGCATCAGCCCGAGGACTTCGTCGGCCTCATGCGGGGTCAGCACGGAGGTGGGCTCGTCCAGGATCAGGAAACGCTGCCGCAGATAGAGCTGCTTGAGGATTTCCAGCTTCTGCTTTTCGCCGGCGGCCAGTGTCCGTACCAGGCGGTCCAGAGGCAGCCGGAACGGCATTTCCTGCATGAAGGCGTCTAGCGCGGCCCGTTCGGCGGCCCAGTCCAGCTTCCATGGCAGCGACCCGCGTGCGAGCAGCAGATTCTCCTCGACGGACATCCCTTCGGCCAACGTGAAATGCTGGTAGACCATGCCGATGCCCAGCGCCTGCGCGGCGCGCGGGGAATCGATACGGACCTCGCGCCGGTCGGCAACAAGTTGCCCGGCATCCAGCGGCGCATAGCCGACCAGCCCTTTTACGAGCGTACTCTTGCCCGCGCCGTTCTCGCCAAGCAATGCGTGAATGGTGCCGGGCGCGATCTTGAGCGATACGTCATCGAGCGCCCGGAACGCGCCAAACGATTTCGTGGCGCCGATGACTTCCAGTCCAAGTGCCTCGCCAGCCATGGCGGCTAACCCAGCGTGGCCAGCAGGGCCTGCGAGTTCGATACCGTACCGAACACGCCACCCTGCATGGTGACCATGTGGAGCGCCGCATCATGGTTGCCCTGATCGGTCGCCCCGCAGCAATCCGCCAGAATCGTGCACTCGAAGCCCCGGTCGTTCGCTTCCCGCATTGTCGTGTGCACGCAGACATCGGTCGTGATACCGGTCAGTATCAGGTTCACGATGCCGCGCGTGCGCAGGATCAATTCCAGATCTGTGGCGCAGAACGAGCCCTTGCCGGGCTTGTCGATCACGATTTCTCCGGGCAGCGGTGCCAGTTCGTCGATGATTTCCCAGCCCGGTTCGCCCCGGACCAGGATCTTGCCGCAGGGGCCCTCGTCGCCAATGCCCACGCCGCCGATACCCGCCTGCCGGCTGCGCCAGCGCTTGTTGGCGGGCAGGTCCGACAGGTCCGGCCGGTGTCCTTCGCGCGTATGGATGATCGTGAAGTCCTGGGCGCGCATCGTGGCCAGCACACGGCGGATGGGCTCGATCGGGGCGCGGGTCATCGACAGGTCGTAGCCCATGCGGTCTACATAGCCGCCGAAACCGCAGAAATCGGTCTGCATGTCGATGATGACCAGTGCCGTGTTGTCGGCGCGAAGGTTGCCGTCATAGGGCCAGGGATATGGCCTGGCGTCGATGGTTCGGTTCATGTTGTCCTTGATGGAATTGAGTCGGCGGGTCAGCGGGTCAGGCTCAGTTCGCCCGGCGCCCCGGCCAGTGCACGGTTGGGGCGGCAGCTGATGGTCATGATCGCGAGCGTCAATACATACGGCGCCGCATTGAACAGGTAGTAGCCGCCAGTGATGCCGATGGCCTGCAGTGCCGGGCCCAGCGCGCCAGCCGCACCGAACAGCAGCGCCGCCCACAGGCAACGCATGGGCTGCCAGCGCGCGAAGATGACCAGCGCCACGGCCATGAGCCCCTGCCCGCTGGACAGTCCCTCGTTCCAGCTTCCCGGATAGACCAGCGACAGGTAGGCGCCGCCCACGCCGGCCAGCAAGCCGCCCACGGCCGTGGCCGCAATGCGGATGCGTGTTAGCGGGTAGCCCATGGCGCGCGCGGTCTCGCCGTGATCGCCAACCAGCCGCAGCACCATCCCCCAGCGCGTGGCGCGCATGCCCCATTGCAGCGCGAAAGCCAGCGCCACGCCGATCAGGAACAGCACGTTGATGCGCAGGAGTTGCTGCACCTGCAGCGAGGCCGACCACGCACCCAGCTCGATCGATGGCAGGCCGGGCGCCTGCGGTGCAATGAACGGCTTGCCGAGGAAGAGCGCCAGCCCGGTTCCCAGCAACATCAGCGCGATGCCGAAGGCGATGTCAGACACGCGGGGCAGCGAACACACCAGCCCATGCAGGCCACCCAGCAGCAGGCCCACGCCTGCGGCGGCCAGCACACCCAGCCACGGGGACCCCGACAGGTAGGACACCGCGTAGCCGCTCATGGCGCCCGACACGAGAATGCCTTCCAGCCCCAGGTTGACGCGCCCGCCCTTCTCGGTCAGGCACTCTCCCAGGCTCACGAACAAGTACGGCGTGCTGACGCGGATCGCGCCCGTGACCAGCGACAGTATCAGCACGAGCCACGTCGACGAAGCCTCATGCATGGCGGGTCTCCAGTTCTGCCTGCGCCTTGCCGGCCAGGGCAATGTCCTGCAATTTCACGCGCCAGCTGGAAAGCGCACCGCCCATGGCTTCCCACGCCAGCAGGTTGGCAAACAGCAGGCCCTGCAGTACAAACGTGGTGGCATCGGGCAGATGCAGCCGCCGCTGCAGCAGGCTGCCGCTGTTCTCGATGCCGCCGATCATCAGTGCGCAGGCAACGATGGCCAGCGGATTCTGCCGGGCCGCGAACGCCACCAGGATGCCGCTGTACCCGTACCCCGCCAGCAGTGCCACGTTGGCGCTGCCCTGTACTGCCGCCACCTCGAACATGCCTGCCAGGCCTGCTGCCGCACCGCCCAGCACGCAGGCCGCCAGCGTGAGACGGCCCACCGGCAGCCCTACCAGCCGGGCCGCCCGGGCGTTGCCGCCCGTCACCCGCATGGCAAATCCGAACGTCGAGCGCCGCACCATCAGCCACGCCGCCGCGCAGGCCAACACGCCAGCCAGCAAGCCCCAGTGCACGTCGATGCCCGGCAGCGTGCCGACCATCCATGCATCCGGAACGGGTACGGTGGAGGGCTTGTTCAGGCTGGCGGGATCGCGCAATGGCCCCTCTACCAGATGCTTGAATACGGCGATGGCGATGTAAGCCAGCAGCAGGCTGCTGATGGTTTCATTGACCCCGCGCCGTTGCCGCAGTGCGCCGGCTGCACCGATCCAGCAACCTCCCGCCAGCATGCCCGCAGCGGCCATCGCTGGCATGACGATCCACCACGGGGTAGCCGCAGGCACGCACTGGGGCACCAGCGCGGCGGCCAGGCCGCCGAGCGCCAACGCGCCTTCGCCGCCGATCACGATCAGGCCGACCTGCGCCGGCAACGCCACGCATAGCGCGGTCAGCATCAGCGGCGCAGCGCGCGTGAGCGTGCTCTGCCAGGCAAACGGCGTGCCGAAGGCGCCCTGGAAGATCAGTTGCATCGCCTCCAGCACCGGCGCCCCCTGCAGCAGCAGGAACAACGAGAACAGCAACAACGCGCTGGCCACGGCCAGCAAGGTAGGCAACGCGGGCAGGACGGCCAGCGTCAGCGTGGCAGTGCTGGCGGGGATGCGCATGGGAAGCTCCTGAGGCAACGTCGATCCACGGATTCGGCGGGGTTCGGCGGGGTTCGTCGTTCGTCAGCCCTGCCCCACCACGCCCGCCACCAGGTAGTTCATGGATTCGAGCGCGTAGTCCGTCTGAACCAGCCTGGTGCCGGCGGGCACTGCGACGCCACCCTTGTTGTCCTTCAGCGGCCCCTTGAAAATCACAAAGTCGCCGGCCACCATCTTCGCCTTGATGGCATCCGCGCTTTGCTTCGCTGCCGTGCTGACCGCTGCCCCGTATGGCGACATCTTCACGTAGCCTTCCTTGAGCCCGCCGCGCAGCAGATTCGGCTGTGCCTTGCCGGCCTGGGCATTGGCAACAATCGCCTTGTAGGGCGTGGCCCAATCCCATTCGGCGCCGGTCAGATAGCCCTTGGGGGCCAGCGCTGCCTGGCTGGCGTGATACCCACAGCTCATGACGCCGCGCTTCTCGGCGGTCTCGACGATGACCTTCGGACCATCGACATGGCAGGTCAGCACGTCGCAGCCCTGGTCGATCAGGCTATTGGCTGCCTCGGCTTCCTTGACCGGCATCGACCAGTCACCCGTGAAGATCACCCGCGTCGTGATGGACGGATCGACGGACTGCGCGCCAAGCGTGAACGCATTGATGTTGCGCAGCACCTGCGGAATCGGCTTGGCCGCCACGAAGCCAAGCTTCTTCGACTTGCTCATGTGCCCGGCGATCACCCCGTCCAGATACTGGCATTCGTCGATGTAGCCGAAGTAGCTGGCGATATTTGCCGGGTTGCCGGCCTTCCACAGTCCCCCGCAGTGCGCGAACCGCACCTTGGGGTACTTGGCCGCGACCTTCAGCACGTGCGGATCGAAATAACCGAACGACGTAGCAAAGATCAGCGAGACCCCGTCCTGCTGGATCATGGCCTCCATGGTCTTCTGCGCCGCGATGGTCTCGGGCACGTTTTCTTCCTCCACCAGCTTCACGTTGGGCAGCTTGCGAATCACGCTGGTGGCCGTGGCCTGCGCCTGGTTGTAGCCGAAGTCGCCGCGCGCGCCGACATACAGCACACCCACCGTCACGTTCTCGGCGGCCAGCAGCGATTCAAACGGCAGGAGGGAGCCAAGCGTCAGCGCGCTGGCCTGTTTCAGAAAATCACGACGTTGGGTCATGGCAAGGTCCGATGGATAGGATGGAGAGAAGTGCGATGTGGCAATTCAGCTTGCGGCAACGGCTGGCTCGGCAGCTTCGACGCTGCGCAGATACGCCCGCCAGCCGCCAAACGCGGTGATGTCTCGTGCGCCGCTGCCAGCCTCCACGGCAAAGGGCTCGCAAATGAAGCCCTTGACCTGCCGCCCATCGGCCAGCACGACCGAGCCGATACCAAGTGGTGCGGGCACATCGGCCACGAACTTGCCGAACTGGTGCAGGGGCACGTCCCACACCTCGACTTCGATGGCCGCGCCAGCATCGTCACGCACCAGTCCTGGCTTGGGTGGCACCGTTCCGGCCAGTGTATGGAGCCGATAGTTTGGCGATGTGGTTGTCGATTCGATGAATCGGGCGCCCGCTTCCTGCAGTTGCCAGTTCAGCGGCTGACCGCGCAGATGCGCGCCCACCACAGCCAGCGCCACGGATGGCTCGTTGAGCGGCAGCGGTTCCGGCAGAACGTCGGCCGTGCCGCGCAGGCTCGCTTCGATCTTTGCGCCCAGCACCGCCAATCGATGATCCGCACCAGCAGGCCCGATCAGCGTGATGCCAGCAGGCAGCCCATCGGCACGCGGCAGGCCAGGAATCGCCAGCGCGCACAGGTCGAGCAGGTTCACGAAGTTCGTATAGCGCCCGAGCTTGCTGTTCTCGACCACGGGATCGGCCTGCACGGCGGCGATGGTCGGATGCGTCGGCGCGGTTGGCACTACCAGCACATCGATCCGAGCGAACAGCCCCTCGGCCTGGCGCTTCAGATCGGCCAACTGGTACTGCGCGTTGAACGCATCGGCAGCACTGAACTGGTTGGCCTTTTCGATCACGGTCACGACGGTTGCATCCATTGCATCGCGATGCGTGACCAGAAAATCGCCCACCGCAGCACGACGCTCGGCCACCCATGGGCCGTCGTAGAGCAGCGCGGATGTCTGCGCCAGCGGCGTGAAATCGATGGTCTCGGTCTGGATACCGAGCCGCGAACCCAATCGATCGAGCGTGGCCATGAACGCCTGTTCGGCCTGCGCATCGTTCTCAAAGCTCAATGCATCGGGCAAGCCCACGCGCCACGCACGCGGCAGTCCCAGCATCGGCACGCGCGACGAGCAGCTATCCGCGGCATCGTAAGCCCCGATCTGCTCCAGCACGCGCCAGGCATCGGCCACATCATGCGCGAACACTGAAATCGTATCGAGCGTGCGGCACGCGGGCACCACGCCGCGCTTGCTCACCAGACCCAGCGACGGCTTCAAACCGACGAGTCCGTTCATGCCAGCCGGCACACGTCCCGATCCTGCGGTGTCAGTGCCGAGCGAGAACGCCACGCAGTTGCCCGCCACAGCCACCGCCGATCCCGAACTGGAGCCTCCCGAGACATACGCGGGCGACGTACTGTGCCGCACCGCGCCGTAAGGCGAACGCGTGCCCACCAGCCCGGTAGCGAACTGATCGAGGTTGGTCTTGCCGACCAGAAGCGCGCCGGCGTCGAGCAATCGCTGCACCGCGAATGCCGTGGATTGCGGCACGTAGGTGAACGCGGGGCACGCTGCCGTAGTCGGCAGCCCCGCCACGTCGATGTTGTCCTTGACCGCGAACGGCACGCCGAACAGCGGCAGGCGCCGCAGGATGGCCTCGCCTTCCTGGTCGAGCATCGCCTTCAAGGCTTGCGCCTTCGCCATCAGCGTTTCGACCGGCACGCGATGGATCCATACCTCGGGGCGGTCGAATGACTCGATCTGGCGCAGTACTTCCGTGGCGCACGCCATCGGATCGAGCGTGCCTCGCGCATAGCGCTCATGCAAATCGGCAATTGTCATCATCATCGGCGCACCTCGCGCTGGAAAATCTCCAGGCTTTGTCGCTTGGCTTCAACAAAGCTGGCTTGGGATAGCGTATCGACGGTACGTGGCCGCGCGTCGGTGTAGTCAAGGATTTCCGCCACGCGCGTGGGGCGCTTGGTCAGCAGCAGGATCTGGTCGGCCAGATAGACCGCTTCTTCCAGATCGTGCGAGACCAGCAGCATCGTGGTGCCGGTCTGCATGAACACCTCTTGCAGCTTCTCGCGAATGAACAGCGTCATCTCGAAATCGAGCGCGGAGAACGGCTCGTCCAGGAACAGCACTTCGGGCCGGGGCGCCAGCGCGCGCATGATCGACGCGGTCTGCTGCTGTCCGCCCGACAGTTCATACGGATAGCGGTTCAGGTCGAACTTGACGTCGAAGGACGCCACCAGTTCGGCCATGCGGCGATCCACCTCTACCTTGCTGCAACCTTCGAGCAGCAGCGGATAGGCGATGTTGTCGATGGTGCGCATCCACGGGAACAGTGCCTCGCGGTAGTTCTGGAACACGTAGCCGATGCGCGTGTCCTTGAGCGTCTTGCCATCGAACAGGATCTCGCCGCGATCGATCGGGATCAGGCCGGCAATCATGTTGATCAGCGTGCTTTTGCCGCAGCCGTTGGGACCGAACACCGAGACAATGCGGCCCTTCGGAATATCGAGATCGAAGTTCTCGTACAGCGGCCAGCCCGCGAAGTATTTGGTGAGTCCGCGAATGGTGATGTGTGTGCCCGGCGGCCCCGGCCGGAACGCCGGCACGGGAACGTCGACATGACGGGCAGGTGTCTGGATTGCGCTCATGATTTACCTCCCGCTCCAATGGACGATGCGTCGTTCCACAACAAGAAACACGATATTGAGCAGATAGCCCAGCGCACCTGCGGCCAGAATCGCGGCGTACATCGTCTTGACGTTCAGCACCTGCTGCGCGTCGATGATGGCGTGGCCCAGACCGTTCTCCGAGCCGATAAACATCTCGGCCACGATGACGATCACCAGTGCCATCGACACCGCCGAACGCAAACCCACAAAGCTCGGTTGCAGGCTTTCCCAGATCAGCACGTCGCGGAACACGCGCCAGCGCGAGGCGCCCATGACACGCGCCGCCATGACGCGCTGCTTGCGGGCGTTGATGACACCGTAGGCACTGTTGAACACCACGATCAGCATGGCGCCGAATGCTGCAATGGCAATCTTGTTGATATCGCTGACACCGAAGATCAGCAGGAACAGCGGGATCAGCGCGGACGACGGCGTGGATCGGAAGAAATCGATCACGAACTCCACACTGCGATAGGCACGCTCGTTGCTGCCCAGCAGCACGCCCAGCGGCATGCCCACCACGGCGGCAATCGCAAATGCCTGCAACGTGCGCAACACCGTGACCACAAAATCGGTCAGCAGCGGACCACCGGCCAGGCCGGTCATCAACGCGGCAATCGTGTCAGCAGGACTCGGCAGCAGAATGGCCTTGATCCAGCCCAGACGCACCACGGCATCCCAGATGATCAGCAACACCAGCGGGCCCACAGCGGGAAGCAAACGATCCGTGAAAGGCCGGCGCGGTGCGGCATCGGCTGACGCCGGCGGCGACCACGGCTGCTGGGCGATGCCCGCAGCGGGCACCTTGGAAGTGGAGGCTTCGGACATGACTTACCCCTTGTAGAGCATGGTGCTGACATCCACCTTGCGCGAGAAGATGCCCTTGTCCGAGAACAGGTTGTAGAACTGCTGGAAGTAGGCGACGTCGCTGGCCTTGAACTCGTCGTAGAACAGGTAGTCGGACATCGGCACCTCGGTCGTCAGCGGACCTTCGATGGCCGTATAGCCCTTGAGGAAGGGGCGTGCCTCCTGCGGCGACTGCTTCACGAGGTTCACACCGCGCCGATAGGCCGCCATGTAGCGCTTGGCGACATCGGGCTGCTTGGCGAGGAATTCGGCCGTCAGGCTGGCCGAGCCGCCATGCCATGGCGCCATCGGGTCACCGAGGATGTAGCGCGCCACCACACCAGCTTCCAGCGTGCGCGTCACGCCCTTGAGGCGCCCCACCGTGCCGGTGGGCTCCAGCGTGTAGATGCCATCGACCTGGCCAGCGGCCAGTGCCGCCACGTGCTGACCGATCGGCAGTTCGGTCACGCTCATCTGCCCTGCTCCCGCGCGTTCCAGCATGGTCTTGGCGAGCACCACGTTCTGCACGCCAGGGCCGCACGCCACGCGCTTGTCCTTGAACTCGGCCACGGACTTGATCGGACTGTCCTTGGCCACGATGAACTCTTCGAGCACGAACTTGGCGTTGGTGGGGTTCGTGCAGAAAATCTTGAGCAGGCCCGGTTGCGCGATCTCGCCCAGTGCCAGCGCCGCCGAGGCGGTGCCATTGGCGCTACCGTCGCAACGGCCAGCGATCATCGCCTCGATCACCTGTTGCGCGCTGGCGAACTTGAGCGGTTCCACATCGAGCCCGGCTTCCTTGAAATAGCCCTTTTCGATGGCTGCGAAGAACGGCAATGCCGACGCCACGGGCCAGAATCCGACGCGCAGTTTCGGGGTGCCCTGTGCGCGGACGATGGCCGGTGCGGACAGTGCAGCGGCAGCGGCGACAGACGTCTTGAGCAGGCGTCGGCGCGTGGCGGAAACCTCGGAACGGAAAGGGGGCAGCTTGGACATGGGCATTTCCTCGTGAATGTTCGACTCGCATCCAATCTTGAATACAAGATGGTTTATGCGAGTACAGCAAAGGCTGTGCCATGGAACATTCGCCGTCCGTCACGAACAGCCAAGGAAAACCAATCTCCTTGTAAATCAACCCACTAAATAAAAAACCTCCAGCAGTACTGGAGGTTTTTTACATGACATCGACCTCGTGCATCGCGCCGGCTTTGATGCACCGCCAAAGCGCGCGGCCCGACGCTGGTGCAGGGTTGCGCACCAACTAGCGCAAGCCGAGCTGCCTGATCAAGAGCAAGGTTGCAACGCTGATGGCTGCGGCGGCGCTCAGGTAGAAGCTTGGGGCGAGCGGGTTGCCGGTCACGCTGATCAGCCCGGTCACAATGAATGGCGCGAAACCACCGAACAGCGTGGCCGCGATGTTATAGCCGAGGGACATCCCCGTGGTACGGGTCGCCGTGGGGAACAACTCGGTCAGCAGCGCCGGCAGTACGCCGAAATACGCGCTGATGATGGCGCCGATGCAGAGCTGCACGCCGATCATCATGCCGAACGTCGGATATGCCGCCAGCAGCGCATAGGCCGGATACGCCAGCACCAGGAACAACAGCGCCGCGCCGAGCATGATGCCGGTGCGTCCCACGCGATCCGACCAATGGCCGAAGATGGGTGCCCCGATCAGTTGCATTACGCCCGTGGCGATGGTCGCGGCAAATGCCGCCGAGGGCGGGATGCCAAGCTGCTTCACAGCATAGGTCGGCATATAGAGAATCAGGTACGACGCCACCGTGCCGACCACCACCGCGCCTATCGCCAGCAGCAGACGCTCCGGTTGGTTGGAGAAGGTATCGGACAACGGACGCTGCGAGGTTTCCGTGGCCAGGAACTCAGGCGTTTCGTCGATGTTCCGTCGGATATAGAACGCCACCGGACCAATCAGCAGGCCAAAGAAAAACGGAATCCGCCAACCCCAATCGAGCATCTGCTCGGCTGTGAGTGCCGAAGTCAGGAACGCGCCAAAGCATGCGGCCAGCACCGTGGTCAATCCCTGGCTGGACGCCTGCCAGCTTGAGAAGAAGCCGCGTCGCGACGCGCCATGCTCGGCCAGAAAGGCCGTGGCACTACCAAACTCGCCGCCTGCAGAGAAGCCCTGGATCATGCGCGCGATCACGATGCCCACCGGCGCCAGCACACCAATCGAGGCATACGTCGGCATCACCGCGATCATCAGCGTGCCCACCATCATCAGCAGGATCGACAACGTGAGGGCTGCCTTGCGCCCCGCCTTGTCGGCATACACACCAAGCACGACAGCACCGAGCGGACGCATGAAGAACGACACACCGAACGTGCCAAGCGTCATCAACAAGGAAACGGTGTCGCTTTCCGCCGGAAAAAACAGCGTGGCAATGGTGACAGCAAAGAAACCGTAGACCACCAGATCGAACCATTCCAGCGCATTGCCGATGGAAGCCGCGGCAATCACACGCCATGAATGGGATGTCACGCGGGCAGGCGCAGGTTCAGGGGCGATGGCCGGAGATGTGGCGTGGTGCAAGGGGACTCCTTCGGTGCTGGGTATGGGCAATGCGTAGGAAGAGGCGAACCGCCCCTGCCACGAAAGGTCCCGATGGTATTCAATCCGCCTGCCAAAAAACAGTGAGATTCTGCGGCGTCATGCGCAGTTTTTGCGCTGCTTCAAAGGAATCCCGGGGAATCCGGCCCGGACGCTGGCGGGATTGCTGAGAAACGTCAAACCTCGCCACTTGTATCCTGCTCGTTGTCCTAGTTCTGCTGGGTCATACCCAACCAGTACCAGATCACCTGATTGCCCCCCGCGCTGGCTGCCGGTCCCGGCATGACCTCTCCGACCTCTACAAACTCCCTCCTGGCCGACAGGGCACGGGCCAACCACCATCCCGTGCGCGGACACGGTTGACCGGCATGAACCGGCAGCACCCTCTCCTGATTTGCCGAGTCAGTATCAGATTCCTCTGACGGCGTTGGCACCGCGGCGAGAACCGCCGGCACTTGTGACGCGTCGCTACCAGACTGCAACCAGGGCGGCGGCCAGATGCCCGGCGCATCGAAACGACGCATCCAGAGATTGCTGGTCTCATGTGTAAAGCGCGTTTCTCCCCCGATTGAACCAAACGCGAAGCCACCGACCTCCGGCGCGCGCACCGGTTCGAGTGCGCCATTGACCTTGACATACAACTCTGGATACGGATTGCGCTGGACCCACCCGAGTTCCGGCCAGTCACCCGCGCGGATGCCCAGGCCGTGCCGATTGGGCAGAAAGACAATGCGCGGATCGTCCAGTTGAGAGCGGAGTTGTTCCACGCCACCCAGTTGATCGACCCACTTCTTGTCGAGGAAGGTGTACCAGTTGATCGTCTTGAAGCCCGCCTTCAGAAACTCTTCGGCCAGCAGGAACGACATACGCGGAGCCGCATCCAGACCGAGAAAATCACGGGCGATGCCAAACTCCAAATGCTGATAGTTGTACTGTTCGTTGCTGCCTTGTACTCCCAGCCCGGCATAGCCATGCAAGGGCTGCACGGCATCGCAGATCTCGGTCAGGAAGCGCTCGAATGTCGACTTGCCACCGCCCTTGAGCCGTTCAATCGGCAGGAAGAAGCAGATGCTCGACATGGTTCGATGCACTTTTTGATACCAGTCCGCATCCGAATAAACCGAAATGAGTTCACTATCGGCATAAGAATCACCGGGTCCTGACATCCACTTCAACATCATGGCGGCATCCATTTGCTGCGTCACGATGTCCAGATAGTCGGCCGCTTCGCGTTGCCCCTCGTAGTCATACGAGGTATTACTGTTGCTATCGTGGACGATGCCCCAGCGCAGGTTATCCCCGTACAACTGGCAGTACCGCTCGATGACGTGTCGCATGCCGTACCGCTTGTCGGCGAGCGACTGCCCCATCTCGATAAAGAACACCCCCACCAGCCCCGCCTGGAGCACGTTTTTCTCGGGTTCATGGTGATCCCCGATGGTGAACTCCCAGCTTGCATCGTCGAATTGTTCGAAAAAATCCATGATATTCAGCTCCTCGTTTTCCGTTTAGTCCGGCCAGTACAGGTACTGCACCTGTACTTCACGTTCCGTCTCCCGCGCCGATCGGTTGCGCTGTACCTGCGCCGCCAGCTTTTCCGTGGCAGCGGCTGCGGCGCTGCCGGCCGCTATGGGCCGCAACACACGTGGGAATGGAATGATCCTGGCGGCCTGACCAGCCGCGTTGCGCGCCGCACCCAGGGCAAGGCCGATCTGCGCGTCGGCCGCCAGCAATCCCGTCGCGCCCACAGCAAACGTCATGGCCCCGGCGACCATAAATGGCGCAGCAAGCGTCATCTCCATCTGTTTTCTGAACTGTCGCTCGCGCCGGTCCAACTCATATGACGGAATGGGATAGATGGGTTTTATGACCGGTGTATCGGCTGGCATGGGCGCTGGCGTCAGAATGCGCCGAACTTCCTCGTGCTCCCGGTCAATTGCGTCGATCAGCAATTGGTATTCCGGGATAAATGCCAGGCTATTGCGCCGCTGCTCGACCTGTTCCATGACTCTGGACAGCGGCTTGTAGACGGGCTCGCGCTGGCTGGTTCGAATCCAGTCACGCGCCTTACGCCGCCGCATTGAGCAGACGCGGGGATCGAGCAGTCGCAGGGTGGTGGCATGCTTTGGGCCTGCAATTTGCCGGTAGGCCCTCAATTGGCCTTCCCTGAATCGATCGCCTGGAAACTTGATCTCGATGACGAACTCGAGATTGTCCTGTCGATACTTTTCAGCGCCTGTCCTATTGACGTCCTTGACCCGCAGCACATCCGGAATGCGCAGAAGCGGTTGAGACATGCCATTGACCCTCACCATCTTCCCCTCTCGGATTCTCGGGTCCAGCGTCCGCTCCAGTTCGTCCTTCGATACCAGTGCCTCTTCAGTCCGAAACTCGGTCGGCACGTCGATACCGTTCAAGGGCAGATAGCCGCGCCGGATTTCCGAATAGCGCGATAGCGGAAACATCGATGGTCTCCAGCTTTCGGTCTTGCTCATGATCGCCCTCGGTGGCGATTGGGTCATGTCGAAGCCGACCTCGCCGTGATACGGGAAGCGGAAATCGAAATTCCTGGCATCCTTGCGCACCCATCGCGTGACGGACCGTTGATACATCGCCACGCCGTTCTTGTTGCGTAACGGGTGTTGCTGCGCATAGCTGCACTTCTCGCACAGATACCAAAGGTCAATTGGGTCAGTGACCGGCAGGATTTCTCCCTGCGCTTTCGGTTTCGTCGTCGTATTGATGCCGGGAAGGGCAGGCTCTCCGGTTTTCTTCGGTTGTTTCGCCATAGGAGGTTCAGATAGTCTTTCTGGGTTTCACAAAATCCAGCGGATGGGCAGTGCCCTGATCCCAATAGCAACCCTCGACGATCTCCAGCAGATCCGGATTGGGTAACGGCTCTGCACGCACGGGCTGCGGATCATCGGTACGGACGACGCTCGTTTTTCCCGCGGCGTCCGATCTGCCAGTCAATGTGGCGCCATCCGGCGTGGTGATCTGATACGGGTAGTTCGCCAGCGGTTTGCCGGTATCCGCATCACGCAGCACGACGTACTCTTGATGCTTGCCTGTCACTGGCAAGGTCGGCAGTTCGCCGGCCGCTTTTTTGGGCCCCTCCCAATCCCTATCCGCCGCAAAGACAATCCACTGACCCGTGGTGATGTTCTGGATGCCTTCCTGGGTAATGCAGATCTCGGTGCCCTGGACATGCAGGCGAATGCCCTTGCGCGCCATCACCTCCACCCAGTCGTCTGTGGACGTGATTTGAATCACCTTTCTTGCGATCAACTCGATGGCGTCATCCTGTGCCTGGATCTGAACCTTGCCTCGCCGGGCGAACCATTTCATTCCGCCTCGGTGCACCATTACGCGCACGGTGTCCGCAACACTGGCGAACAGGCTCTTGCCGGTACTGACCGACAGGTGCTTACCCGTCGTAAGTTGCGTGTGGTCAGCGCTATGAATATGGGTAGATGTGCCAGCGGTGCAAACGACCCCTGCCGGGCTGGCTGCAACGACATGCGGAACGCTGAAATCCTGAAGCTCGCCGCCGCCTTCGATCTCGGCAATTTGCTGCTTGAGCGTCCTTGCGATGTCCTGCTGCTCGCCGGCTTGTGCCTGCGCGGCGTCAGCGCTCTCTGCGAGTGTCGTTGTCACATCCAGTGCCTGCTGCATCTGATGAACGATATCCCGCACGTTCATCATCTCGCCCTCTGCTTGGGCGCGCGAGAAAGTTGTCAGCAACAGGCCAAGCGCCGCCCGCACTGCGGCATGACCGTCGGTGCGGGCTTCCAGCCCTTCGCCGCGCTTTTCCTGCCTTCCGCTCTGATCAGAGACACGGCGGATATGCCCCAGATTGATTTGCGACAGCAGGTGGTCCGAGGAGAGTTGCGTCTGAATGCGCTGCTGCGTGTCGTCGAATAGCAGATGACCAGCGCGGCTACCGCCGACTTCCTTCGAGCGCATGCCGGATAGCACCGCCTCGTTGGGCAGCTCCCACGGCGGCATATTGAGTGCGTTGTAGGCGCGACCCACCACCACGGGACGATCCGGATCGTCGCTATAGAAGGCAACCATGACCTCCTGACCGATGCGCGGCACTTCCACGGCGCCGAAACCATTCCCGGCATTCGAGTAGTTGACCCGCATCCAGGGCGACGAATCGGCATCGAACGTTCCCACACGGTCCCACGGGAATTGCACCTTGATCCGTCCGTACTGGTCGGTCCAATGTTCCGCCGCCGACTCGGGTCCGACCACGGTAGCTGGCACCGGCCCTCTTGCGCGCGGCTTTTCAAGGGTGCGTTGAGGCCGGAACACCTCGGACGTGCGCTGCACCTCGAACTCGACATGACACAGCCACGAATCGGCAGCACCGGATTCTTCGCCCGTTTCACGTAATTCGGTGCGGCTTCGGGTCACAAGGTATTCGCCGTTATGACTGTCCATCGGATGACCCGCCAGCAGGAACGTCGTACCGGTGGTGACGCCTCGCAGATTGCCGCAGGCATTGGCTCGCTGCCCAAGACAGCGCTGCGCCTGCATGCGCATCCGGGCGCGCATCCCACCATCTTCATCGCCAGCGTTCAGATAATCGCCGGGCCATTCATAGCGCGGATAGCTGGCGCGCGACGTGTCACGCGGGGCGCCATCGCGCGTGGTCAGATCGGCCTTGGGACGCGTAAAGTCATAGTCGCTCGTTACCCACTCGCCGGATCGCAGCGTCTCCGTCAGCGCGAATCGGTTCAGATGTTCTTCATCGATACGCACACCCGGTGGGTACATGCGTAGCGTGTGGTAGGCAGCGCTGTCATTCCGCCGAAAAGCGCCCATGCCATCGACCAGTACCAGCCGGTGACGGTCGAGACCGTGCTCCCAATAGTGCGTGATTCCCCATTCCTGCATCAGCCGGACCACAAAGTCGTAGTCGGTCTCGCCGTATTGGCACTGATAGTCGCGAACGGGATAGATCTCGGAGAGACGGTACTCCACCGGAAAGATGTAGTCCGACAGCACTGCTTCGATAATCTGCGGTGCGGTACTGCCGTGAAAACGCCGATAGTGACTGGCGCGTTTGGCTATCACCAGCCACGGCTCGATACGAAACTGATAGGTGATGTGACGCTCGTCACTGTGGACGCGTCGTGCTTGCGTGACGACGCCACTCAAGTGGCGCGTTCCCGCGCCTATCCCGCCTGACAGCCCGGTTCCAATCCCGTCCAGCTCAATAGCGACGCCCAGTTCCGTACCAACGAGCGCCTGCAAATTCAAGCTGCTGGCAGCCGCTAGCGCCAATGGATTGTCCGGGGAACGCGCGGAGATGTCGTAGGCGTACTCCGCCCCGAGTGCTTCTTCACCCTCCAGGTGAACAAAGGTTAGACAAGGATCATCGATGGGAAGCTGCGGCAATGCCCGGCTTACGAGGCTTACCGTGCGGCGACGCGCCGCAAAAAAGGAGTACTGGTCGCGCGATACCATGAAAGACACGTCTCGGGTTGAACACAACCGCGAGACCAGCAAAGCTGTTTCATGGCTCGCGAGGCAGCAAGAAAGCTACCCGGCAAGCGACGTGTTTTCTATCACACAAATCCTAAAAAAGACGCGATCTGCGTGATCAAAAGATTGCGAGCCAACCGGCGAAATCCAACCGTTGCCCCGACGCCATCCGCTGATTTCCGAGTCGATGTCAGACGGATCGCAGACAGGTATCAGACCTCTCCGCCTGCCCCCGCCAGTTCGCGCCGCAACCGCATGGCCGCGCCGATCCCCCGAATGGGCTCGGGCGGAATCCAGTTGGGATGGCTGCCGGCCGCGATGTCATCGATGGCTGCGCTCGGCATGCCAGCCATGAACTCGGCCATGTAATGCCCGAGGTAAGTGCCCTTGGCCACGCCCACCCCGTTGCATCCCACCACGCTAAACAGGTTGTCCGATTCCCGGCGGAACACCGAATGGTGGTTCAGCGTCATGCTGATCAACCCGCCCCATGTATACGCAAATGGCTTGCGCGCCAGCATCGGAAAACGCGCTTCGAACGATTGGCGATGATGCGCGGCGGCGGCACGCAGGTCGGCATCGCTCGCATGCAGCGACGGACGGTAGTGGAACGTATTCCGCACGAAGATGCGGCGATCCGGTGTGTAACGCACCGTGGTACCCGCCGGATGCGCGGAAGTGCTGCCCCACGGCTGGACATCGGAAAAATGCGCGGCGTGCTCGGCATCGCTCAAGGGCTCGGTCAGGCTGGCATAGGTAAACAGCGTAGCCAGCCGGTTGCGCACGCGGCCAAATGCCTCGCTGAAGCTGCCCACTGTGAGGACGAGCTTGTCCGCGCGCAACGTGCCATCGGCAAACGCCAGCACATGTGGCGCACCATACTGGCAGGCCGTCACCGGACTTCCCGTGAACACGCTGACGTTCTCAGGCAACGCCGCCGCCAATCCCCGCACCAGCGACGCCGGATTCACAAGCACATTGCCCGGCGTATAGATCGCCGCCTTGTAGTAGTCAGTGCCAAGGCGCTGCGAGAGCGCCGCACCTTCCAGGAATTCATACGCGAATCCCGCGGCCTTCAGCCCGCCCGCAAATGTTTCGAGCGCGCTGATATGCGCGGATTCATGCGCCGACATGTACTTGCCGGCCTTCTGCCAGGCGCAGTCGATACCAAAGCGATCCTTGAGCCCACGCAGCCGGTCAATCGCGAACATGTTCAGCGCATGCAACTTGCGGCTCGACGCGGCATCCGCCTCGCCCCCATCCACGTTGTGCGGAATATCGATGATGAACCCGGCATTGCGCCCCGACGCGCCCTGCCCCACACCCAGCGCCTCCACCAACGCGATACGCGCCTGCGGATGCAACTCGGCCAGCCGACGCGCCAGCGCGACACCGGTAAATCCGGCGCCAATCACGGCGAAATCAAACCGATGCTGACCTGTCAGGCGCTGGCCGATGGAAGTGTGACTGGAAGGGGAAGTCTCGAACCAGCCAAGCTGGCCGTCGATGGCGGGGCGTTTGCGAATGGAATGCATGGACGGGATTTTAGCGCGGCGGCGTTTTTGTTTGATCTGATGGGACCGCCTTGCACGGACGATAGACCTATGATTTCAGCCGGTGCCACAACCTGCCTTCGAAATCGTCATGCGTCGTCGCTTCAAAATACTGCTTCTATCGTGTGCGTGTTGCGCGCTCTCGATCCTCTCACTGGGCGCGCACGCAGCCTGGATCGATTGCAACAAGCAGCCGTCGGAATCTGCAAAGGCAGCCTGCATCGCCGCAGATTTTCCCAAGCTTGAGCGCGAGATGGCCGAAGCTCGTAAAGCGGCATCGGAAAGCGTATTCGGCCCGGCCCTCGATCCATCCTCCGAGTGGCAATGGATGGAGAAGCGGAGCCACTGTGGGCAGGACGTCGCGTGTCTGGAGGCGCTCTACCAGGCGCGGATCGCCGAATTGCAGAGCTTTCAGTTCGCCGTGAAGACCGATCGTGCGGGTAACCGGATGGAGCCCTTGATCGACAACAGCTCAGGTGTACCCGATGCACCATTGCTGGAGGGCTGTACACCAGACCAGCAACTCTGCGTTCGCGTTTCGCCCAAGGCAGATCTCGACGAAGCATGGCAATGGGTCGAGATCCAATATGCGGGGACGAATCCCGCCACGTATCGGTTCAAGTTCCCCACCGCTTCAACGAGCAAAGGCGCAGTGTCGGCCTTGCCATGGGCTACCGTCCTTCGCACAGACAGCAAGGACAACAGCATCGTGGTGGGCTTGCGCGCCATCACGTCGGACATTTACGTGACGTGGGACAAGAGGGATCGCACCTGGCAAACGCATCTCTTCCGGATCACACGGCGCGGCACAACGTTCCAGTCCCGGGAAATCCTGACGCTTCCCAGCGCGGTCATACGAAGATTTCCCGACTGCAAATCGGATAGTGCCGAGGACCGGCGCAAGAAAGCCTGCCCGGACCATTACTTTTTTTCGACACTGACACTGGATCGCAATGTGGAATCCGGCTTTCCGCAACTGGTCTACGACACGGAAGCATCGAAGGATTCCGGCAGCCCCTTGCCAACAGAGAGTGCTACAGCGAAGGCAACCAATCAACGCGAAGGCGCCGACGCCAACGTCATCGACCCCGTCTGCAGCTTCACACGCACCTTCCGGCTAGACGATCGCGGAGTTTATGCGCCGGATTCGCCAATGCCCGATTGCAGCCGGTACATCGGACCCTAATCGCCTCCCACCGGATTTACTTGCCACCAAGCGCCCCCATTGCCTCCTGCATCGCCTCCCGTGCTGCAGCAACTTGATTCACCACGACTTCGATAGCGCACCGATCCCGCGCCAGTTCATCGCGTTGTACCGCCACCTGCTCGCGCACCCGCATCGGAGCAGGTCCACCCTCCGACAAGCGCGCCGCCACCCCCTGCTCCGGATCGAGGCAGCGCGTTACCGCTTCAGCATCCACGCCCACGGCACGGCCAGTCACTTCCAGCGCAGCGCGGTCCACCATGTCGCTGTCGATTTCGCAGGCGGGGATGTGTCGATCGAGTGCTTCGCGCACGACTGCGCCCACTACATGATGGGCTTCGCGGAACGACATGCCGGCGTCACGCACGAGCATGTCGGCGAGATCGGTGGCGGATGAGAAATCGCGCCGCGCCTTTGTCAGCATGTTCACGCGCTGCGGTTCGGCATGCTCCAGCACCAGTTTCAACAAGCTGGCGCAGCGCCTGCCTTCTTCCACAGCGTCCCAGAATCCGCGCATGCTTTCGCGGTTGCCGTCGCCGGAATGCGTGAAATGGGTGCCTTTCAGCGCGCCGAGTGCGCCGGTCAGCAGGCCCAGCATGTGGCCTCCCTTGCCTTTCAGGTATTCGAGAACAACCGGGTTTTTCTTCTGCGGCATGATGCTCGATGTTCCCGCCACGCTGTCGGGGAAATCGATCAGGCCGAATTCCGGCGTGGCCCAGACATAGAGGTCTTGCGCGACGCGGCCCCAGGTGACTGCGGCAATCGTGATCGCGGAGAGAATCTCCCAGGCAAAGTCGCGCGAGGCCACGGCGTCGAGCGCGTTCGGGGCGGGACGCGAGAACCCTAGCCAGCGGGCCGTGGCATGGCGATCGATCGGAAACGCCGTACCGGCCAGTGCGCCGGCGCCGAGCGGGCAGGCATCGAGCAATTCCAGCGCCCGGTGCAGGCGGGCGATGTCACGACCGAGCGCTTCGCCAATACCGCAGAGGTAATAGCCATAGGTGATCGGCTGCGCCGCCTGCAAATGCGTGTAGCCGGGCATCACGGTATCGGCATGGGCGGCGGCCTTGTCCAATATCGTTTCGCGTGTGTCGAGCATCGTCGACAAGAGTTCGAGCACGGCGTCACGGGCACGCAGTCGATCGAGCGTCGCGAGGATATCGTTGCGGCTGCGGGCTACGTGCAGGCGTCCGCCTGCATCGGCACCTGCTACTTCCATCAGTCGAGCCTCGTAGTTGAAGTAGGCGTCCTCGCGTTGCGGATCGAGTGCCACGGCCTCCGGACCTTCCTCCGTCATACGGTGCAATGCGCAGGCGAGTGTCGCCGCCACGTCCGACGGGATCAGCCCGGCGCCGCTCAGCATCAGCAAATGCGCCGCGTTGATATCCGTGAGATAGCGGAAGCCCGGTGCGAAGTCGCGGTCAAGGCGCGGCTGGTAGATGAATTGGCACACCTCGGGGGCGGTGGGCTGGGTCAGGCGGCGGCTGACTTTCGATTCCATGGGGCGATTTCCTGTTCGTCTTGTGCGATGGAAACCAGTATCGGAATCGGCAGCCCATACCGTCAAATCACAATATCGCGGGTGACCATACGGATTTGATATACCATCGGCCCATCATTGCCGAACGATTGCCGAACGCCCCCACCCCACAAACGGTATGAAATTCAAGGAAATCGACGCCTTTCGCGCAGTCATGCGCTCGGGCTCCATGACCGCCGCCGCGAGCGAGCTCTATACGTCGCAGCCCAATGTCAGCCGTCTGATTGCGCAGCTCGAATACACCACCGGCCTGACGTTGTTCACGCGAAGCGCGGGTCGCCTGACCCCTACCGAGGAAGGACTCGCGTTCCTGCGCGAAGTGGATCGCGCCTTCGTCGGCCTCGATGCGCTCAAGGATGCGGCGCGCAACATTCGGCAGTTCGGCAAGGGAAGGCTGCGGATTGCCACGGTGCCTTCGCTGGCGATGACGGTGCTGCCCACCGTGTTGCAGCACTTCCACGCCGATCATCCCGATGTCTACGTGGCGATGGAAACCGGCAGCACGCAACTGGTGGCCGACTGGGTGGGGAGCCGCTATTGCGACCTCGGCCTGGTGTCCTACCTGCCACCTGCGGCCGTGACCGAAGCCCAGCCCATTGCCGATGTGGCGGGCTGCTGCGTGATGCCGCACGGGCATCGGCTCGCCAGTCTCGACGTGATCACCCCGGCCGATCTGGCCGGGGAATCCTTTATCTCGATGACCCATGGCGACGGCCTGCGTGCGTCCATCGACGCCGCCTTTGCCGATGACGACCGGCGCATCATGCACTTCGAGACGCCTTATGGCGCCACCATCTGCCGGATGGTCGCGCTAGGCATGGGGGTGGGCATCGTCAATCCGCTGGTGGCGCGGATGCATGGCAACGACCTCGTCATTCGCCCCTTTGCGCCCCGCATTCCGTTTGTCAGCTACCTGTTGCTGGCGCGCAACCGGCCTGCCAACGTGCTGGTGGAGCGATTCAACGCGCGGATGATCGAAGTCCTCGCCACGGAAACCGGCGCGCTGCCGGGCTGAAACCTGTGTTGATCCTCCCCCCATACGGTTTTCGTATGGACGCCTGACAGACTCGTATTTGCGCAAGTCGGGGCGGCTCCGCATACTCGTCCGAACGATTCAGACGAGTCTCCCCATGACGCATAACAGGGCCGAAGGCCCGCTCCCCCCTCACCGGAGGCCCGACTGATGGCCGGCGCCTCCACTTCCGCCCTGCCGGTCTTCGACGTTGCCGTAGTTGGCGGTGGCCTGGTCGGCTCGGCCATCGCCTACGGACTGCGCGACCGCGTCGGCTCCATCGCCGTGCTCGACGAGGGCGACGTTGCGCTGCGTGCCTCGCGCGGCAATTTCGGGTTGGTCTGGCTGCAGAGCAAGGGCTTCGGCATGGGTGCGTACAGCCGCTGGACGCTTGGTTCCACGCGTCTCTGGCCTGGACTCGCAGACCGTTTGCAGAAGGAAACCGGCATCGATGTGGCGCTCGAACAGAAAGGCGGCCTGACGCCCCTGATGGGCGACTACGAAGTGGAAGCGCGCCTGGCCTGGGTCCAAAAACTCATGGCCCAGCCCGGCGTGGAGCCGTACGAGTGGAAGCTGCTCGACCATCATCAAGCCGCATCGCTCGTGCCCGGACTCGGCCCAGACGTGACCGGCGCCATCTGGACGCCGCACGACGGCATCGTCAATCCGCTCAAGCTGCTTCGCGCCTTTCATACGGCGTTTAGCCGGGGCGATGTCCAGTACCTGCCTTTCCACGGCGTGACCGCCATATCGCAGTCGTCATCGGGCGAGTTCTCGCTGAGCACCCCGAATGGCACGGTGCGCGCCCGCAAGATCGTGCTGGCCTCGGGTCTGCGCAATGGCGAACTGGGTGCGATGGTCGGCATCGACCTGCCCATGGCGCCGCAGCGCGGTCAGATCCTCGTGCTCGAACGTACGCGCCGTCTGCTCGATACACCACTGGTGACCCTGCGCCAGAACGACGAAGGTAGCTGGCTGGTTGGCGATTCGCAGGAGGATGCGGGCTACGCCGACCAGATCACCACGCTGCCGATCCTGGCTACGCTGGCCGACCGTGCCGTGCGTACGTTGCCCGCCCTGCGTGATGTCCGCGCGGTGCGAGCGTGGTCGGCGCTGCGCGTACGCGCACAGGATGGCTTTCCGGTCTACGAGCAGTCCACCAGCCATCCCGGCGCGTTCATCGTCACCTGCCATAGCGGCGTGACGCTGGCCGCCGCCCATGCAGAGACCCTCGCCCCGATGATCGCCGCTGGCGCGCTGCCGCGGGAGCTGGACATTTTTTCGACCCGGAGATTCCATGTTCAGAAGACTTGACGCCACCGCCGCGCAGACCGCCGGCCGCACGGTGCGCGTCACCGTGGATGGCGCCACGCTGGAATGCCGCGAGACCGATACCGTCGCCGCCGCACTGTTCGCCGCCAACGTTGCGGCCTGCCGCGACACCGCCGTATCGGGCGCTGCGCGCGGACCCTTCTGCATGATGGGCGTCTGCTACGACTGCCTCGTCAGCATCGATGGCCGTCCCAACCAGCAAGCCTGCATGACCCGCGTGCGCGATGGCATGCGCGTGGAACGCCAACTCGGCGCACGCGAGGTGGCCGTATGACCATGACGAACCTGCCTCCGCTCGAAACATCTGACATGCTCGAACGCGACCTGCTCGTGGTCGGTGCCGGACCCGCCGGTCTCGCTGCGGCCACGCGTGCCGCCGAACTGGGACTGAGCACGATCCTGCTCGATGAACAACCCGCACCGGGTGGCCAGATCTATCGCGCCATCAGCACGACGCCAGTGCAGGAGCGCAACATTCTCGGTGCCGATTACTGGCACGGGCTCGACTTGCTAACGCCATTCCAGCGTAGCGGCGCGCAATATCTTGCTTCGGCCACGGTGTGGTCGATCAATCCTCGCGAGCCGCAAGCCGATGGTCTGGGCTTCGAAGTGGCTTACTCGGTGACCGGTGCCAGTGCCGATCCACAAGCCGGTCTGCTCCACTGCCGCCACATCATTCTGGCAACTGGCGCGCAGGAGCGCCCCTTCCCGATTCCGGGATGGACGCTGCCCGGCGTGATTACCGCAGGTGCCGCGCAGATCCTGCTGAAGACATCCGGCGTGGTGCCCGAAGGCCGCACGGTGCTGGCCGGTGGCGGCCCGCTGCTCTACCTGCTGGCGTATCAGTACCTCAATGCCGGCGTGAAGATCGAGACCATCCTCGAAACCACGCCGTCCGGCCAGTGGATGCAGGCGCTGCCGCACGCGTGGGGTTTCCTGCGCTCGGCCTATCTCGGCAAAGGGCTGAAGATGCTGCGCGCGGTGCGCAAGGCCGTGCCGATCATCAGCGGCGTCAGTGCGCTGGAAGCCGTGGCCGGTGCCAACGGACAGGTCGCCGAACTGCGGTACACGGCAGACGGCCAGCCTCGCACGATCGCAGTCGATCAGTTGCTGCTGCATCAGGGCGTGGTGCCCAACACGAATCTGTCGCGCGCCATTGGCGCGGAACATGCGTGGAACGAGCGGCAGGACTGCTGGGAGCCTGCCGTCGATGCATGGGGCGCCACATCGGTGCCGCACCTGACCATCGCCGGCGATGGTGCGGGCATTGCGGGTGCGATGGCTGCAGAGCATCGCGGTCGACTCGCCGCCATCCAGGCCGCCGCATCGCTGGGCCGCCTGGACAGCGCAGCACGCGACCGCGAGGCCGCGCCGCATCGGCTCGCCCTCGCCCGCGCTACGCGTGGCCGCGAATTCTTCGAAGTGTTGTATCGCCCGCAGCCGCAATTTCGGCGACCGGTGGGCAACACCATCGTCTGCCGCTGCGAAGAGGCGACCGCCGAGCAAGTGCGAGAAGCCGCTCGCATGGGTTGCCAGGGGCCGAACCAGCTCAAGGCATTCCTGCGCTGCGGCATGGGCCCCTGCCAGGGCCGGTTCTGCGGACTGACGGTGACCGAACTAATCGCCGATGAGCAACAGCGCCATCCGCGCGACGTTGGTTACTACCGCCTGCGTTTCCCGACCAAGCCGGTGACGCTTGGCGAGATCGCAACGTTGCCGCAAACGCAGGCATCGCGCGAAGCCGTAGTACGTTTCAAAAAATAAAGGACGGAGACTGAAGCGAGACCCGGACGGTGACAGCCAGGCACAAGACCTGACGCAGCGCCCGGGCATCTCACCCACCATCCAGCACAGCGACACCCCCGAGAGGACTCTCCCACTTATCTGCAATCTGCATCGAGGATCAACCATGTCGTTTTACAAGATCGTTCCCGCTGTTGCACTGGCGTTGTTTGCCACGCAGGCCCTGTCGCAGGAACTGCCCCCTGCCCCCATCCGCATGCTGGTCGGCTTTGCGCCGGGCGGCGGTAACGATGCCATCGCACGCACCGTCGCCACGCAGTTCCAGATCAACACCAAGACGACGATGGTGGTGGAGAACAAGCCCGGCGGCGGCAGCACTATCGCCACGGCCGAAATGGCGCGCGCCAAGCCCGATGGTTCGGTGCTGCTGCTGGGCTCGGTAGGCGGACAAGCCATCGCGCCATCCGTCTACAGCAAGCTGCCCTACGACCCGGTCAAGGGGGTGCAGCCCGTGTCGCTCGTGGCGAAATCCGCCAACGCGCTGGTCGTCAACGCCGCGCTGCCGGTCAAGAACGTGCAGGAGTTGCTGGCCTATGCCAAGGCCCATCCCGGCGAACTGAACGTGGCCTCGCCGGGTAACGGCACGATCTCGCACCTGTCCGCCGAACTGTTCAAGAGCATGGCTGGGGTCTTCATCACCCACATCCCGTATCGCGGTGACGCCCCGGCGATGCAGGACGTGATGGCCGGCCAGGCCCAGATGACCTTTGCGAGCCTGCCGTCCGCCAAAGCCGGTGTGGATAGCGGCAAGGTACGCATCCTGGCCGTGACCAGCGCCAAGCGCGTGGCGACGATGCCGAACGTGCCCACCGTGGCGGAATCCGGCGTACCGGGCTATGAAGTGGTGTCGTGGTACGGCGTGTTCACCACAGGGGGCACCCCCATGCCCACGGTCAACCGACTGGCGCAGGAGATTGCCGCCGTACTCGCGCAACCCAACATCCGCGAGACCATCACCAAGCAGGGCATGGAACCTAGCGCGCTGGGGCCGAACGAGTTCTCCCAGATGGTGAACAAGGATTCGCAGAAATGGGAAAAGGTGGTGAAGACCGTCGGCATCAAGCTCGACTGACCTGCCTGTGAGAAGGAATCTGTGAAGTCGAATTCGTGAAGCCGAATTTGTGAAGCGGTACTGCACGGGCGCCTTGGTGGCGCCCGCTTTTTTTTATCGATTCAATGCACCGTATCGCCGCGAATCAGCAGTACTGGCTTGGCCGACTTGGCCACCACGCCTTCGGACACGCTGCCCATGATCATGCGTCGCACACCGCGTCGACCGTGTGTGCCCATCACCACCAGTTCGGCAGGCCATTGCTCGGCATGGCTGACGATGGTGCCCGAGATGTCGCCCGGCGACACCGGCTTCTCGGCCAGTTCCGTCAAGGCACGCACCCCGGCGTTTTCGAAGCGGCGCGCGGCGCGGGCCAGGGCCTGTTGACCTACCTCAAGCATGCCGCGCAGCACCTCTTGCGGGTTGACGTAGGCCGGCTCGAAGAAAAATTCGCTGTCATCCACCACGAACAGGATCTTGACCTCCGCGCCCAGTTCCTTGGCCAGGCCCACAGCCTGGAAGATGGCCTGCTCGGACGACGGACCACCGTCTATGGCGATCAGAATGCGCTTGTACATGGAGCAATCCTCACTGTGATGTTGTCGTGTTGAAGACAGCATAGGCGCGCACAGCGCGCAGCGATTGACATGAATCAAGTCATCGCGCAATCGCAGAATCTTTATTTTCAGCAAGTGCAACATAACGGACGCAACCGCGTCATCGGCTAGGATATGCGACGGAGACACTCTTTCGACGCCATGCCAATGACTGTTGCCACGACCGCCACGCAATCCATTCCCGCTAACGCTACCCGCAAGACTCCCCGCTCAAGGGCGTCTTCCGTCGTGTCCCTGCGCCAGCTCGGCGCGGCATTGGTGCTCTGCGGCGCCGCGAGTGCCTGGGCCCAGCAGACGCCGCCGGCCCCGCTGTGGCTCGTCGATGGACACCCATCGCAGGCCGCACAGGCTGCCATCAAGACGCTGGCCGGTGCCAGTGCCGACGGCCTCGAACCGGCTGACTACGGCGCCGAGGCGCTGCAGCGCACGCTGACGCAGGCAATCAACGGCCCCGCGCCGTCGCCCGAGGCCATGCAGCGCTTCGATGCATCGCTGACCACGGCGATGACCCGCTACCTGTCCGATCTGCACGTGGGCCGGGTCGATCCGCGCAAGGTCCATGCAAATTTTGCAAAGACCGCGCCCGCGCCGTTCGACGCCGAAGCCTATCTGCGGCAGGCGATCGCCGCGAACCGGCTTGTCGAAGGTTTGCGAGAGGCGGCGCCATCGTTCCCACTCTACGGCACGTTGCGCGATGCGCTGGCGCGCTACCGCACATTGGCCAAGCTGCCTGACTGGGAAACCGCGCTACCGCCTCTGCCCGGCAGCAAGCTCAAGGCGGGCGATACCTACAAGGGGCTGCCGCAGTTGTCGCAACGGCTGGAAGCGCTCGGAGACTTGCCGAAGGACACGCCCGTGCCTGCACGCTACGAAGGCGCGATCGTCGATGCGGTAAAGGCTTTCCAGACGCGCCATGCGCTCGAAGCCGATGGTGTGATCGGCGCGGGCACGCTGGCACAACTCAACGTTTCTCCCGCGGCACGCGTGCAACAGATCGAACTGACGATGGAACGCGCGCGATGGACCCCGCTTGCCGAGGGTCCGCGCATGATCGTGGTCAATGTTCCTGAATTCATGCTGCGCGCTTATGAATATCAACCTGAGAGCGGCGGCAAGCTCGACATCAAGCTTGAGATGAAGGTGATCGTCGGCAAGGCGCTGGACACCCGCACGCCGCTGTTTGCCGAGGACATGCGCTACATCGAGTTCAGCCCGTACTGGAACGTGCCGTCGTCAATCGCCAAGAAGGAAATCATTCCGAAGCTGCAACGCGATCCGAGCTATCTGACTCGGCAAGGTTTCGAGTTTGTGACTGGCAGCACGGCCAGCACCACCGTGAGTCCGGCGAGTCTGGACGCCGTGCTCAATGGGCAGTCGCGCATCCGCCAGCGACCGGGGCCGCTCAATGCGCTGGGCGACATCAAGTTCGTTTTTCCGAACAACCAGGCCATCTATCTGCACCATACGCCGTCGCCGCAACTGTTCAAGCGAGACCGACGCGATTTCAGCCATGGCTGCATCCGCGTGGAGGCACCCGTCGAACTGGCGAAGTTCGCGATGCAGGGCATGCCCGAATGGACGGAGCCGCGCATCCGTGAGGCAATGACGGCTGGCAAATCGAAGACCGTGGCACTCCAGCATCCCATTCCCGTGGTGCTGGCGTATGGCACGGCCATCGCTCGCGCCGACGGACGGGTACACTTCGTCCCTGACATCTACGGTCAGGACAAACTGCTGGACCAGGCGCTGCGGCAACGCGCTGGGGCCAGACCTGCCGCACGGCCCTCCTGAATGCCGCACCCGTTGTAAAAGTTTCCATGTCCGAATCCAGCTTCAACCCGCGTCGCCGTTTTTTGCATTGCGCCAGCGCCATCGCGCTCGGCGCAGGGCTCTCCACCCTGGCGCCACGCAACGCGCTGGCAGCAATCGGGCCCGACGCCCGGTCGCTGTCGTTTGATCACACGCACACTGGCGAGCATCTCGCGCTCGTCTTCGCCCGCGGCGATGACGTCCTGCCGCAAGCGCAGCAGTCGCTGAATCATTTCCTGCGCGATCACTACTCCGGCACCGTCGGCCAGATCGATCCCACGCTGTTCGGCGTACTATTCGCCCTGCGCCAGGAACTGAAAACCGACACCCCGTTCCAGGTCATCTCGGGTTACCGCTGCCCCGCCACGAACGACCGCCTGCGTCGTACACGCGCGGGTGGCGTCGCAAAACGAAGCCTGCACATGGATGGCATGGCCATCGACATCCGTTTGCCCGGTGTAGCGCTCGCAGACCTGCGCGACGCCGCCGAATCGCTTCAGGCGGGCGGCGTGGGCTTCTACAAGTCGGATAATTTTGTGCACATCGATACGGGACGGGTACGGCGCTGGGGGTGAAATGGGCAATGGCTGGATGACAGTTCGATGAAACAAATGTCGAGCTAAACATCCAACCAAGTGCATCAAAGTACATATTTCCGCAACATTGTTTGATCAAACTGCGTCCTTTTCGACGGCCATTGCCGTCTTTTAAGGACCCAGCATGTCTTTCTCCACCCCCGGAATGCCCTCGGCCATCGCGGTCGCCTGTTTTGCCCTGCTGCTCGGCGCCTGTGGCGGCGATGACAACAACACTACGCAGAGCAGTGGCACGACGACCACGCCGCTGGCCGTGCCTGCCGCGCCGGCAGATCCGGCTTTCGTGGATAGCGCGCCCGTCAAAGCTTCGGTGACCCCGTTTGTGGACGACATCGCGTCGAACCAGCGCGGTGTAGCGAAGTACGCCACGCTGGAGACGAATTCCGGTGTGCGGCTGATGGAAGGATTCCTGAACGTGTGGGAGCCGCTGACGCGTATCGTCGATGCCGCGCAGACGGCGCCGGCTGACGGCGCGTTCCCGGCGGTGGTGGCTTCGTCATGGACGGGCTTGCCAGGCGATGGCACCCCGGGCGGCACGGTGGTCAACGCTGCCATCCACAACGCGAACGTCCAGTACGTGATCGACGCCACCACGGCACGCACGGCTGCGCAGGCCGAGGCTGCCTACTACGACGACCGCCGCGGCAAGAACTACAGCGTGACCGATGGCATGGGTCCGCTCACTGCTGCATGGCGCGCCGCCGCCCAGCAGACCACCACGATCACGAGCATCCCGGCTGACGCCACAACCATCAAGTACGACGATGGCGGCAACAACGTCGGTGTGGCCGGCTCTGCCAATGCCACGTTCGGCGATGTGATCACGATGGTCAACAAGGTTGGCGACAATGCCTCGACCGAGCCGAACAAGCGCTTCTACAAGTACGCACGTCCGTACCGCTGGAGCAGCAGCGTGGTGGTGGCGCCGACCCTGGTGCCGGCTATCAGCCCGACTCCCAACAACGACGGCGGCTTTGTCAGCGGCCATACCGCCGAAGCGCTGCGCAATGCCGTGGTCATGGCCTACCTGGTGCCGGAACGCTTCCAGGAAATGCTCACGCGCGGCATGGAACTCGGTGAGAACCGCATCCTCGCCGGCATGCATTCGCCGCTCGACGTTATCGGCGGCCGTATGCTCGGCATTGCTTCGGCTGCCGCCAACCTGTACATCCCGGCCAACGCCGCGCTGAAGGCCAGCGCTTATACGCAGGCCCACACGGCGCTGATGGCCGCTACGGGCACCACGCCGGCCACCTTCCGCACGTTCGCGCAGTCGGGCACGGCGGCCAATGACCGCTTCACCGACTACGCCACCAACAAGGCCAACTTCAATCGCCGCATGACGTTCGGCTTCCCGCAGATCGGCTCGGCCACGCTGGAGCCGGTCGTACCCAAGGGGGCGGAAGTCATGCTGGAAACCCGTTTCCCGTACCTGAGCGCCGATCAACGCCGCGTGGTGCTGAAGACCACTGAGATTGCTTCGGGTTATCCGGTCATGGACGATGCCGAAGGCTGGGGCCGCCTGAACCTGTTCGCTGCTGGCGATGGTTACGGCGCCTTCAACGGCAATGTCGTGGTGACGATGGATGCCACGCTCGGCGGCTTCCACGCGGCCGACCTCTGGCGCAACAACATCGGCGGCTCGGGCAAGTTCACGCTCAAGGGCACCGGCAACCTGAAGCTCGGCGGCACCAACACGTATTCCGGCGGCACGCAGGTGGCAGGCGGCGCGCTCGAAGCGGCTTCGGTGAATGCCTTCGGCACGGGCGATGTCTACCTCGCCGCCGGCTCCGTCATCATCAACGCCCCGGCCAGCGTGGCCATCGCCGGCAAGTACACCCAACTGGCAAACACCACGCTCGACCTGCGCGTGGGCCCCAACGGCCAGGGCCGCATGACCGTGGCTGGCCTGACGACGATTGCTGGCGGCACGCTGCGCGTGGCGTTCGTCAACGGGTATGCGCCGAAGGCCGGCGATACCGTCGCCATCATGACGGGCAGCAGCATCAAGGGCCAGTTCACCGCCGTGGCCGTCGACGGCTACAAGGTCACGCCGATCTACACCGCCAATGGTGTGCAGGTACGTATCGACGGTTGATCAGGCCGTCAGCGTACATACGTAGAAAAAAGCGCGCGGTGCTCAGCCGCGCGCTTCCCGCCTTACTGCCTGCGGCGGCAAGCCGAATCCGCGCACGAATGCTTCGCGCAGGTGTCGGCGATCCCGGAAGCCGGTTTCCTTTGCCACCACGTCCAGTGGATGACGACTCTGCTCGATCATCAGCCGCGCCGCCTCCAGCCGCAGTTTTTCGATAGCCTTGGCGGGCGGCTGTCCTGTCTCGGCCGTAAACACGCGGCTGAACTGGCGTGGACTCAGATGCACCGATTCGGCCAGATCCTCCACAGTCAATGGCCGATGCAGGTTCTTGCGCGCGAATTCGAGCGCACTCTGGATACGGTCGGACTTCGGCGCAAGCTCCAGCAACTCCGAGTGCTGCGACTGCCCGCCTGACCGGCGCTGGTACATCACCAGCTTGTGCGCCACCGAGCGCGCCATCTCGGCACCGAAATCCTTCTCCACCATCGCCAGTGCCAGATCCAGACCGGCGGTCATCCCGGCCGAGGTCCAGATCGGCCCATCGACGATGTGGATGCGGTCCTCCTCCACGCGAACGTCGGGGTGCAGCCGCTGCAAATCGCGCGCAAAGGCCCAATGCGTGGTGGCACGGCGTCCAGCCAGAAGGCCGGATTCCGCCAGCACGAACGCGCCCGTGCAGATCGACGCCACACGACGCGCCTTGCCCGCCACCTTCCCCACGAACTCGCGCATCGGCTCGGTACTCTGGGTGGCAACGGGATCGCCCACACCGGCCACGATCCAGGTGTCCACGGCCAGGCGCATGCTGGCGGGCCGCGTCTCCACGGCCATGCCCAGCGATGACCGCAACATGCCGCCCTGCATCGAGTAGTTCTCGATCCGGTACACCGGCTCGCCAAGCGACAAATTGGTGTACTCGAAGACGGCTTGCGCGGCCAGCGTCATGACCTGGAAGCCATCCGGTAACAGAAATCCAACGCGATGCATGACGAGCCTCCAGAGCGCCAAAGATCGGCAATGACCGAAAACATGACTATATACGTCATTTCGGTCACGCGCTTCCCGCCCTACCATGCTTCACATGGATGCCACGCATCCGAACCACCTGAAACCCCAAGCATGGAGTCTCGATCATGACGCAGCAAACCAGCACGCAACACCTGGGCACCGCACTTGTTACCGGCGCATCGTCGGGCATCGGCGCCATCTACGCCGACCGACTTGCCCGCCGCGGCTATGACCTGATCCTGGTGGCCCGCAGCCGCGACAAGCTCGACGCCCTCGCACGCCGCATTTCCGACGAGACCGGCCGCGCCGTGGAAGTGCTGCCCGCCGACCTCAACGACCGCGCCTCGCTTGCCACCGTCGAAGACAAGCTGCGTACCGACGCCAGCATCACGCTGCTCGTCAACAATGCCGGCATCGGCACACATACGCCGTTGCTTGACAGCGACGTGGAACAGATGACGCGCATGATCGAACTGAACGTGACGGCGTTGACGCGCCTGACCTACGCCGCCGCGCCGGGCTTCGTCGCACGCGGCAAGGGCGCGTTCATCAACATCGCGTCGATTGTCGGCATCGCGCCGGAAGTCTTGAACGGCGTCTATGGTGCGAGCAAGGCGTACGTCCAGGCATTCAGCCAGTCACTGCATCACGAACTCGCCAGCAAGGGTGTGCGCGTGCAGGCCGTGCTGCCGGGCGCAACGGCGACGGACTTCTGGGAAACCGGCGGCCTGCCGGTGGAACACCTCGACCAATCAATCGTGATGCCTGCGGCCGATATGGTAGATGCGGCGCTGGTTGGCTTCGAACGTGGTGAACTCATCACGATCCCGTCGCTGCACGCGATCGAGCACTGGCAAGCTTATGAGGCAGCGCGTCAGGCAATGTCCGGGGTGCTGTCGCAAAACACCCCGGCGCCGCGCTACCTCGCGTGAACCTCGCCGGCATACGGCTCAACTGCTTGACGCCGATGATCGCCTCTCCCGCTTGCGGGAGAGGCGATCATCGCAACCCTTACTCCCGCTCCTTCCCCTCCGCCCTCTCCAGCATCGCTTCACCAATCTCCGTTTTGCCCAGCGCCACCAGCGCCTCGCCCGGCCCGCGGATATCCCTTGCCTCCTTGTGCTGACCAAGCTTGGATTTGCCTTCCATCCGCGTGATCTCGATTTCGATGCCGACGATGGACTTGACCATCGTGTCGATGAAATCGCTCGGGGCGTCCGACATGCGCCACGGTTTTGGCTGCGTCGCTTCGTGAGTACGGGTCAGTCGCGCCACCACGCCGCGCACGTGGCGTTCGTCGTCGTGGATCGTGATGCGGCCATGGGCATGGACGACCTGGTAGTTCCAGGTGGGCACCTGCTTATGTGCCTCGTGCTTGCTCGGATACCAGTTGGGCGAGATATAGGCGTCGCCGGCGCGAAAGATCACCAGGACCTCGGCGCCGTTCGTCACGTCCTGCCAGACCGGATTGGCGCGCGCCACGTGGGCCTTGAGCAGGCCGTGGGTGCCATGGCTGGGTTCAAGTTCGAACGGGATGTGGTTCGCGTCGAGACCACCCTTGCCGTGGGTGACCAGCGTGCCGAACGGATGGCTGGCGATCAGCGCGTGCATCGCCTCGAGCGTGGGGATTTCAAAATGGGCGGGGATATACATGACGAATGGCGGGTCGTGGCCTGTGTGTTCTCGGGGACAGGAGACATTCTGCAAGCAAACTGGCATGTCGCACAGGGCCAGTTTGTGGCAGTTTTGCCGGACCACTTCCTCCCACCCTGGTCGCCATCCGGCCCCATCGCCTATCTTGAAAGACACCCCCGCGATGGAGCCGCCCCATGCCGACCCGCCGCCACTTCGTTTGCGCCCTGCCCGCTGCGTGGCTGTCGCTGACTATCTCGCCGGTCCGCGCGCAGACCACGGCTTTGTCGGCGGCACTGGGAAAGCCAGACACCGTGCTGGTCCTGCGCCACGCCCGCGCACCGGGTGTCGGCGATCCTGATCAGTTCAAGCTGGGCGACTGCGCGACGCAGCGCAATCTCGACGCGCAGGGGCGCAGCCAGGCCAGGCTGTCTGGCGAGCGCCTGAAATCGGCAAGATTCCGGCCCACGCTAGTCGCCAGCAGCGCGTGGTGCCGCTGTCAGGACACCGCACGGCTGATGGACCTCGGCCCGGTACACACCGAGCCGCTTCTGAACTCGTTTTTCAATGCCGACCGCGCCACGCGCGATGCGCAGATGCAAAAGCTGTCGCGCTACGTCGATGGACTCGATCCGCGCGGCGGACCCTACCTGTTCGTCACGCATCAGGTGGTCATCACCGCCCTCACGCGGCACGACGCCGAGAGCGCCGGGGGCGTGTTGATCGAACTGCCATCCAAAGGCGGCGCACGAAAGGCCACGGTGTTTCCCGCGCTCACATCGGGTTCGTGAAACGCATCGCCGCCGTCAGGTCGACTCCCGCTCCACAATCCTGAATCCCACATCCACCACGGGTGTGGCCACCGTCTCTCCACGGCAGCGCGTCAGCACCAGATTCGCCGCAAGCTGGCCGATGGCCGCGCCGTCGATCTGCACGGTGGTGAGCGCTGGCGCCATGTCCGCCGCAAAATCGGCATCGCCGAAACCACAGATTGCAAGGTCTTGCGGCACACGCATGCCGCGTGCGCGGGCTTCTTCCATCACGCCTTGCGCGAGTTGGTCGGAGCTGCAGAAGACCGCTTCGATCCTTGGGTCCTGTGCCAGCAGTTCGCGCAGCGCCTGGCGCCCCAGTCCGAGACTGCTGGGCGATGGCACTCGCACGGTGGGCACATCATGGCCGAGCGTCGAGACAAAGCCTTCGCGGCGCACGGCCGCGCGATGATCGTCGCCAGTGGCAATGCCGAAGCGCCGCCACCCCTTCCCCAGAAAATAGCCAGCCACCGCACTGCCCACCTTGAGATGCGAAAAGCCCACGGCCATATCCACGGGCCGATCGCTCAGGTCCCAGGTCTCGACCACGGGAATACCGGAACGCCGCAGCAGGTCGCGCGATGTCTGCGAATGCACCAGGCCCGTCACCACAATGCCATCGGGTCGTCGGCTGATCATGGTGCCCAGCAGCGCTTCCTCGCGCGCATGGTCGTATCCCGTCTGGCCCAGGATCAACTGATAGCCAGCCGTATCGAGCGCATCGGTCAGCGCCTTGACCGTGGGAATGAACTGCGCCACGGCGATGTTGGGGACGAGCGCCGCCACGGTCAGGCTGCGGCGGGACTTCAGGCCACCCGCCAGCAGATTGGGGATGTAGCCGGTTGCCGCCACTGCTTCCTGCACGCGGGCGATGGTCTTGGCCGACACCAATCCGGGATTGCTGAGCGCGCGTGACGCGGTGATCAGCGAGACCCCGGCCTCGCGTGCCACGTCGTGCAGCGTGACGGACTTGCCGCTGGATGTTTCAGACATGCCTGTTCAGCGGGTCTTCCGACCCGGTTTGCGCGCCACTTCCAATCCGGGCGTCGCGGGTAAACGATGAGGCCAAGTGCCGCGATAGCGATTGACCGATGAAAATGACAACGTTAGCATTCTCCGGACCTGCTGTCTTCCCGGTATGGGATCTGAATGGCAGATCGAGAGATTTACCGTATTTTGTGCGCTGCACCAGCACCCAAACGCCACCGAGTCGCCACACACGAAACGGCGGCGCCGCAGTATAGCAACGCACACTGGCCGATTTCCGGCCCTTTTTTGACAACGATGTCATACGATGTCGGAAGTCTCAGACATCGCGCTGATTGATTACAGGAAGCAGATATCCCATGACCGCATTGCCCGCCGCCGACGCCATCACATCCATTCGCCTGTCGTCCTGCTACCTGCCGCTGGCCACGCCGATCAGCGATGCCAAGGTGCTGACGGGCCGTCAGAAGCCGATGACCGAGGTAGCCATTCTCTTCGCCGAGATCCGCACGGCGAATGGCCATGAGGGGCTGGGCTTCAGCTATTCCAAGCGTGCCGGTGGCCCGGGCCAGTTCGCGCATGCGCGCGAGATTGCTCCGACGCTGATTGGCGAAGACCCGAGCGATATTGCCAAGCTCTGGGACAAGCTGTGCTGGGCTGGCGCCTCGGTGGGCCGTAGCGGACTCTCCACGCAGGCCATCGGCGCGTTCGACGTGGCGTTGTGGGATCTCAAGGCCAAGCGCGCGGGCCTGTCGCTGGCCAAGCTGCTGGGTTCGCACCGCGATTCCGTGCGGTGCTACAACACCTCGGGCGGCTTCCTGCACACGCCGCTCGATCAATTGCTGGTCAACGCCGCGGCGTCCGTGGAGCGTGGCATCGGCGGTATCAAGCTCAAGGTCGGCCAGCCCGATGGAAAGATCGATATCCAGCGCGTGTCCGCCGTGCGCGAGAAGCTTGGCGATGCGGTGCCGCTGATGGTCGATGCCAACCAGCAATGGGATCGTCCCACCGCGCAGCGCATGTGCCGCACCTTTGAAGCATTCAATCTCGTCTGGATCGAGGAACCGCTCGACGCCTACGACCATGAAGGCCATGCCGCCCTCGCCCAGCAGTTCGACACGCCGATCGCCACGGGCGAGATGCTGACGAGCGCCGCCGAGCACTGGGACCTGATCCGCCATCGCGCCGCCGACTACCTCATGCCCGACGCGCCGCGCGTGGGCGGCATCACGCCGTTCCTGAAGGTCTGCGCACTGGCCGACCACGCGGGCCTGATGATCGCACCCCACTTCGCCATGGAACTGCACGTCCATCTGGCCGCAGCCTATCCGCGCGAGCCTTGGGTCGAGCACTTCGACTGGCTGGAACCGCTGTTCAACGAGCGCCTCGAGATCGGCAATGGCCGGATCAAGGTGCCCACCCGCCCCGGCCTGGGGCTGACTGTCAGCGAACAGGCCCGCGCCTGGACGCGCGAGCAGGCCGAGTTCAACGCATAAGCCAACACCACAAGAGGAGACAACCCATGAAGAAACTTCTGGTATCGCTGCTGCTGGGCGCCACAATGGCCGGCGCCCACGCCGCATGGCCCGAGAAGCCGGTCACGATGATCGTCCCGTTCCCGCCGGGGGGTTCCACCGACAACGTCGCGCGCATCCTGAGCGCGAAGTTCCAGCAGACGTTCGGCGGCAGCTTCGTGGTGGACAACCGCCCCGGCGCAGCCGGCATGATCGGTGCCGCCGCCGCCAAGCGCGCGCCGGCCGACGGTTACACGCTGTTCGTCTCGTCGCTGGGCCCGTTCGTGATCGGTCCGCACCTGACCAAGACCGCTGGCTACGATCCGACCAAGGATTTCGATTACATCAGCGTGGCTGTGCAAGCGCCCAACGTCCTGGCCGTGCCCGTGGCATCGCCACACAAGTCCCTGCAGGACGTGATCAATTTCGAGAAGGCCAATCCGGGCAAGATGACCTTCGCCTCGGCTGGCAATGGCACCAGCGATCATCTGACCGCCGAACTGTTCTGGCAGCAGACCAATACCACCGGCACCCATGTGCCGTACAAGGGCGGCGCACCGGCGCTGAACGACCTGCTCGGCGGCCAAGTGGATGCCACCTTCATGAACATCAACACGGCCGTGCCGCATCTGAAAGGCGGCAAGTTGCGCGCGCTGGCCATCACCAGCAGCAAGCGCTCCCCGATCCTGCCGGATGTGCCCACCATGGAAGAACTCGGCTACAAGGGCGTGACCGTTTACTCGTGGCAAGCCATCGCCGCTCCCAAGGGCCTGCCCGCCGATATCAAGGCCAAGCTGCACAGCGCCACAGTGGCTGCGTTGAACGATCCGGCGGTCAAGCCCAAGCTGCTCGAACTGGGCTTTGAAGTGGTGGCCAACACGCCGGAGCAGTTCACGGCGTTCCAGGCGTCGGAGTTCGCGCGCTGGAAGAAGGTGATCCAGACCGGCAACATCACGGCGGATTGATTGGTTGATGGATTGACGCCGCTGGATTGAGCGGCGGCAACGCGGACGCGGCTGGCGGATGCCGACGCGTCTGCGGCGTTGCGGCATGGCGCTGCAACGCCTCCGCCAGTGGCTTGCCATTCCACACATCTGATTCGGACCTCGCGCCGTACAGGTGTCGCTGAAGTGCTGTCACCGTCTCCATGAGCGAGGCATCGCCCGTCGAGGCTGCCCAGACGTCGAGCGGCATGCCATGTGCCGCACGGGTCCAATCACCGAGTGCCAGATAGGCCGCTGCTGCATCGCTTGCCGCACAGGCCCTTAGCACCGAAGCCAGCCGAAACTCGGCACTTTCTGCGCGACGGCGCGAACGTTCGGCCTGCCACTGGCGCCATCGCGCCAGCATCGGACGACCATGCCGATACGCCAGCATGGCCACCATCGCGGCCAACAGCACACACACGCATCCAATCACGATTCGCCAGAACGAGCCGCCTTCGCCCAGCCACCCGAAAGCGGAGCCATCCGGCGCCAGCGCTCCGTCCGCGTGCCCCGACGATACCTCCACCTTGATGGCCGCCGCTTGCGAAGTCGCGGGGCGGCCCGTGGCCGGGTCCAGCCAATCGACCGTCACGGGTGGCAGCACATAGCTGCCGGTGCGTTCGAAGACATAGGTGATGGTGTCCACGCGCGTACCGCCCGGACCCGCCGTGGTTCTGGCGTTGTCCGATAGGCGCGGATCGGCCTGAAAAACGCGCACACCCGATGGCGCCGGCGCATGCGGCGGCTGGATCAGCATCGCCTGCGTCTGTGGCGCGAAGGTCGTGACGGTACGCACCAGCGCATCGCCCTTGCGCAGGGCCACCGAGCCCTTGTCGAGCGCGTGGTCCAGTGCCTGCGTCACCACCAGCCGTGATACCGGGACCAGCGGCTGCTTCGGCCCGACTGCGTTCACAGTGCCGCCAGCGCCCGCGCGTATGCGGGTTGGCGGAAAGCTGACGCTGCCTTCGCGCGGTGCGCCGTTGTCGTCCGCATAGGTGAACTGCACCGTCGTGGCTGGCAGCTCGAAATCGCCATCCTGTTCGGCCGTGAATGCGTAGGACTTGCGGATGCCCGCATAGGCCACACCGTTGATGGTTTCCGTGCTGTTCAGCGCGCGCTCGTCGGGCATCGTGACCACCGCGCCTGGCACCTGCAACACCGGGAAGGCCGGCGCCGACATGAAGAAGTTGGGCGCGAGGATGGTGACATCGATGCTGACCTGCTGGCCCACGCGCACGGGTTGCTGCGCGCCGACCTCGACGCGGATGATGGGTTCGGCAGCGGCAAGCGCCACGATGGGCAGCAGGCATGCGATCACGATCAGGAGCAGCGCGGCGAGATGTCGTTGCATCACGGTTTCGGCTCAGGGGCGGGCTGCCCGCGTTGCAAGGCGAACTTGCGTTGCAGCAGATCAGTCGGCGTGACCTGGATGGCGCGCATCCACATTTCGGCGTCCTGCGCCGGGCCAATGCGCATGGACTTTCCACCGTGCTGCGGCGGAGGCTTCTCGGCATCGAGCTTGACCGCATCCGGCGGGATGTCGGGGGGTTCCTCCTGATCGTCGGGATCGGGCTTGTCCTTTGGTTTCTGCTGATTCAGCAGCGTCTCCATCAGCGCCAGATTGGCTGTGGCAGCCGGCCACTGGGGCTGGCGTTTGAGCGCCTGTCGATAACGCGCCGCCGCCTGTGCGTACTGACCCAGCCGTGCGAGCGCATTGCCCTGGTTGTATAGGGCTTGCGGAGAATCGACCCGTGCAAAGCTCTGCACCGCCTCAGCGTATTGGCCGGCGCGGTACTGGGCGATGCCACGCCACATGGCATCGTCGAACAGCTTCGCAGCGTGCGCGAAATCGCCTCGCTCGAAGGCCAGGCGGCCTTGCTGATCGTGCGTGAGCCACAGGTCTGCGAAATGCCACTGGCGCCTGGCTTCGGCAGCCTCTTGCGCGTGGAGGCCCTGCTGCGGCGCAGCCAGTACAACGGCGAGAAGCAACCCGGTGATCCAGCGGACAGTCCAGCCTTTGCGGAACCAGAGCATCGCCAGCAGCGTGATCGGCAGCATCAGCCACCAGCCCTCATCGGCCCAGCGCGTACGGTCGCCAGCCTGCACACGCTCCAGATGCGCCACCACATGGCGCTGTACCCAGGCCACGTCATCGTCGCTGCCCGGTGTAAACGTGGCCACGGGTATCCCGCTGTCATCGCCGAAGCGCTTGAACGCCGCCACGTCCAGCCGTGCGAACATCGGCGCGCCATCCTGTTCGACAACACTCCCCTCGCCTCCCCCGACATTGCGCAGCGGGCCGCCCTGCTCCGTGCCGATGGCCAGCAACACCGGCTGGCTGCGACCGCTGCCGGCCTGCGCACGGAAGGCTGACGCAGCGGCAGGGTCCACCTGATCGGTGATGAAGAGGATGGTCCCAGGCACGGGTTCGCGCGCCAGATCGGCGTCGATGGTGCGCAGCGCCTGAGCCATGTCTCGTCCCGGCACTGGCATGATGCGGGTCTGCAAGGCATCCACAAAGGTCTGCAGCAGTTGGGCATCGTCCGTCAGCGGAAGCACCAGATGCGTCGAACCCGCGTATGCATAGAGCGACGTACGGCCACCGTCACGGCGCTTGAGCAGCGCCTTGATCTTGAGTTTGGTGCGCTCCAGCCGCGTAGGCGTTACGTCCTCGGCATCCATGCTGCGCGACAGGTCCACGGCAATCGCCAGCGGCGCGCGATCATCAAGGAACGGCGGCCTTTCCTGCTTCCAGCTCGGGCCCGCCAACGCCACCGCGCCAAGCACGAGCAGTAGCGCAACGAGATGCACGGGCCGCCATGTCACCCGGTGACGCTCGCCGATCATCAGGGCATCGAGCAGGTGCGGCGCGATGGTCTTGCGCCAGCGCCTGCGCACATCGCCACGACGTTGCACCGTCCACACCAGCAGCACGGCGGGTACGCACACCAGCAGCCACCAGGGACGCAGGAAATGAAAGTGCGAGAGCGTATCGAGCATGGCTGGCATCATTCCAGCGCGCGACGCGGGCGCGATGCCCACATCGAGTATCCGAACATCAGCGCCTGATAGAGCAGCACCAGCGCCAGCGCGCCGCCCAGCGGCCACATGAACAGTTCGCGTCGCGGGCGCCATGACAGCGTTTTCTGCCGATGCGGCGTGATTTGATCGAGCGTTGCATAGATGGTCTCCAGCGCCGCCTGATCGGCACCGAAGAAATACCGCCCGCCCGTCTGCGCGGCCACGCGCTGCAACACGCCGAGATCGACCTTTTCCTCGCCAGTCGCATTGGGGTCGCCAATGCCGATGGTATGCACCACCACCTTGCGTGCTTTCGCGATATCCCCGGCGCGCTCCGGCGGCATGCGGCTGGCGGTGTCGTTGCCATCGGTCAGCACGATCAGCACTTTTTCAGGGGCGTCGCTGTGCTCGAACATCTTGATGCCCAGCCCGATGGCGTCGCCCAGTGCGGTGCTTGGTCCCGCCATGCCCGGCAGCAGATCACCGATCAGCGTCTGCACCAGCCGGTGGTCCATCGTGAACGGCGCCAAGGGATATGGCGCGTCACCAAACACGATCAGGCCGATGCGGTCACCGGGCCGCCTGCTCACGAATCCGCTCACCACTTGCCGCACCGCCGCCACGCGCGGAATCAGCGCTCCGGACGGATCACGAAAATCCTTCGTATCCATGGATTGCGAGAGATCCAGCGCGATCAGCAAATCGCGCGCCGGCTGCACCTTCTCGATGGGCGCCTCCAGAAACTGCGGCCGGGCCAATGCGGTAATGACCAGCACCCACGCCATCGGCGCCAGCACCCATTGCAGCCGGTTGCGACGCGGCACCACCGCGCCACTGGCGGGGGTCAGGCCGGCGGCACGCGCCACCTCGCCAAAGAACGGCAGGCGCACCGACGGGCTTTCCTCGCGATACGGCGGCAGCCACCACCACAGCAGCCATGGCAGCGGCAGCAGGACAAATGCCCACGGATAGTCAAACTGGTACATGGTGTTCCGCAATCCAGCGTCGGCACGCGCCAGCCACGGCCTGCACTTGGGCGACGGGCCACTGCGCGAGCACGGTGTCATCGCGATACTCCGCGTCGTGGACCAACGCCGAAAGCACTGGCACCGCGTCCTTCGCCGATCCGGCGTGCGCCTGCAGGAATGCCACCCAACTCGTTCCGATCAAACTGGCCACCTCCGTGCGGGGCCACGCGGCCAATGCCGTGCGCTTGAGCAATGCCGCCATGTGCCGCAACGTAGCGGCCTGCATGGCGGGATCGAGCGTGCCCAGCTCGGCCAGTGCCTCGCGGCGATAGCGATTGGCGCGATAGCGTCGCCACGCCCGCCAAGCCATCCACGCCAGCAGCAACAGCAGCAACAGCAGCAAGACACCCACAATCGGCCAACCGATGGTCTGCGGCATCCACGATGGCGGCGGCGGCGTGACCACATCGGCCAACGTCGCAAGGGTCGGCACTTCCGCGCCATCCGCCGTGCTGTGCGTGAGACTCATCGCGCCACTCCCATGCGTTGCCGTGCTGGCGCCTGCTGCAGCGGGCGGCCCAGCAGACGCCGCAGTTGCAGCGCGGTCTCCTCGGCAGCCGAGAGCGGCAACAGCGGCACGCCGATGGCGTGGTGCCAGTCGAGCAGCGCCCTGGCATGTTCATCGACGAATCCCGCAATGCTGCGTCGCGTAGCGGCATGGCCGAAGCCCAGTTCCACCTGCAATTCTCCGTCGCTGACCACCAGTTGGCCCGAGGCCGGCAACTCGCTCAGGAACGGATCGTGAATCAGGATGGTCAGCAAGTCGTTGTGCGCGGCCATTTGCAGCATCAGGTCACGCGTGCGGGCATCGTGGCCGTCGAAATCGCTGATGACGATGATCAGCCAGTCGTGGCGCGCCATGCTGACGGCGCGTTCCAGCGCCGCATTGAGTTGCGCTGCCGAGCGCCCTGCCCGGGCATCGGCGCGCAACAACTGGTTAAAGCGCGCGATGCCGCCCAGCAATTGCTGAACGGCATCGCGGCTGCGGCGCGGCACGAATACCTCGGCCCCCTCGTCGCCGAACACGATGCCGCCCACGCGGTCGCCCTCGGCCAGCACGCGCCACGCGGCAAGCGCCGCTGCTTCGGCTGCGCTGACAGATTTCATCGCCCGCCGGCTGCCAAAGAACATGTTGATGCGCTGGTCCACCACCAACAGCACCGGGCGATCCTTCTCCTCGGTGTAGACACGCACATGCGGCTGGCCGGTGCGCGCGGTCACGCGCCAGTCCATGCTGCGGATATCGTCACCGGGCAGGTAGAGGCGCAATTCCTCGAAGCTCAGGCCACGTCCCCGCACCTTGGACGCGTGACGCCCGGCCAGCACGCTGTGGCCGGGCTGGCGCGACTGAAAATGGAAGTCTCGCGCCGCAGCTTCCAGCGCCGCAAGCGCAGCCACGTCCACGCTGACACCGGCTGCGGGCTGGGATACCTGCGAGACCTCGCCATGCCTGGCGGCGGGCGCGGCGCGGGCGATGGCACGGAAAGGCAAGCGCATCGGCATCTCCCTGCCTTCACGCCACCGCCACCCGCTGCACCAGGCGGTCGAGCACGGCATCGGCACCAATGCCAGCGGCGTGCGCCTCGTATGACAGGATGAGCCGATGCCGAAAGACGTCGTGCACCACCGCCTGTACGTCCTCGGGCGTCACGAAATCCCGTCCGTGCAACCACGCGTAGGCACGCGACACCTTGTCCAGCCCGATCGATCCGCGTGGACTCACGCCGATCTGGATCCACTTGTCGAGGTCGTCATCCACCGGCGCGGGGGTACGCGTGGCCTGCACCAGTGCCACCTCGTAACGCGCCACGGCGTCGCTGACATGTACCTCGTGGATCTCCGCCCGCGCCGAGAAGATCGTGGCCGGCGCCAGCCGTATCGCTTGCGCCTGACCACTCGCCCCGGCCCCGGCTTCCTCCTGCCGCGCCAGCCGGACGATATCGGCCTCGGCATCCGCCTCCGGATAGCCCACGCCGATATGCATCAGGAACCGGTCCATCTGGGCCTCGGGGAGTGGATAGGTGCCCTCCTGCTCGATCGGGTTCTGCGTCGCCATCACCAGAAACAGCGGCTCCAGCTTGTGCGTGGTGCCGCCCACCGTGACCTGACGCTCTTCCATGGCTTCGAGCAATGCGGCCTGCACCTTGGCCGGTGAACGATTGACTTCGTCGGCCAGCACCAGATTCGCAAAGATCGGACCGCGCTGGAAACGGAACTCGCTCTTGCCGCCCTCGGAGACATACACCTCGGAACCCGTGATGTCCGCAGGCAGCAGGTCCGGCGTGAACTGGATGCGCGACAGGCTGGCATCGAGGTTGCGCGCCATCATCTTGATCGCGCGAGTCTTGGCCAGACCGGGCAGCCCTTCCACCAGCAGGTGTCCGTCAGCCAGCAAGCCCAGCAGCAGACGTTCGATCATGCGCTGCTGGCCCACGATGGATTCGCCCATGCGCTGTTGCAGCGCCAGTACATCGTCGCGCGTAGTCATGGCTTCCTCCCCGGCTCTGCCCGTGCGGATCTGCCGCCCACGAACCACGCGTAGTAAGGGTTGTCGGGATCGGCCCGCACGGCCTGCGTGATATGGCTGGCCCACGCTTCGCGGTCGCCACGATAGGCATCGAGCCCAGCGCGGTAGAAGGTGTGCAGCACTTCGCGCTCGTGCCGCAGCGTGCGCCAGAGGTTGTCATCGGCACCGGCCAGCGGCGGCTCGCTCTGCAACGCCAGCAGTGCCGATAACGTTTCGGGGAACGCATCCCGCCGCACCCAGCCCGCGTACTCGATGCGGGGACGGTCGTCGGTCACGGCGGGGGCATCGGCCGCGTACCAGTCCAGTCCGGCACGATCCGTCACCCAGGTTGCCAGTAGCGCCTCGGGCGAGCGTATGCCCACGGCCTGCAACGCCGCCGCCACCTGCGGCTGCGCAAAGCGCGCGCGAATCTGTGCCACATCCAGCGTGATCGGCGACATCGAACCCACCAGCATCATTTCGTGCAGCTCGGTGGTCCAGAGCATGGCGTGGGGAAACACGTCCAGAAAACTGCGCACCAGCATGCGCGTGTCTTCGTTGTTCTGCGTCGGCAACGGCAGCCACTGCGCTACCAGCCCGCCCGGTTGCAGCCGCGCGGCCGCAAGTCGATAGAAATCGGTCGAGTAGAGATTCACCACGCCTGCCGCCGACGGGGGCGGCGGCTCCAGCGTGATCAGGTCATATTGCTGGGCGCTGCGCAGCAGTTCGCGCCGGCCATCGCGCAAGCGGATGTCCATGCGTGGATCGTCCGCCACGCCAAAATTACCCGCGAACTGTGAAGCCGCGCGCGCCACAGGCGGCAGCAGCTCGGCCACCACGCGGTGATCCAGCCCCGGCCACGCCAGCGTGGCACCCGCCGTGATGCCGGTGCCCAGGCCGATCACCAGCGTGGATTTGGGCGTGCCGTTGTGAACGATCAGCGGCAACAGCGCCTGCAATCGCATATAGCGCAGCGACGTCATCGCATCGCCGGAATTCGATACACCCTGGATATAGAGGCGCTTGAAGCGATTCTGCGAAGACGTCTGCTCCACCACCGCCACGGTGGCGCCGCGCCCTTCCTCGTAGAACACCAGTTCGCCGCCGCGAGCACGCGCCAGCAACGAGGCGAGCCGGTCCACCGGGGCCATCGCGGCGGCGATCACCGCCAGTACGCCAAGCATCGGCACTGCCCAGCGTGCCATGGGTCGCACGTCACGGCCCAGCGCAACCGCCGTGATGCCGATGACCGATGCCGCCACCGCCAGCACCGACATCGTCCTGACCAACCCGAGTTGCGGCACCAGCACGAAGCCGGCCAGCACCGTGCCAGCGATACCACCCAACGTATTGAGTGCCACGACGGCGCCCACGCCTGAGCCGACGCGACGGGCGTCGACACTGACCCGCAGCACGAACGGGAATGCCGCGCCCAGCAGCAAGGTGGGGACGAACACCACGGACACCGCTGCCAGCGCAAAGCTGGCGCAAGCCGCCATCAACGGGCTGGCCGTCAGGCCCTGCACCCAGGCGGACAGGCTGCCCTGTGCGCGCAGCAACCACTCGCCCAGCAGCACGAATTCGAGCAGTGCCACCAGCCCGGCAGCGGCCACCAGCAGGCCGAACACGCCCCACGGATCGCGCACGCGCCCGGCATGACGTGCGGCCAGCGCGCTGCCAATCGCCAGCCCGGCCAGATACGTTGCCAGCACCACGGTAAAGGCGAAGGTCCGCGTACTGAGAAATTGCACGATGGCCTGCGACCAGACCACCTCGTAGCCCAGCGCAATCCCGCCAGCGGCGGCATACAGGAGCAGCGCCAACTTCCCGCTGGCAACGTCGCCCCTCGTGACGCCCGCCACCGACGGATCTGCCTGGACGGGGGCCGTCCCTGCATGAGCGCGCCCGGCCAGTCGCCATGCCACCAGCGCAGCTACCCCATTGAGCAAACCCGCCGCCACGGCGCTGCCGAGGATGCCCAGTAGCGGCACCAGCACAAACCCGGCCAGCAGCGTGCCGGCAATCGCGCCCGCCGTGTTGGCGGCATACAGCCGGCCGCCATGCGTGCTGACGCCCGAGCCATCCCGCATCACCACGCGCATCAGGGCCGGCAGTGTCCCGCCCATGGCGGCAGCGGGCAGGATCACCAGAACGAACGGGATGACCCACGCGAACCAGCCCGTGCGCTGCTCCAGCCACGCGAACGGCATGGCGGCATGCGCCAACGCCACCGTGGCACCGATGCCCAGCACCAGCACCGCTACCTCCAGCCAGGCATAGAGCCGCATCGGATCGGCGTGGCGATCGGCGATTCGGCCAATCAGCCATCCGCCCAGCGCGAGACCGGCAAAGAACGCGCTCACCGCCGTGGTCACCGCGTGGACATCGACACCGACTACCAGTGACAACTGGCGAATCCACACGATCTGGTAAGTCAGTCCGGCCGTGCCGGACGCAAACAGGAGGACGGTTGCCCAGCGCCACATCGGATCGGCCGTACCGTCCCGCCGCACCGCCGTGGATGTCCGTATATCGGCGCCTGCCGATTGCCCCCGCCGACCACGCTTTCCGTGGAGGCTGCCCGCCGCCGCATGGGATTCGATCATGAACTGGATCATTCGTGCGAAGGCCCGCGCAAGCGCGGGCCTTCGCCTGTTTCAACTGCCGTCACGACAGGACGGCCCGATGACGAACACGCAAGCCATCATTTCTTCTTGGCCCCCTCCGCGATCCTCCGGTCGACATCTTCCCGTATCTGATCGATGCTGAAGCTGGCCGGACGCTGGCTCGGCGGATAGGTGACGAAAGTCTCCAGGAACGCCGCAGCTCTCATTGTCGCGATCTCCGTCAGATAGACATTCTTGGCGAGCCAGTCGTTGTACTGATCAGAGACGATATCCGCGCGCTCGTACGGGTCCATGCGCAGGTTGAAGACCTTGGGCACGCGCAGGCATTTGAACGGGTCTTGCCAGACCTGGAAGCCGCCCGGCGTAGTCTGCTCGCAGAACACGACTTTCCAGTTCTGGTAACGCATCGCCACTAGTACGCCGTCGTCGTTGAAGTAATAGAACTCGTTGCGCGCACCCGTGTTGGTCTGCCCCGTCAGGTAGGGCAATTGGTTGAAGCCATCCAGATGGACCTTGGCGTTCTTGCTGCCCAGCGAGGCGCCCTTGAGCAGCCGGTCCTTGACATCGCCATCGCCCACCGCAGCCAGCAGCGTCGGGAACCAGTCCAGACCCGAGAACATCTCGTTGCTGACCGTGCCCGGCTTGATCTTGCCCGGCCACCGGACCATGGCCGGCACGCGGAACGCGCCTTCCCAGTTGGTGTCCTTTTCGCTGCGGAACGGCGTGGTGGCAGCGTCTGGCCAGGACCACTGGTTAGGACCATTGTCGGTGGTGTAGATAACGATGGTGTTATCCGCCACCTTCAGGTCGTCCAGCGTCTTGAGCAGCTTGCCCACATCGCCGTCGTGTTCCATCATGCCATCGGCATACTCGTTGCCCGGCATGCCGCTCTGGCCCTGCATCGACTCCCGCACATGGGTATAGGCGTGCATGCGCGTGGTGTTCATCCAGACAAAGAACGGCTTGTCCGCCTGCACCTGCTTGGTGATGAACTTCTGCGCCGCGTCCGTCGTCTCGTCGTCGATGGTCTCCATGCGCTTGGTGGTCAGCGGCCCGGTGTCCTCGATCTTGCCGTCTGCCGTGGAGTGCAGCACGCCACGCGGCGAGAAGTTCTTCACGAACGGATCGTTCTTGTCCTTGGGCCAGTACGGGCGCTGCGGTTCTTCCTCGGCATTCAGGTGATACAGGTTGCCGTAGAACTCGTCGAAGCCGTGCTTCGTGGGCAGGTACTCGTCACGATCACCAAGGTGGTTCTTGCCAAACTGTCCGGTGGCATAGCCCAGCGGCTTGAGCGCTTCGGCAATGGTCACGTCCCGTGCCTGCAGGCCCACGGTGGCGCCGGGCGCGCCCACCTTGGACAAGCCGGTGCGCAGCGGGGACTGGCCGGTGATGAACGACGAGCGGCCCGCCGTGCAGCTGTTCTCGGCGTAGTAGTCCGTGAACATCATCCCTTCACGGGCGATGCGGTCGATGTTCGGCGTACGGTAGCCCAGCACGCCCATGCTGTAGGCGCTGATGTTGGTCTGGCCGATGTCATCGCCAAAGATCACCAGGATGTTGGGCTTCTTGCCCGAGGTGTTGAGGGCAGTGGGCGCGGAGGCCGCATCTGGCGCGACTGGGAGATTGGACTGCGCTGGCGGCTGGGCCGGCACGGTGGTCGCGGGAGTCGCCGGCGCGGTAGCAGCGGCCGGGGTTGGCGACTGCGCGGCCGGGGCCTGTTTCGCGGACTCGTCCGCCTTCTTGCAGCCGGCGATTGCCATGATGGCAACCGCAGCGGCCACCATCGCAAGGCGCGCCCCACTCCTTGCCGAGGATGTCACCATTCGTCTTTTCAATTCATGCTCCCGGTAGTCCAGCGGTTTCAACCTGCATGCAGCATGCGAGGCGTGGCACAGCGCTAACGTTCCGTCGGCCCCGCCCCTGCACCCATGGCAATCGGCGCCTGCCTCTGCATCTCGGCCCAGCGCCCTTCGTCGAGCACCAGACGGAACCCCAGGTGCGACATGCTGTTGTACGGATCGGTCCCGCGCCGCGCGCTGGGTCGATAACTCAGGCAATAGTCTTCGTTGCAGAGGAAGGAGCCGCCCCGCGTCACACGCTTGGGCGCGGTGACCGGCACACCTGGCTCGGAAGGGTCCCATGACGCCCCTGGGCCGTCTGGATTCGATATGGGCTGCGCCCTGACGGCTTCGCGCCGGAACTGGTCGGCGCGATACCAGTCGGCCACCCATTGCCACGCATTCCCCGTCATGTCGGACAGGCCATAGCCGTTAGATGGGAACGTGCCGACGGGGTTGGTGCCAAGGGCACCGCCGGCCTTGGGGCTGATCACAGGAAACGGCTGGCTTTGCTGGCCCTGCCAGACATTCGCCATCTGCTTGCCATCGGGCGCGAACTGGTCGCCCCAGGCGTAGGTGGCCTGCTCCAGCCCGCCTCGCGCGGCAAACTCCCACTCCGCCTCGGTAGGTAGTCGCTTGCCGATCCATTTGGCATAGGCTTGCGCATCCTCGTACGAGACTTGCACCACGGGATGGTTGTCCTTGCCTTCGATGGAGCTGCCGGGGCCCGCCGGATGACGCCAGTTGGCGCCCGGCACATAGCGCCACCAGCGCGAGTAGTCCTGCAATGGCACAGGCCGTGCCGTGCCGACAAAGACCATGCCGCCTGCCACCATCGCGCTATCGGGCGGACGGGGCGTGCCGGGAGGCAACTGGACGCGCAGCGTTTCCCAGTCAGGCTTACGCTCCGCCGTCGACACGTAGCCGGTTGCCTCGACGAACTTGCGGAACTCGGCATTGGTGACGTGATGCTGGTCCATCCAGAAGGCGTGGACCTGCACCTTGTGTGCGGGTTTTTCGTTGGGCTGCGCCATCTTGCTGTCGCTGCCCATCAGGAATTCGCCACCGGGCACGCGCACCATGCCGGCCGGCCCCGTCTTGCCATCGCCTACAAGGATGGCCTGCGCCACTGGCGTCCGGCCTTGCGCATACCAGTAGCTGGCACCGGCGCCCGCTGCGACGCCGAAGCAAAGCAGCGCGCCGACGAGAATGCGCCGACTGCGGCTACGTCCTGCGTGCTGACCACCCTCTACAGCGCGTCCCCTCATCGGCGAAGCCTCCTGACGTACAAGCCACCTGCCCCTGTGCGGGCAAAGAAATCATGTCAGATGACCAGCACAATCAGAAGTCACACTTTCTTGAACGTGAGAGCGAGTGAATTAAATTATTTGGTAAATCGCGCGCGGCAGGCGCTACGCTTTTTTTGTGGAGGATTCCGCACCACATGCCGCGCCTGGCCCATCGCTCAGGGTCGCGCAGCCGGATAGATCTGGCTCCAGTCCTGCTTCATGCTGATCACGGTCCAACCCTTCTTGCCGGCTTCGTCCAGCGCCTTGTCGAGCGTGCCGATCGAGGTCTTGCGGTCATAGGCAAACTCGCGCTGGGCGTCGTCGTGATGCACGAGCACTGCCATGCGTGGCCCGGCACCGGCCATGGTGTACTGCAGCATCTGCAGGTCGCCGTCCGAATTCCCGACGGCCAGGATCGGGCGCCGGCCAATATGTCGATAGATGCCCACCGGCTTGCCCGGGCCATCATTGATGAATTCGATCTTTGGTCCGCGCACCAGTGTCATCTGGCCGTCGCGCATGGTGTAGGTGATGCCGTAGGTCGAACCCACCACCTGCTCGGGCGGAATGCCGTACACCCGCTCGGACCACGGCCGCATGAATTCGAGCGTGCCGCCCGACACGATGAAGGTCTTGAACCCGTTCGCGCGCAGGTAATTCATCAGTTCCAGTTGCGGCTGATAAACCAGATCGGTGAAGCGACGATTGAGCGTGGGATGCCGGGCAGTGTCGAGCCAGTTGCGGATGGTCTTGTCGTACGCATCCACGGTCATGCCGCCGCTGACTTGCGCAATCAGGCTCAACAGGCGTTTTTCTTCCTTGGCGGCGCCAGCGATATCGTTCGCCATGATCGCCTTGAACGCCGGATCGTTTTTCCATTCGGGATGCTGCGGCGCGGCAGCCTTCACCTGGTCGAGCAGGAAGAAATACTGGAAGTACAGCGGATGCTCGCTCCAGAGCGTGCCGTCGTTGTCGAATACGGCGATGCGCTCGGCGGGCGGCACGAAGTCAGGCGAGCCCTGCCGCGTGACCCGTTCCACGAAATTCACGATGTCCTGACGGGATTTGCTATCGCGCCAGGACGGCAGCGCCGTGGCACTCGCGCGTGCGGTGGCCTGAATGGCCTGGCTTTCGCTCGCGCTCGTGGCATCCGTGCCCGATGCACAACCGCCCAGTGCCCCAAGCAACGAAGCGGCGATTGCCGCCGCTGCCAGCGCGCCCGACCTACGCGTTGTCCGACCCTTCATCCAACCCAGCGCGGCCTTCCCATTTCCGTCCATGACCATGTTCTCCATTCCGTACCGTTAACAGCGCCGGCGCCAATGCGGCGCGCCCGGCCCATATGACTCGCAGAGTATGGGCGGCAGGCCCTTGCGCAGGGAATGAAAAGTTTTCGATGGAGATCTAAAAGAAATCGTGGCGACGACGCGCCCGCTCAGTGCAATGCGGGGTCCGCATAGGCTGCGGTGGTCGTTATCGACGCGTGGCCAAGTTGCTGCTGCACGGCTTTGCGGCTCATGCCGCGCGCCAGCGCATGTGCGCCGGCCGTGTGACGCAGCCAGTGCGCGCTGGCCTGTGCCAGTTGCGCCGCGCCCTTGGCATCACCAGTCGCCAGGGACTTGCCGGCTTGTGCAAAACAGCGCTTCCAGATGGCCGCCACCTGCGCCACTGACAGCGACGCATCGCTGAGGGCATCTTTGATACGGCCGATCAGCGGGGTCGTCGCCGGCAGGCGTTCGATATCGCGTCCCAGGCCGCGTGCTTCCATGTGGTCGCGCAGGGCATCGATCACGGTTTCTGGCAGCGTCACGGTACGCGTGCGGGCGCCCGGCACGTCGAGCGTCCAGCCGTCATTCATCCGCAGATCGGCCACGGTCGCCCGGGATTGTTCCGATATCCGCAAGCCGGTGGCGTAGGCAAATCGCAGCATGAAACGCAGGCGAACCGTGCGAGGATCGTCGGCGTCGAGGGTTGAGACGAACGTTTTCAGGTACTGCCACTGCACCGCACTGAAGCTGCGCTCTGCGCGGATGCGTGGCGCGGGCTCCGGCGCTGGCAGCACGGACTGGAACGGGTTGGCTGTCAATCGCCCCTGCTCCACCAGCCACGCGCATAACGCCTTGACGATCTTGACGGCATGGCGGACGCTTGCTGCCGACAGCGGCCCCTCGAACGGACGCCATTCGGGACGGTCGCGCGGTGTGCCACGCCTGCCCACCCATTGCGCGGCAGGCTGCGGATCGGCAAGAAAGCCGGTGTAGGCGCTGCCATCCTCCGCAGTCAGGTCGGCCAGTGCCCGGCCCCGCGCATGCACCGTCCAGAGCAGGAAGCGCTCCGCCTGCGTGCGATAGGCTCGCCACGTATGACTTGTCTCGGGCAGATAGTGATCCAGCCAGGCTTCCATGGCCGCTGCATCGGCCTGTGCGGGTCCCTGCCGTAGCGTCTCCAGCGGTGCCACGGACGCCAAGCCCATCGTCGACACGGCGAATGATTGATCCTGCAGCCACGCCTCGATGTCTTGCGCGGTGGCTACGCCGATTCCGCGAGCATGGCGATACCACTGTCGCGGATCGTCGGAGATGGCTGCGCGCAATGCATCAAGCGTATGCCAACCGGCGGCAACGAGCTTCTCGGCAACAGCAGGGATAAACCAGCCAGCCACGGCGTCGCCCGGCAGCGGACGCACCAGCAGCAAAGGCTGCAAGGCATCGAGCGCGCGCAGCAGCTTGCGCTGGCGAGCCTGACGCGCCGTTGCCGTTTCCTGCGGCCGGGCGCGGATCAGCGCCAGCCAAACCGATTCCGTCAGCAAGGTGGCCTCGCCATCCTGACGGGGCCGTGTGGCCAGACGCCTCACGCCGCGCGCCAGTTCATCCTCGATCCAGCCTAGCGTCGAGCGAGCCTGGCGCAGATCAAGACCCTGCCCGAGATACCGGGCAGACAGCCGCCCAAGCTCCAACCCTTGCAGATGACCGCGATAGAACGCGAAATGATGGGGACCTAGTTGACGCGCGGGCGCAACGGCCGGGCGTTGGCGCCGGCGGATCGATGTGCCGGCATGAGGTACAGCTTGTGACAAGGCGAAACGGCAGCGACGCGCGAAGAAAAAACGAAAGGCGCGATGATACCCGAGGCGCGCCGCCGCCATGCCCGCCCGATGCCGTGGCCTTATCCAGCCGGCTTGCGGGCTTTTTCCAGTTCGTGGCCCCACGCGCTGAGCGGTTTCAGGTCGCGGGCGTCGTACTCCAGTTCGGCAATGGCGCCATTGGGGAGCACGATTTCAACCTCGTAGGTCCAGCGGCCGTGATCACGATCGAGCTTGATTTCAATGACGTCGCCGTTGTACTGACGCGTCACCGTATCCAGCACCCGCGAGATCGGCACGATGTCTCCGGTGCGCAGCGCGGCGCGAGCGCCGTATCCATCGCTATCGGCATGTACCACACCCGCAAATGCGGTGGCGCCCGCCAGCGCGGCGACAGACACCAAGTGGGAAAATCGAAAAACTTTCATGGCAATCACCCTATGCAGCGTCAGAAAAACCCTGCATTCGATGATGCCAGCGCGGTAGATCGCCTCTTTGTTTCAGGTCACAAGGCGCGCTCAGAATACGAGTGTAGCCGTCGCCTGTACCGTGGCCGTGCTGTCCAGCCGGTTCTTGCTGCTGACCGTGGGCACCCAGCGCAGGCTCAGGGACAACGGCGCCTTGCCACCGAGCTTGGTGTCGTAGGTAATGATCGGACCCAGCGCGAAGTCATGTCCCCGGAAGCCGTTCAGGCGATCTGCCACCGGACCGGAATCGTTGCCGAGTTGCTGCACCGTGCCCATCACGAGACCGGCACCCCAGTTGCCGAATTTCTTGACACCCATGACATCGAACGTGAACAACGGCGCGTTCTGGTAATCGGTCGCCGAATTGCGGGTGTAAAACTGGAACGCGGCCAGTGCGTTGAACTCCAGTCCGTATTGCGGCATCAGGTGCGTGTATGCCACCTGGGGCACGAAGGTCCAGGTGTTCAAGCCGGGATTGGCCAGCGCGTTCTTGTCGTAGTGCCCGGTCGGCGCCCACACGTTGAAGCTCAACGCCATGTGGCTGGTCTTCGAGAAGTGATAACCCGCGACGATGGGACTGAAATAGATGTCGTAGAGATTCGATGCACGATCCGACGACCCGCGCGAGAACGACCCGCCACCAGGGCCGGCGAACGTCGCGCTGGTATGCACGGTGGTCCACACATAGGGAAGCGTGAAGCTCGATGCAAAATTCCACGCGCCGGGGCCGGTATCCCAGACCTTCATGATGGTGGCCAAGGTCAACGCGACCTTGGCGTCGATACCGGCCGTGGTACGTCCGCCAATCGGAATCTGGCGCGCCCCGTCGATCGAACCGTCCAGATAGATCTGCTGGAGATTGGCAATCCAGACCGGCTGGTCCGGAATCACGCCCGCATTCGCCGACACATTGGTCCCGGCCACCGGCCGACCCAACGCCCCTTCCGTCGCGTGTGCAATCGGGGACAGCCAAAGTCCGCCTGCGGCCATTGCGCCGAGAATCGCGGTACTTACGCGTTTCATGCTGTCTCTCCTGAAGGGGCTGCGTCGGGCGCCAGGCGCCCGTTGTGAGGCGAATACAGCATCCTCGCAGATTCACGGGCAATTGGAATTCAGTCTTCTTTGCCCGTGATGTAAAAGATTTCAGCCGCGTCCGCCGTCGCCTTCCCCTTCGGAATCAGACTGCTCCCCGGGTCTCCACATACAGCGCGTACACCGAGTGGCTACTGGCCATATAGAGCCGGTTCCGCTTGGGGCCGCCGAAGCACAGGTTCGGACAGCGTTCCGGCAGGTGAATATGTCCGATGGCCTTGCCCTGCGGATTGAAAATCCGCACGCCGTCCAGCTTTGACGGGTCTGCGCCCGCCGCGCCGTTGCTGCCCCAGCCTGCCCAGATGTTGCCGTCGATATCGACCTTGAAGCCGTCCAGCGCCCCCGGACCGTTCGCATCGAGCAACCGGGTCTTGTTGCCCAGGCGGCCGTCCGCACCCACGTCGTAGGCCCACATGAGCCGGTTAGGCTGGGCGCGCGACTCGATCACGTAGAGCTTCTTCTCGTCAGGAGAGAACGCCAGCCCGTTCGGACCGTTCAGGTCGCCAATCACCTGCGTGACGCTGTTGTCGCTCGGATCGATCCGGTAGACCGCGTGCGGCAGTTCCGATGCGGCCTTGTCGCCTTCCCATTCCCCCGAAATGCCAAACGGGGGATCGGTGAACCAGAGCGAGCCGTCCGACTTGCACACGATATCGTTGGGAGAGTTGAAGCGCTTGCCCTGGTAGCGATCAGCCAGCACGGTGATCGAGCCGTCGTACTCGGTGCGCGTCACGCGGCGCGTCAGGTGTTCGCAACTGATTAATCGGCCCTGCTTGTCCCGGCAGTGCCCGTTGGTGAAATTGGCGGGCGAGCGGAACACGCTCCACTGGTTCGACGTTTCATCGAACTTGATAATGCGGTTGTTCGGGATATCGGAGAACAGCAGATACCGGCCATCGGCAAAATAGACCGGGCCTTCCACCCAGCGGAAGCCGGTAGCCACCTGCTCCACCGTCGAGCTGAACAGCCGGTACTTTGCGAAACTCGGGTCGAGGATCTCGACGGCAGGATCGGGATAGCGCTGCGCCGCCTTGAACTCGAAGCTCTGGGCCAGTGCGGAGCCGCTTGCGACCACCGCGCCCAATGCGGCGCCAGTCTTAAGCAGACGTCGGCGGCCTGCGTTGACGCCTTCGGCGTCAGTCATGAATGCATCCATTTGGCTTGTCTCCTGATGTCTGGGGTCTGTGCCCCGCTTGAATTGTTGTCAGACATCCTATGATGAAAGTCTATGCTTAGCAAGCACTTGTACGATGACAGCGGCGAGCCTTTCGTGCCCTTTCGCCATGACCCCTTCATCAGCACGGATTTCGCGGGGTGCTATCGTCTGGCTTCGCGCGTCCGGCACAGGACGCCAGACCAGCTATCTCAACTCCTGAAGCCCGCCCAACCACCCATGGCAAGCGCTCTCCTCCTAGAAAACATCCACGCCAGCGGCCAGCAATTGCTGACCCGCCATCAGATCGATATCGCCACGCAGCCCAAGGCTCTGGCCGGCGACCCGCTGTTGGCTGCCGTGCGCGACCATGAACTGCTCGGCATCCGCTCGGCTACGCACCTGACCGCCGAGACTTTTGCCAACGCCAAGCGGCTGCTGACCGTGGGCTGCTTCTGCATTGGCACCTCCCAGGTAGACCTGGGCGCTGCCGCCCATGCCGGCATTCCCGTCTTCAATGCACCGTTCTCGAATACCCGTTCCGTGGCCGAGCTGGTCATCGGCCAGGCCATCATGCTGATGCGCCGCGTACCCGAGAAAAGCCGGGCCGCGCACGTGGGCGAGTGGCAAAAAACGGCCAAGGGTTCATATGAAATCCGGGGCAAGACCATGGCCGTGATCGGCTACGGCAATATCGGTGCACAGGTCGGTATCCTGGCCGAAGCCATGGGTATGCGCGTGGTGTTCTACGACATCCGCCCACGCCTGTCGATTGGCGGCGCAGTGCCGATGCACTCGCTCGAAGACGCCGTGGCCAACGCCGACGTTGTCACACTGCACGTTCCCGCCACGCCGCAGACCAAGAACCTGATGAACGCCAAGGCGCTGGCATCGATGCGTCAAGGCAGCATCCTGATCAATGCGTCGCGCGGCACGGTCGTCGATATCGACACGCTGGCCAAGCTGATCGACGAAGGCCACATCGCGGGCGCCGCCATCGACGTGTTCCCCGAGGAGCCGCGCAGCAACACCGACCCGTTTGTCTCACCCCTGCAAGGCAAGGCCAACGTCATCCTGACGCCCCACGTCGGCGGCAGCACCGAGGAAGCCCAGGAAAACATCGGCGTGGAAGTGGCCACCAAACTGGCCAATTTCCTGGAAACCGGCGCCACCATCGGCGCGGTCAATTTGCCGCAGATCCAGCCGAACCCGCTCGATTCCCCGGCGCGCGTCCTCAATATCCACTACAACCGTCCCGGCACCTTGTCGCACTTCAACCAGGCGCTGGCCGAAATCGGCGCGAATATCGAGGCGCAGCAGCTGCAAACGGAGGGGGATATTGGTTATGCGATTACCGATATCAGCCTTGTGCCGCCTGCGGGATGGGCGGAAAAGCTGATGCAGCACGACGCGTTTATCCGGTCGCGGGTAATCGTTAACGGCTGAGGGAAATCCCAGCCCATTGCCGGGCGCCGCAATGTGTGCCGCGCCTGGCAATGGTTATACCTCTCAAGACTTAAGTCCAAGCACGCGATCCAGCACAACCGCGCCGGCATCGGGACGTCCCAACGGTGCGATCCTGTCTCGCATTCCCGCCAATAGCGCGGGTTCCCGGAGCAGCCTGGCGATACGGTATTCAAGCGCGGCGGCGTCGATGGCCTTGAGCGCAACGCCCTGCTCCAACAGAAAATCGGCATTGCGATCCTCCTGTCCGGGGATGGGCGAGTTGACGATCATCGGCAACCGCATCGCCAGACATTCGGATGTGGTGAGTCCACCTGGCTTGGTGATGGCGAGATCGGCGCAAGCCATCAGTCGCTCCACCTCCAGCATGAACCCTTGCGGAAACAGCCGCCCCGGAAATTGCGCCGCGACACGCTGGAGCGACTCCAGCAGTTGTTGATTCTTCCCCGCCAGGGCGACGAGCTGAAAGTCGCCTTCCATCGCCAGCAAACGGGCAGCCAGGACATCGATGCCTCCCAGCCCGGCACCTCCCGACATCATCAGGAAAGTCGTGCGTCCCGGATCGATACCAAATGCTGTGGCGCAGGCACCGCGATCGAGTGGCTTGCCAAATGCAGGCATGATGGGAATACCGCTAACGTGTACCGATGCGGCATCCACCCCGCGTTCGCGCATGCGCCAGGCAATTTCCTCATTGGCGACGAAATACCCTCGCATATTCGGTACGACCCACATGCTGTGCAAATCGAAATCCGTCACCTGCACCCAAACCGGTACATCCAGACGCCTTATTGCTATCTCGCGCGATAGCAGCTCGGCTGGCAGGAAGTGCGTGCAGATAATCGCGTCCGGGCGCTGACGCCGGATTTCAGCCAGTAAGGCACGGCAATTCAAGCTCTCGACCGCGCGGCGCATTTTCTGGCCCCAGGCGTCGGACGCCGCTTCATCCGTCTTCTGGTACAGGTAACCCCACAATGCGGGCTGATTGCTGACCAGCTTGATATAGAAATCGGTGTACAAGGCACGGAAGCCGGATGGTACGAAATCCATCACATCAAGATGTTCAGCGCCGATGCCGGTGGGCAGTTCATTGGCAAACGCGCGGATGGCTTCCGCCGCGCGCATGTGACCCGCGCCGGCACTGACACTCAAAAGCAGGATTTTCTTCATGATCGCGGTGTCGGGCACGTCGAATTCACGTGCAAGTCCCGAACTGTGTCTTCGTGGCAGGCGGGGAATGTAGCACCACGAAACCCTGGTGCAATGCACGTTCGTCACATGGCGTGACGACGGTCAAGGTAGGTACAGGTATGGACGCTACCTGCCTCGCATGGGAAAGCGACTTCCTCCCCACTTAAGAAGGGCAGCTTCCGTTAGAATTCGGGCGCATCTTTCGTCCCTCGAAAGTCGCAAGCGTTCCTTCGGCACGTTTTCACATTGTTCGACCTTGCCCCCTCGTTTCCCGTATCTGGTTGCCGCCATGTGGATCGCGATGATTCTGGTGGCCCCTCCAGCCGCAAGCGCGGTTCATACAGCCTCGTCGACCCAGACGCCGGATACCGTATCGGCGCAACTGGACAGCGACCCACGCCTGGCGGTTTCGCGTGTGGTGCTCAATCTCGTGAGCTACGCTCGCTGGCCGACAGGGGGACCTACCGTACGCGTCTGCGTGGATAGCGCGGCAGACGACGTTTATGCCGGGGTCAACGGACAGCCCATTTCAAACGGGCGATTTATCGCAGCGCAGATTCTCAATACCCTGGACACGCCTGCGGTATCCCAATGCGATGCCGTGTATCTGCTCGATCTCGCGGACAACCGGCGAAGAGCGTTGGTCTCCGAACTTATTGGTAAGCCTGTTCTGATTATTGTTGAGCGAGACCAGGCCTGTGAGGTTGGCAGTATGTTTTGTTTAGACATCCGCGAAGATCACACATCGTTCCGCATCAATCTTGACTCGATCGCCCGTAGCGGCATTCGTGTACACCCGGGCGTGCTGCAGTTGGGTCGGCGCACCACGAAGGCGCGATGAGAATCTTCCGCCGGACACGGACCCCTGAGCGTTCCCCTCCCTCCCGGGCCGTGGACGCCGGCCAGGCAGAGCGCCCTACCTTGTATGGCGCGCTACGGCGTGCCCACCTCAGTGTCGCGCTGATTGCCGTGCTGACAGCCGGCATTTCACTCACGATCGTCGGCCTGACCGCGCTACGTGCCTACGCGGACCACAATCTGCAACTGGTGGCCCGCTCCATCAGCTACACGGTGGAAGCCGCCGTGGTCTTTCGGGACCAGGAGGCCACCCTGGCTTCCCTGACGGCCATTTCTGCCAATGAGAATGTCGCTGACGTCCTGGTGCTGGATGTTGACGGGAAGGTGCTCGCCGATTGGCACCGAACGCCTGGAACGTCTTCGTCCCCCGTCCGCCAGATACTTGGAAACTGGCTGACACCCCGGCCCGTTGAACTCACTGTTACGAGCGCAAACCAGCCCGTGGGCACCGTGCGCGTGTCAGGCGACCCGACCGCATTCGTATTCTTCCTTCTGCAGGGGGCTCAAGGCCTCTTGATTTGTCTGCTGTTGACGGCCGTGGCAGCGCATTATGTGTCGCGCCGGATGATGCGCGATATCGTGGCACCCCTCAAGCAGCTCATGCACATCGCACATGCCGTACGATCGGAACGCGCATTTGCACGCAGACTTCCCGCGGCGCGCATCGCCGAATTGAATGAGCTGTCTGCAGACTTCAACGCATTGCTTGCTGAACTCGAAAGCTGGCAAAACCAGTTGCAGAGTGAAAACAGCGCGCTTGCGCTTCAAGCCACCCGCGATGGACTGACCGGCCTGCTGAATCGTTCCACATTCATGCAGTCGCTTGAAACCGCCATAGCGACGGCGGCAGACGAGGCGCATTTCAGCGCCGTCCTCTATCTGGACAGCGACGAATTCAAGTCGATCAACGATCTTCATGGCCATGCAGCCGGCGACACCGTGCTCGTCGAGATTGCCAAGCGTCTGCACAGCTGCGTGCGCGAGAGCGATGCCGTCGCACGCCTGGGCGGCGACGAGTTCGCGGTGCTGATCCGCACGCTGCGCCAGCCTCAAGACGCGGTGAAAGTGGCCGAGAACATTATTTCCGCGATGAGCGCGCCATTTTCAATTTCGCCAACCAAAACGGTTCGGGCTGGCCTGAGCATTGGCCTGGCGGTATTCCCCATTCACGCCCGGTCCGCCGAATCGCTGCTGGACGCCGCCGACGCCGCCATGTATGAGGCTAAACGCGATGCGCGGGGGACGTGGCGCAACGCTACCTCCTCTTCTGCAGACGTATAAAATAGCGCCGCATCGATTTTGCTCAAACCGAATATGCCCCTTCGCTTGACCTCGTCACCACGTCGCCGCGCGTTGTTATCCATCGTGTCGTTGACCGTCCTTCCGCTGATTGGCTGCGCGACACACGAATCGCAAACCGGGAAGCTGACACCCGTTCAGATTGCCCTTTTGCAGAATGAAGGGTTCAAGCTCACCGAGAACGGCTGGGAACTGGGGCTATCGGAAAAGGTACTTTTTGGTTTTGATGAGTACACCATTTCCTCCGAACATCAGGCGCCGCTGTTACGGCTAGGACGTCTACTCGCCGATGCCGGAATTTCCGATCTCCAGATCAATGGCCATACGGACGATGCCGGGAGCGAGGAATACAACCAGAAGTTGTCGGTGCGTCGAGCCACGGCAGTGGCCCGCGTGCTCAACAGCGTCGGATACTCCCAGGAGCGGATTCACGTGCGCGGCTTCGGCAAGACAATGCCCATTGCGGACAATCGAACCGCTTCCGGCCGCGCAGAAAACCGTCGCGTGGCCATCGTCGTTTCGGTGGACTAGGACCAACAGGCCATCCGACGCGGTCCCCGATCAAGTTCCATTTTTTTGAAAAAAGTGCAGCCTGGCACTCGTTTCGCCGCCGAGCACCCCGACTTCCGCCGCGCGGAATGCCGGAGACAAATTGGGGCGCATGGACCGGGTAGCCGGGACAAAACATGCTTCCGACGTCACCATATGTGGCGCCGAACTGATGAATAAAGGGGCTGCCCGCTACCGCTTGTTGAAATTCGTGGGAAATGCCAACAAGACTTGACGCTTTATCCACACCCATATTGCACTGCATCATCCCGACCAGTATCATGCGCGATTCCAATTTTTCGCGCACACTGCAGAACCTGCAGAAAGCCCCTCGCCTTGCTGACCCCGTGCAGCGGTAGGTGGCCCGCGACGTCGAGCACCGACGTACACCGCGAAACTATCTGGCGCCCGCCTAGGAGTATGTATTGACTCATCCGGATCGTGACGTTGACGCTTCGAACTCGATTCCAAGCAGCGCACAGCCCAGTCGCCGCAAGACTGCGGGCAAGGCCCAGGCGGTAGCCACGCCTGCGGACAGCGCATCCAGCGCCCGCCTGGACGCGGAGCGTCAGAGCCAGATGCGCACGCTGATCGCCCTTGGACGCGAGCGCGGCTACCTCACCCACGCGGATATCAACGACCATCTGCCGGACAACGTGACGCCGGCAGCGATGGACACCATCGTCAGCACGTTCAGTGACATGGGCGTGGCCGTCTACGAACAGACGCCAGACGCGGAAACGTTGCTGCTGAGCGACGCCGCCCCGACTACCGCATCCGACGACCAGGCGGACGAAGAGGCGGAGGCTGCACTGTCGACCGTCGACTCCGAGTTCGGCCGCACCACGGATCCCGTCCGCATGTACATGCGTGAAATGGGTTCCAGCGAATTGCTGACCCGCGCGGGAGAGATTGAGGTCGCCAAGCGGATCGAGAGCGGTCTGCAGGACATGATTCAAGCCATCGCGGCCTGCCCGTCCGTGGTGTCCATGATCCTGACCGATGTGGACCGCGTCGTCGCCGGCGAGTTACGCATCGACGAACTTGTTGACGGTATCACCGACGCCACGGACGCGGGGGACATCACGACGCTCGCGTCCGACGAGTCGTCTGCCGAAGTCGATGCCGACGCCGATACCTCCGAGTCCAGCGACGACGCGTCGGACGACGACGATGACGATGCTGGCGCCGGCGATTCAGAAAAAGCGAACGCCGCCCGCCTGGAACAGCTTGCGACCGACAGTCTCGCCATTTTCGCGCGCGTGCGTGCCTTGTTCGATCAAGTGCCCGACGGGGTGGTCTCCGGTAAAGCGCGCTCTGCAGCCATTGCGGACTTGCGCGCGGAAATCCAGCGTGAACTCGCACCGATCCGCTTTACGGCCAAGATGATCGACCGTCTGTGTGCGAGCGTGCACGACAAGGTTGCCGAGGTGCGCACCATCGAACGCAGCATCCTGGAAATTGCCGTCGAACGTTGCGGCATGCCCCGTGAAGCGTTTATCGAGTCCTTCCCCGGTCATGAAACCGACCTCGAATGGACTAGCCGCGCAGCCGCTTCGTCCAAACAGTTTGGCCCAGCGCTCGAGCGCCACCTGCCATCCATTCAGGCGAACCAGCAGAAACTCGTCGACATCGAAGCGCAGGTCGCGCTGCCCCTGAAGCAGTTGAAACAGATCAACCGCCAGATGAGTGCCGCCGAGAAGACAATGCGGCAGGCCAAGCGCGAAATGATCGAAGCCAACCTGCGGCTGGTTATTTCCATTGCGAAGAAATACGTCAACCGTGGCATGCAGTTCCTGGACCTGATTCAGGAAGGCAATATCGGCCTGATGAAGGCGGTGGACAAGTTTGAATACCGGCGCGGGTGGAAATTCTCGACATATGCGACGTGGTGGGTTCGCCAAGCCGTGACGCGGGCGCTTGCCGATCAGGCACGCACCATTCGTGTGCCCGTCCACATGATCGAGACGATCAACAAGCTCAACCGGATTTCGCGCGAAATCCTGCAGCAGACCGGTCAGGAACCCGATCCCGCCGTCCTCGCCGAACGCATGGAAATGCCAGAGGAAAAGGTGCGCGGCATCCTCAAGATCGCAAAGCAGCCTATCTCGCTGGAAACTCCCGTGGGCGAGGAAGGCGATACGACGCTGGGCGACATGATCGAGGACAGCGCAACCAGCTCACCAGCAGAAGCCGCAGTGCTCTCCGGCCTGCGCGCACAGATCGAAGCGGCGCTCGCCGAATTGTCGCCGCGCGAGGCCAAGGTCTTGCGCATGCGCTTCGGCCTGGATACCAACACCGAGCACACGCTCGAAGAGGTGGGCAAACAATTCGACGTGACCCGTGAACGGATCCGCCAGATTGAAGCCAAGGCAATGCGCAAGTTGAAGCATCCGACGCGCGCCGACAAGTTGAGGCTGTTTCTGGAACGTTAAAAGAAGGCGGGGCAACCCGCCTTCCTTGGCGATCTCTACGAGACGGATCACGCCGCACGCGGCAGCGTGATCCGGCAGCCTTTCGAAAAGTTCTGACAACCCCAGAACAATCGCCCTCTCCCCTCTCGCGGCAGCAACTTCACGCCACAAGCGACACACGTCGGCGTGCGATAGTCACCTTCAAATGCCCTTGCCAACAAGGCGGCCTGCTTGTCCTGATCAAGTGCCCGGATCCGCTCGACAATGCTGGCGCCGTCCAGTAACTGGATACGAGCTTCGGCAGCATAATCCCTGACCGGCTGACCTACGAAACCGGCCAGCGACCAGAACACTCCCCGCTGAACCTGCTTGGCGTGCCGTCTCAACCTTCACCGGCGACCGCCATGCCTTGCATTGGACAAGAGCGACGGGGACAGCCACACCCTACTTACTCAACGTCGCATCGATCCCGCCATCCGCACCATGCGGAACCGTCGTCACCGTAAAACCCATGGCTTCGTAGTACCAGACGCATAACAGCTCAAACCGTTTCCATTCGAGTTGCTTGAGTGCGTCCAGGGACCATTCGGTGGGTTTCTCTGGTGGAGTTTGCGGATAGTGGCTTGTAGGCGCGTAGTCGTCAGCGTTGGCGGTAACCGGCGGAGTTGGATTAGCAATGCGCCTGATGCCTCGGGTAGCTTGAACGGGGCGACCTTTCCTTGAATCGCTAGCATTGCCAGTCGACGAACGCACTACCGATTGAAACTTTCGGGCACGTAGAAAGGCTAGCAGCCCCAGAAAGCTGAACACAGCGGCAGGCACCCATGCCAGGGATTGGCAGGCTATGGCAATCGCGCGCAGATATGGGCTAGATGCAAAGACGGCAGGAATGACCGTGTGGAGCCCAATATAACTAGCTAACGCAAATAAGGCGGATACCCACCAAGGGGAATCCAGCAGAACCGTGCTGAGCGATGGCGCCCTTCTTCTTCGACCCATTGACCCACCTTTTTATGTTCACATCGTATGGGCGGGAATTTTGCAGGG
>NZ_SCMX01000026.1 GCF_005503625.1 Cupriavidus sp. 2SB | reverse complement strand
TCCTTGATCGCTGGAAACAGTGCAGTTCAACTTGGACCGAAGCGCCTCCATCCGGACCCGCGCCATATTGAGCACGCCGCTCCAGGAACAGAGGCCGATGCGCAGCGTGGAGTCCTGATAGGTACAGCCGAAGGCGCCTTGCATGTACTGCACCATTCGGGTCGCTTCCGGCGTCATCTCGTTCGACAGCGCGATGAACGTCCATCGTGTATTGGCCTTGTCGAACCGCTCGTCCGACGCCACGGCCATCGCGTAGCGTTCGATCTGCCCTTTCGCCTCCATGTCGACCTTTTTCATCGGACGCTTCAATTCCACAACGAGAAATTCCCGCTGCAGGCCCGGGGCTGGCAATTCGCGCCCCAGCACAAAGTCGATGAAACCGCGTTTGCCGTCGTCGCGGAGCACCGCTTGCTGAAGCCACCCCTTGCCCATGTCGAGCTTGTGGACATGCTTGCGCAACACCGTGTTCAGGCTCTCCCCGCTGCTCGTCAGCCGGAATTCTTCACCGAAGATCCACGTCTCGTTTTCAATCAGGCGATGCAACTGTCCGCGCTCGCGGAAGCCGCGCTTGTTACCGATGTCGAACAGCATCGACTCCAGGCCGGTCAGGAAGTGAAGCCGGTCTGTCACCAACCGGCTGCATTCGATCATCGAGGACAACGAGGTCAACTGCATCAGCCCGAGCAGCTCGCTGGTCCTGGCGGCGGGCAGGTTGAAAACTTCGGCAAGCACCTGCTTCAAGGGGCCAGCGCCCGCTTCAAGCGTCGCCTTGAGCATCGCCAGGGTGAAACGTCGATCATGCACGGTCCCCGTCCGGAACACCTCCAGGCATTCGTCGATACCCAGCGCGCAGATATCGAACATATCGCGCCGCGCGGCTTCGAGCGGATCGGCTGCCAGACCACCAAAGGGGTAGATACCTTCATCTTTCCAGCCCTGGATCAGCGTGCTTGCCTTGCGGGCCCGCTGACGCCTCTGCGTCGCTTCCAGCGACTCCCTGGCCACGTCGACCAGCTGCAGCAGCGCCGGGTCAATGCGTGACACGGCAACAGCGGCCCCCGGATTTCTGAATCCCATTGCAAACTCCCTGACCATGAACATGCAGGAAGACTAGCAATGCACTCCGCCCGATGTACTGCGCCAGGTCGTGCAACAGGTCCCTTTCAGATTCGTCTCATTCCAGCCGCCCCGCCTCCACCTCGATGCCCAACTGACCGGCCATCTCCACCACCAGCGCCTGCAGTTTTGCCACCTTGTCTTCGAGCGCGCGGTGGCTGATGCGCAGGGCTTCCAGTTCCGAAGGGGATGCGGCGGACTCCGCGCCGGGCCGGTAGGCGACAGCGTTTTCCGGAATGCTGACTTCGCCGCAGAGCAGGTGCATCCAGCGGTGTTCGCGCTCGCCGGGGGCGCGGGGCAGCCGGACCACCAGCGCCGGGGTGCGTTCGGCGAGTTCATCCAGGAACCCTTCGACGGACGAGATATCGGCGAAGGCGTGCAGGCGGGCGGTATTCAGCCGCAGTTCGGCAGCGGTTTGCGGGCCGCGCAGCAGCAGGGTGGACAGCAGCGCCGCCGACTGGCTTGGCACGCCGAGCACCTTGCCGAGGTTCTGCTCGAAGCGCGGCACGCGGCTGCTGCTGCCTTCGAACACGAGGCTCAGGGATTTCAGGCCATCGATGGCGGTCAGGATCTCGTCCTCGGTCACGCTCATCACGGGTGCGCGGGCGGTCTTCTGGTTGCAGCCCGATGCCAGCGCATTGAGCGACAGCGGGTAGGTATCGGGCACGGTGAACTGCTTTTCGAGCAGCACGGCCACCACGCGGCCTTCGAGCGCAGTCAGTTCGCGAAGGGCGGGGCGTGAAGCGGGTGCGGAGGTCTGGTCCATCGTCGGCGGCAGGTTGGATGCGGTGCCACATTGAAGCGCAAGCGCCCCGCCGATGCAACCGGCATATGGATTTGCGAAAACATTCGTTGGCCGGTGTCCGTGTTGCACGTACGGTCAGGGCTTCGACTCACTTCCCGCCACGCCATGAACCGTTCCCGCCGCCACTTCCTGAACACCGTCAATGCCGGCGCCATGCTCGCGCTCGTTCCCGCCGTGCATGCCGCACACGCCCAGACGCGGCCCGTCCTGAAAGCCGGTGACCAGAAAGGCGGATTGCGCGCTCTGCTGGAAGCGGCCGATGCGTTGAAGGGTGTGACCTACGACATCCAGTGGACCGAATTCCCCGCCGCCGCGCCGCTGGCCGAGGCGCTCAATGCGGGCGCGGTAGATAGCGGCCCCATCGGCGATGCACCGGCCATCTTCGCATTGGCTGCCGGGACTCGGATCAAGCTGATCGGCGTGAACCGGTCCGACCCGTATGGCACGGCGGTGCTGGTGCGCCCCGATTCGCCGCTCAAGACCGCCGCCGATCTCAAGGGCAAGCGCATCGGCACGAATCGTGGATCGATCGGACACTTTGTCACGCTCAAGGCACTGGCATCGGCCGGATTGAAACCCGAGGACGCCGACATCCGCTTCCTGCCGCCCGCAGACGCGAAGCTGGCACTGACCAACGGATCGGTGGATGCGTGGGCCACATGGGAACCGTACACCGCGATGGCGGAGACCAGCGGTCATGCGCGCGTGCTGGTGAACGGGCGAGGCTTGTGGTCCGGGCTCAGTTATCTGGCCGCGACGGAATCTGCATTGGCAAGCAAGCGCGCGGTGCTGGGCGATTTCCTGCAGCGCGTGGCGCGTGCGCAGGCGTGGTCCTACCAGCATGTGCCGGAGTTCTCGGCCACGCTGGCGCGCATCATCGGCATTCCACCGGAAGCGGCGCGATTGCAGTTCGAGCGACGCAAGACGCAATGGCAGGCCATCGACGCGGAAGTCGTGGCCGTGCAGCAGCAGACGGCGGACTTTTACTTGAAGACGGGGTTGCTGAAGCAGAGGCTGGAGGTGGCGGGGACGTTCGAGCGGGTGGTGGTGGGTTGACCAAGGACCACGGCTCTCCCATGGTTTGCTCCCCTCTCCCTTTGGGAGAGGGGCGGGGGAGAGGGCTGGCGGTGCAATCTGCCACTTGTCGGCAAGCAGAACCGCTTTGCCCTCTCCCCCAACCCCTCTCCCGCGATGCGGGAGAGGGGAGCCAAAACAGCGAGGGGAGCAACGAAACTCAGAACCCCAAGCTCGCCAGCAAATCATCCACCTGCGACTGATCCGCCACCACGTCGGCCTTGCCTTCGGGGTTGATCTGCGGGCCGTTCATCAGCGTGGGCGGAGCTTCCACGCGGCGATCGGCGGGCACGTTGTCGATCAGCACCTGCAGCAGTTCCTGCTCCAGGCCGCGGATCATGTCCATCATCTTCTTGATGACCTGACCCGTCAGATCCTGGAAGTCCTGCGCCATCATGATCTCGAGCAGGTGGCTGCCCGTGGCCTTGGTCTTGGCCGGCACGTCGGTCAGGAACTCGCGGGTATCGAGCACCAGCGCGCGCGCGTCACCCAGTTCCACGGGCTTCTCGAACCACGCCTCCCAGCGCTTGTCGAGCGCGTTGGCGCGGGCTTCGAGTTCTTCCTGCAGCGGTTGCGCCAGTTCCACGGCCGTGAGCGAACGCTCGGCGGCCTGCTCGGTCATCGCGGCGATGTAGCTGAGGCGGTCGCGCGCATCGGGAATGGCCTGCGCGGCCTTCTCGATCTCCTTGTCGAGCCCCAGCTCCCGCATGTTGTCGCGCAGCATGCGCGTCAGGTTGCCGATGCGATGGATGATCTGATCGGCCGATTCTTGGCTGAAAGTCGGAGTCGTCGACATATCGCGTACCTCTTATTGAGCCAGCTTCTCGAAGATCTTGGTGATCTTTTCGTCGAGCGTTGCGGCCGTGAAGGGCTTCACGACATAACCGTTGGCACCGGCCTGTGCGGCGGCGATGATGTTTTCCTTCTTGGCTTCGGCCGTCACCATCAGCACCGGCGTCTTTTCGATACCAGGCGTGGCGCGGATCGATTGCAACATCGTCAGGCCGTCCATGTTCGGCATGTTCCAGTCCGACACCACGAACTGGAAGCTGCCGTCCTTGGCCTTTTCAAGACCGGCGGCGCCGTCTTCGGCTTCCTCGACGTTGTTGAACCCCAGCTCCTTGAGCAGGTTGCGAATAATCCGACGCATGGTCGGAAAGTCGTCGACCACGAGGATCTTGATGTTCTTATCCACTTTACGGCTCCAATACGGTTGCGGATGACAGTGCCATCCGGTTGTTGTTGCTGATCTGACCTCTTCGCGCGCGGCGCCTTGTCGGTCCGGGCCTACACGCGTTGCGCCCGCGCACCAAACGTTGCCAGGTGCGCCATGACGCGCTGGCTCATCTGGTGCAGGGGTACGACTTCATGCACGCCGCCGGTGGCGATGGCCTCCTTCGGCATGCCAAACACGATGCAGGACTGCTCGTCCTGCGCCAAATTGTATGAACCCGCTTCCTTCATGCGCAGCATGCCGCGCGCGCCATCCTTGCCCATGCCGGTCAGGATCACGCCGGTCACGTTCTTGCCGCCGTGGATCGCCGCCGAATCGAACAGCACATCCACCGAAGGACGATGGCGATTGACCGGTGCTTCCTGCGACAGATGCGCCACGTAGTTGGCGCCGCTGCGCGTGAGCAGCAGGTGCGAATCGCCGGGCGCGATATACGCATAGCCCGGCAGCACGCGCTCGCCGTGCTCGGCTTCCTTCACCGTGATGCGGCACAGGCCGTTGAGCCGTTGCGCGAACGATTTCGTGAAGCCGGCCGGCATGTGCTGCACGATCATGATCGCGGGCGAATCCGGCGGCAGCGGCATCAGGAATTCCTTGATGGCCTCGGTGCCGCCCGTCGATGCGCCGACGATGATCAGCTTTTCCGTCGACAGCAGCGGCGCGCGCAGGATCGGCGCGGCAGGCGTGCTGCCCGGTGCCGATTCGGTGCGGGCCTTCACGCGGGCACGCGACGCCGCGCGCAGTTTATCCGCGATGGTGTCGGTGTATTCGATCAGCCCTTCGCGAATGCCGAGCTTGGGCTTGGTCACGAAATCGACGGCACCCAGCTCCAGCGCGCGCATCGTGATTTCCGATCCGCGCTCGGTCAGCGACGACACCATCAGCACCGGCATCGGGCGCAGGCGCATCAGGCGTTCCAGGAAATCCAGCCCATCCATGCGCGGCATTTCCACGTCGAGCGTCAGCACGTCGGGGTTCAGGCGCTTGATCATGTCTCGCGCCACCAGCGGATCGGGGGCAGTACCTACCACCTCCATATCGGGCTGGCTGTTGATGATCTCCGTCATCAGGCTGCGGATCAGCGCGGAATCGTCCACGCACAGCACCTTGATCTTCGCGGCAGTCATGTTTGTCTCTACGTCTTAAAGGTTTCAGGTCGGCGTCTTGGCCGATGCCTGCCGCGTAAACAATTCCACGGCACCACGTGCGGGTGCCTTCGTGGAGGTGGACAGCGCACGCGCCAGGGCACGTTCCTCGCGTTCCACGCCTACCGTATCGTCCTGACGCGTCAGCCGGCGCACCAGCGCCAGCCCCGTTTTCGGGAAATAGCTGACGCGGCGCGCATGCGGCCCGCGCAAATCCTGTGCGGCCACGCGAATCTCTTCGGTGCGCAGGTACTTCAGTACGAAATCGGCATTCCGGTCCCCAATATTGAGGGTGGTCATGTTCGCCAGTACCGCGCCGCCACCAAAAACTTTCGCCTCCAGACGTTCGCGGCGTGCGCCCATCTTCAGCAATTCATTGATGAGCACTTCCAGCGCATAGCAGCCGTAGCGCATCGATGCCGACAGCATGCGATCCGGGCCCGCGTTCTCGTCGTCGGGCAGCATGAAATGGTTCATGCCGCCCACGCCGGTGTACTCGTCGCGGATGCATGCGGACACGCACGATCCCAGCACCGTGGTCAGCACCACGTCATCGCCGGTCACGAAGTATTCGTTGGGCAACAGCTTGATGGCCTGCTTGCCGAATTCGCGATCGAAGTATTTTCGCGTGGCAATGGCCTCTGGCATCTGGGGCGTGCCGCGCATCATGCACCTCCGCCCTTGCCCGACAGTTCGTACACCGTCTGTCCGCGCAGTTGAAACGCGCGCGTGACATACGAGAAATTCTCCGAGTGCCCGGCAAACAGCAGGCCGTGCGGCTTCAGCATCGGCGCAAACCGCTCCAGAATGCGGCCCTGGGTCGGCTTGTCGAAATAGATCATCACGTTGCGGCAGAAGATGGCGTCGAACTTCTCGCGGATGCCCCAATCGGGCGCCAGCAGGTTCAGCGGCTCGAACGCAATCGTCGATGCCAGGTCCGGCTTGACCTTCACGGCGCCAGCGCGTGCGCCAGTGCCCTTCAGGAAGAAGCGCTTCAACTGCTCTTGCGAAAGCCGCGCCACCTGTTCGGTCGTATAGACGCCTGCGCGGGCCTTGGCCAGTACCTGCGTGTCGATGTCGGTGGCCAGCACCGTGCCTGCGCGTTCGCCCAGCGCCTCGGCCAGCGTGATCGCAATCGAGTAGGGCTCTTCGCCAGTCGATGCCGCCGCGCACCACACGCTGTACGGGCGGCCGATCTTCCTGGCGTGCTCGGCCAGCAGCGGAAAGTGGTGCGCCTCACGGAAGAACGATGTGAGGTTGGTCGTCAGCGCGTTGGTGAAGTACTCCCATTCGTCGGAACGGTCGTCGGCTTCCAGCAATTCCAGGTACGTGCCGAAATCGCTCAATTGCAGCGAACGCAGGCGCCGCGCCAGACGGCTGTACACCATCTCGCGCTTGTGCGCGCCCAGCGAGATGCCCGCACGCTTGTGAATCAGCTGGCGCACCTTCTCGAAGTCGCGCTCGGTCAGCAGGAAGTCACGCATGTCGTCGCGCAGCGGCGTCAGCACCGGCATTGCCGGACTCACGGCCGCGCCTGGCTTCCCGGTGGGGCTGGAGGAAGAACGGAGCGGCGTCATGTGTGTGTATCGTCAGGGATGCCGGGTCGCGGCAGTTTCAATTCTTGGGGACGGAACCAGCTCGCGCGTCAGGCGAGTTCGGCTTCGATCAGCGACATCTCGGGGCTGGTCATCATGCGTTCGATGTCGATCAGGATCAGCATGCGGCCTTCCACCGAGCCGAGGCCCGTGAGATGCTCGTTCGACACCGACACGCCAAACTCCGGCGCCGGCTTGATATCGTCGCCCGTGAGCGTCAGCACGTCCGACACGCCATCCACGACGATGCCAACCACGCGGCCCGCCACGTTCAGGATGATCACCACGGTCTGGTGGTCATAGCGCACGTTGCCGAGGTCGAACTTCAAACGCAGGTCGACGATCGGCACGATCACGCCGCGCAGGTTCGTCACGCCCTTGATGAAGTCCGGCGCATTGGCAATGCGCGTCACCGTTTCGTAGCTGCGGATCTCCTGCACCTTGAGGATGTCGATGCCATATTCCTCGGTGCCCAGCGTGAAGACCAGGTACTCCTGACCAGAGGCTTCGCTGCCCTGGGTATCGATCTGTCCGATGCCGGCCATGTCTGTTCTCCTTGCTTCTTTCAGTTACGCAACGGCTACCGGGTCCTGGCGGCGCACACCCGTGCGCTGCAACGCACCCACGTCCACGATCAGCGCAACGCTGCCGTCGCCGAGGATCGTTGCGGCCGAGATGCACGGCACCTTGCGATAGTTCGTTTCGAGATTCTTCAGCACCACCTGGTGCTGGCCGATCAACTGGTCTACCAGCAGCGCAAAGCGCTTGCCTTCCGCAGCCAGGATCACGGCGATGCCCTGCGTGGGTTCCTGCACGGCGTTGGCCACGTTGAAGACCTTGTGCAGTTCCAGCAGCGGCAGGTATTCGCCGCGCACGTTCATCACACGCTCGCCGTTGGCGGCCGTATGCACGTCTTCGGACTTCGGCTGCAGGGACTCCATCACGCAGTTCAGCGGCAGGATGAAAGTCTCTTCGCCGGTGCGCACCGACATGCCATCGAGAATCGCCAGCGTCAGCGGCAGCACGATGCGCGTGGTGGTGCCCAGGCCCGGACGCGACGCGATTTCCACGTGGCCGCCCATTTCCTGGATGTTCCGCTTCACCACGTCCATGCCCACGCCACGGCCCGACACATCGGTCACGACTTCGGCAGTGGAGAAGCCCGGTGCAAAGATCAGCTGCCACACTTCGTCGTCGGTCATGCTTTCCGACGCGCCCGGCAGGTTGTTCTGGATGGCCTTGGCCAGGATGCGCTCGCGATTCAGGCCACCGCCGTCGTCGCTGACTTCGATCACGATATTGCCGCCTGCGTGCTGCGCGGACAGAATCAGCTGGCCCGTAGCTTCCTTGCCGGCGGCCATGCGCTTCTCGGGCGTTTCGATGCCGTGATCCAGGCTGTTGCGCACCAGGTGCGTCAGCGGATCGATGATGCGTTCGATCAGGCTCTTGTCGAGTTCGGTCGCCTTGCCGAACGTGACCAGATCGATCTGCTTGTTCAGCTTGCTGGCCAGGTCACGCACCAGACGCGGGAAGCGCGAGAACACGTAGTCCATCGGCATCATGCGGATCGACATCACCGCTTCCTGCAGATCGCGCGCATTGCGTTCGAGCTGGCCCATGCCGGAGAACAGGCGGTCGAACAGTACCGGGTCCAGCGACGATGCGGTCTGCGCCAGCATCGATTGCGTGATCACCAGTTCGCCCACCAGGTTGATGATCTGGTCCACCTTTTCGGTCGGCACGCGGATGGAGCCGGAGTCCGGTGCGTGCGCGGCGGCCGCAGCGGGCTTGGCTTTTTCCTTGTCCTTGGCAGCCGGTGCAGCAGGGGCTGCGGCCGGCGCGGCAGCCACCGGAGCCGGTGCGGCCACCGGGGCCGGCGCGGGTGCGGCTGCGGCAGGTGCTTCGCCTGCGGCCACGGCTTCCACCACGATCTGTTTCTCGTCGATCACGAAGCAGCAGACCGCGATGATGTCATCGGCGCTGCAGGCGCTGTTCAGCCAGATGGTCAGGTCGCCGTCGGCTTCTTCCTGTCCGGTGATCTCGCCCAGGTTGGCCAGTTCCTCGCGCATCAGCGCCTGGTCACCCGCCGATACCTTGATCAGGCGGACCTTGAGGTTGCCGCCGGCTGCCGGTGCCGCTGCGGGTGCCGGGGCTGCGGCGGGTGCGGGGGCCGGAGCCGGTGCGGCGTCGCCATTGGCCTCCTGGGCCAGCTGCTGCAGCACGGCGCAGATGCGCTTGAACGTTTCCGGATCGGGTTCGGTGCCGTTGCGATAGGCGTTGAGCTGGTCTTGCAACACGTCCTTGGTTTCCAGAAAGGTGTCGATGATGACCCGGGTCAGGGCCAGTTCCCGCCGACGCGTACGGTCGAGCAGGTTCTCGAAGATGTGCGTGGTCTCGGTCAGCGCCGTGAAGCCGAACGTCGCGGCGCCGCCCTTGATGGAGTGCGCTGCCCGGAAGATGGCATTGAGCGCCTCGGCATCGGGGGACTCGATGTCCACCTCGAGCAGCAGCTGCTCCATTTCAACGAGCAGCTCTTCCGCCTCCTCGAAGAAGGTCTGATAGAACTGGGTGATATCGATATCGACAGACATGATCGTCCTGACTCGCTAGTTGCTCTGGAAGATGCGCCGCCCTCCCCGGGCGGCGCGCCTCATTCGATCTTGCCGCGGGGCGCAGAGGCCGGGCGGGCAGCGGGCGCCGAAGCGGCCCCGAGCTGCGACTGGATCTCTTCCGCCGTACGTCCCTTCTGCGCCTGCACGGATACGTCCGCCGCGCTGGCGTTTTCCGACTCGAACTGCGCCTGCGCCCGCTTGTTCAGCACCACGATGCTGATACGACGATTAACGGCAGCGAGCGGGTCTTTCTTTTCCAGCGGCATGGTGTCCGCCAGTCCCAGCACGCGCAGGACCTTGCCTTCCTGCATGCCACCCGCGATCAGTTCCTGACGCGAGGCGTTGGCGCGATCCGCCGACAGCTCCCAGTTGCTGTAGGCACGCTCGCCCGCCATGTAGGTGGCCGAGTCGGTGTGTCCCGAGAGACTCACCTTGTTGGGCATCTCGTTGAGCACGGGGCCGATCTCGCGCAGGATGGTGCGCATGTACGGCTCCACCGCTGCGCTGCCGGTACGGAACATCGGACGGTTCTGCGTATCCAGGATCTGGATGCGCAGCCCTTCGCTGGTGATGTCCAGCAGCAGTTGCGGACGGAATTGCTTGAGCTGCGGGTTGTTCTCGATGATCTGTTCGAGGCGGCCCTTCAGCGCGTGCAGGCGTTCGGACTCGAGCTGGTCACGGCGGCGCTGCGCGTCGGCCGGATCATTCGTCATGGCCCGCATGACTTCGCCATCCTTTGCCATCGGGTCCTTGCCGCCGCCCGGAATCACGCTCTTGGACAGGCTGCTCTTGTCGCCGCCGGCCACCGCCACCTTGAGCGGTGTCTTGAAATACTCGGCCACGCCGACCAGCGTCTTGGGCGACGACGAACTCAGCAGCCACAGCACCAGGAAGAGCGCCATCATGGCCGTCATGAAGTCGGCATAGGCGATTTTCCAGCTGTGGTTGCCATGGGGCTTGTGATGCCCCTTGACCTTCTTGATGACGATGGGACGTAGGTCCTGGGCGCTGCTCATGGCTGCTCTCCCGTCAGGTCAGGCTCTTGACTTCGCGCACATGGTCGTCCAGCTCAAGGAACGACGGACGCACCGTCGAGTACAGCACCTTGCGGCCGAATTCCACCGCCACCAGCGGTGCGTAACCATTGAGCGATGCCAGCAGCGTGACCTTGATGCACTCGTACACCTTGATGCTTTCGGACACCTGGTGCTCGACGCGGGACGACAGCGGCGAGACAAAGCCGTACGCCAGCAGAATGCCCAGGAACGTACCGACCAGTGCGTTGGCGATCAGCGCACCCAGCTCGGCCGGCGGCAGGTCTGCCGAGGCCAGTGCGTGCACCACGCCCATCACCGCGGCCACGATGCCGAAGGCGGGCAGGCCGTCGCCAACGCGCGACAGCGCATGGACGGGAATCTCGGCCTCGTGGCGGTACGTTTCGATTTCGTGGTCCATGAGCGCCTCGATCTCGAAGGCGTTCATGTTGCCGTTGACCATCATCCGCAGGTAGTCCGTCAGGAACTCCATCATCTTGGCGTCGGCCAGGATGCGGGGGTACTGACTGAACACGCTGCTGGAGGCAGGGTCTGCAATTTCCTTTTCGAGGAACAGGATGCCCTCGCGGCGGGCCTTGGAGAGCAGCACGTACAGCAGTGCCATCACGTCCAGGTAGAGTTCCTTCTTGTACTTGGAACCCTTCAGCAGCATCGGCATGGCCTTGCCCGTGGCCTTGATGGCCTTGCCGCTGTTCGAGCTGATGAACGCACCAACGGCGGCACCGCCGATGATGATGAGCTCTGCCGGTTGGTAGAGCGCGCCCATGTGGCCACCGGTGATGGCGTAACCGCCCAGCACCGCAACCACTACGACGACATAGCCAAGAACAACTAGCACGATCGGATCCCCGTCTGAATAACACGCGTCAGGCGCCCCGGGGGCTCGCGGCCGTACAGGCGAGCGCCGTCAGCGCCTGCCGGTACGTTCCGGGGCCCACCTTGCCTTGCAGACGTCAGCCCGATGAACTCAGGCTACGGTCTGCGCGGCAGTGGCGTCCTTCGAGAGCTTCTTTACCTTTCCGGCCCGCGAGGGCGGACGGCACAGGCTGCAGACAAAGTTCGCGTGCGGCTCATAGGCATGCGTCACGAACTGGCCGCCGCAACAGGTACAGCTGGAAAGCTGCAGCATGTTGCTCTCGAAAAACCGTACTAACGTCCAGGCACGGGTGAAACTTAAGACGATTTCGCCGCCGAGCAGCGAAACGTGTTCCAGGTACAGACGGTAAGCGGCCACTACCGCACGAATGCCCGACGTCTCGCCTTCCTGCACCATGAACTGGTAAGCAGAGAAGAACAGCGACGAATGGATATTCGGCAGCCAGGTCGTGAACCAGTCTGTCGAGAACGGGAGCATGCCCTTGGGCGGCGAGGCGCCGCGCAGCTCCTTGTAGAGGCGGATCAACCGGTCGCGCGAGAGCGTGGTCTCGGCTTCAAGCACTTGCAGGCGCGCACCCAGGCCAATCAGCTCGATGGCGAGCTGGGTCTGGTTGGCATCCTGCAGGACGCTCTTGCGGTTGGGTACGGTCGTGGCCGTGAAGCTGCTGCCCGGCGAGGCCTGGAGGAGTGCGGTCAATTGAGCGACTCCACAGGTTGCCGTGCCAGCAGGATAGCAGCGTGGATCTGCTGCATATCATGGCTCTTGGCCGTGTGAGTGAGCGTGGACAGCAGCGCATGATCGTCAAAGCGGAAACGGCACAGCACCATGTTGGATGCTGCCAGCTTGACGAGTTGCGCCGAGGTCAGTTTGGCCAGAATCTCAGCAATTTCCTTGCTGACGCCAAGCCTGAACATGGCTTCCACCTGGTTTTCGCGCACCAGTCGTTGCGCAAGCAGAAGATAGGCGAGGTTAACCTCCCTGATCTCCTGGAGAACTTCACTGCTTTCCAATTTTTCCCCGCTACCAAATAACCTCTCGACCGCTTGTCCGGCGCTTACCGGCAGACACTGCTTGCCGGCGACCAGATCGTTTGGTGCGTGTTCGAGTAGGTACGACGTACTACGAAAGGAACTTCGCCCGGTTACACCTTCTCTCCGAAACGTTACAGATGTTACAGAGTGTAAGTGAAACTGTTACGTTTATATCGGCAATCGGCCTGCAATGCCAATCCCTACTTACGTTGGGGATTCACAAATGTCGCAAGGAACATACATAGGTCGCGAATTTTGTAACAGGACCGATGTCTGACTTTTGATTTACATCAAGGCTGTAACGGTTGCGTACTCAACGGACAAGGTCCTGTTGCGGTGCACAGATCACTGCGCTGAACAGTGTTGCTGGATTCCACTATTGACGCGCCACCACAGTTTGGCTAAACGCGCGACGCAGCCATGCAGCAAGGCGCGCGAACACATCGTCAGGGGCTTCGCGGAACAGGTTCGGACGCGAGCGCTCCACCTGCTCCAGCACGCGCGCGGCTTCTTCTGCGGTCACGGAGCGGTATTCGAGCGCGAGGCCCAGCAGCGCGCGCAGCTCGCCTACCTTGCTGCGGCCCAGGGCTTCGCTCTGCTCGGTCTGCAGCGCGTACATGACGTCGTAGGCCCGCTGGCGCAGGCCGTCGGCCACGCGCCATGCGGGCGTGCGCATGCGCTCTTCCAACGTGCAGATGTCCACGGCGGATGACGAGATCTGCGCGGCCAGCGCCTCGGTGAAGGCGGTGTCCGCGCCGGCTTCGCTCAGGATGTTGGTGGCCCATTCGCGCGCATGTTCCATGCGCTGCTGTGCGGACCATGCGGGCTGCACAGCCAGGCCGAAGCCGAAGCGCGCGGCATCGCGCATCAGCGCGGCCAATGCGTTCGGCAGTTGCTTGTCGAAGACCTTCCTGGCCCATCCGTACTCGCCGCTGGCCAGCAGGCGCATCACGGCACGTTCGGTCAGCGGGCCGTCCTGCTGCATCAGACGGGCACGCAGGAAATCGTCGAAGGCGGGCGGAATGAACTCGGCGTCGATGCCCGTTGAAACTCTTACAAAGGCATCGAAGTCCGCGCGCAGCCGCGCCGTGGCTTCGGCCGACAGGGACAGGCTGATATCGGTTTGCATGGTTGTTCTTTGAACGAGTAAGCGCCCCGGCGCAACTTTTACAAGGCGGGCCGGGGCGTGCGCTATCGAGATCGCAGCGATGCGGTCAGGCGATCAGAACGCGCTCCAGTCACCGTTGTCGGATGCGCCATGGCCTGCCGGTTTCGCGGCAAGGGCGGGACGCTTCATCTGGGTATCGGCATCTTCGTCGCCAACTTCAGCCAGCGCAGGTTCGGCGGTCGTGGCAACCAGTGCCGTACCGGCAGCCTTGGCGGCCTTCGGTGCCCTGGCGGTCTTTGCAGCGGCCTTCGTGCGCGCGACAGGTGCCTTGGCGCTCGGACGCGTCACCGAACGTGCCACCGGTGCCGGCAGAGCAGGCACGGCGTGCGAGACATCCTCATCGGACAGGCGGAAGCCCGACACCGACTCCATCAGACGGCCCGCCTGATCCTGCAGCGAACCCGCTGCGGCAGCGGCCTGTTCCACCAGCGCGGCATTCTGCTGCGTGACTTCGTCCATCTGCGCCACGGCCTGGTTGACCTGCTCGATGCCCGAGCTTTGTTCGGCGGAAGCCGCGCTGATCTCGCCCATGATGTCGGTCACGCGCTTCACGGCCTGCACGATTTCTTCCATCGTCGTGCCGGCCTGACCCACCAGCGTCGCGCCGGTATCCACCTGCGCCACCGAGTTGTCGATCAGCGTCTTGATTTCCTTGGCCGCGTTGGCGCTGCGTTGCGCCAGGCTGCGCACCTCGCCAGCCACCACCGCAAAGCCGCGGCCCTGTTCACCGGCGCGCGCCGCTTCCACGGCAGCATTCAGCGCCAGGATGTTGGTCTGGAACGCAATACCTTCGATCACGCCGATGATGTCGACGATCTTGCGCGAAGCGCCGTTGATCTCGCCCATCGTCTTGACCACTTCGCTGACCACTTCGCCGCCGCGCACCGCGGTCTCCGACGCATTGGCCGCCAGACCGCTGGCCTGACGTGCGTTATCCGCGTTCTGACGCACGGTGCTGGTCAGTTCTTCCATGCTGGAAGCGGTTTCCTCCAGCGAGGCCGCCTGCTGCTCGGTACGCTGAGACAAGTCGTTGTTGCCCGCAGCGATTTCACGCGAGGCCGTGCCGATCGATTCGGCCGATTCCTTGAAGTCGCGCACCATGTGCGAGAGCTGCTGCTGCATCTGGCCCATGGCGTGCAACAGGCTGGCCTGGTCACCTGCGCGCAGGTCCACCTTGCCCGAGAAATCTCCCTCGGCGATACGTGCGGCAATCGACGCGGCGTAGGCGGGCTCTCCACCCAGTTGGCGCGAGAGCTGGCGTGCCAGGAACAATCCCAGCAGCACCGACACCACCATGCCACCCAGCACCAGCAGCAGCATCGCCACGCGCGAGCTGTTGTAGACGCTCGTGGACTCTTCCATGTTGGACTTGGCGCGCTCGTCGCGGCGCTTGACCATCTTGAACAGGATCTCTTCCAGCGCGTGGCTGTCCTTGAGCAGCTCGCTGCTTTCCGTGAAGACGTTGCTGTCGAACTGCGAGGTGTCCAGCGGCTGCTTGCTCACCAGCGCCACGTATTTCGTCATCCGTTCCTTGAACGGCGGCACCAGCGTTTCGTACTGCTTGAACAGCGCCTGGCCTTCAGGCTGCGCGAACGAATCCTTTGCAGTTTTTACCCGCGCCTCCATTTCGCCCAGCGATTTCTCGATCTGGGTCTTCTCGGTGGCGCGCTCGCCCATGGTCGATGCCGACAGCAGCGCGATCTGCGCACGGCTGGCGTAGACCAAGTTGATGTTGCCGTCCTGCACGGCCTTCAGCGCCTGCAGATCGGTGTTGTAGATCTTGCCGGTCCACTCCGCCATGCGCCCCATGTTGACCACGCCCAGCAGGCCGATGATGGCGCCGATCACGGAAACAACCAGGAAGCCGGCGATGAGCCTGGTTGTCACACGTAGTTGATTGAACCACTGCATTGAACTACCCCCTTCTTGTGTCAGAAAGTTCGGGTTGGCCAGTCTCTCCGTCCCGAGTTGTTGTCGCTGCCGCCTGCGTGGGCGGCCGATCTACCCCGTTCCTGATGCCGCGCGCAAAGGAAAGGCGCGCGGCGCTTTTGGTCGGCTCCGCACCCTTGACGGGCGCTGGCCGCGCTCCCCACTTCAGCCAACTGCCTCGACTGCCAACTCCGCCTGCCGCTGCCGCACGGGCCGGGTCTCGGCCTGCGTGCTGATGCGGAAAGTGGAAATCGACTCGCGCAGGCGGTCGGCTTGTTCCTCCAGCGAGCCTGCCGCGGCAGCGGCCTGCTCCACCAGCGCAGCGTTCTGCTGCGTGACTTCATCCATCTGTGCCACGGCCTCGTTCACCTGTTCGATGCCCGTGCTCTGCTCGGCCGATGCCGAACTGATCTCGCCCATGATGTCGGTCACGCGCTTCACGGCCTGCACGATCTCGTCCATCGTCGCCCCGGCGTCCGACACCTGCGCCGCGCCGTTCTCCACGCGCTCCACGGTGTTGCCGATCAGGCCCTTGATTTCCTTGGCCGCGTTAGCGCTGCGCTGCGCCAGGCTGCGCACCTCGCCAGCCACTACCGCAAAGCCACGGCCTTGCTCGCCGGCGCGTGCCGCTTCCACCGCCGCGTTCAGCGCCAGGATGTTGGTCTGGAAGGCAATGCCCTCGATCACGCCGATGATGTCGACGATCTTGTGCGACGCCTCGTTGATCTCGTCCATGGTCTGCACCACGCGGCCCACGGCTTCGCCGCCGCGCAGCGCCGTCTCCGACGCCGTGGCCGCCAACCCCGTGGCCTGGCGCGCGTTATCGGCGTTCTGGCGCACGGTGCCCGTCAACTGCTCCATGCTCGAAGCGGTCTCCTCCAGCGAGGCCGCCTGCTGCTCGGTACGTTGCGAGAGATCGTTGTTGCCGGCGGCCACCTGATGCGTCACGGTAGAGATGCTGGCCATGCCTTCCTGGATGTCATGCACCACCGACAGCAGGCTGCGCTGCATCGTGCGCATGGCGCGCGACAGCGAACCCACTTCGTCATTGGCCTTGTGTTCGTACGTGGTGGTCAGGTCGCCCGCGCCCATGCGCAGCGCGAAATCGAGCATTTCTCCGACCGGGCGGTCCACACGCGAGACCAGCAGCGAGCCCGCCGCGAACGACGACACCACGCCCATCGCGAAGGTGCCCCACAGCCACGGCCAGAGTTGCGCGGCGGCGTCAGGAGACATCCAGTGCACGCCGCCCAGCGCCACCAGGAACCACGCCACGCCGGCTGCCTGCGCCAGCATGATCCGGCGGCGCAGCGTCATGCGCATCAGGCGGCCCAGCAGGCCCGCCACGCCAGTGCGGACCACGGCGCCATCGCGAATGGCCAGCCCGCTGGCGCGGTTCTCGCGGAAGCGACGATATGCGGCCTCGGCTGCATCGATCTGCGCGCGCGTGGCCATCGACCGCACCGAGGTATAGCCGATGATGCGGCCGTCCACGCGCGTAGGCGTGACGGTGGCCTGCACCCAGTAGTGGTCGCCATTCTTGCGGCGGTTCTTGACGATGCCCACCCAGGTCTTGCCCGCCTGGATGGACGACCAGAGGTCCGCGAAGGCTTCGGACGGCATGTCCGGATGCCGGACCAGGTTATGCGCCGCACCAAGCAGCTCTCGCGACGTGAAGCCGCTGATCTCCACGAACGCCCGGTTGGCGAACGTGATGCGACCCTTGAGGTCGGTCCGCGAGATCAGGTAATCGTTCGGCGAGAGCGGATGCTCGCGCTGGGTGACAGGCTGGTTGTTGCGCATGGCTCTACTGCTCGAAAGGCGGCTCGGAAAGCGGCTCGAAAAAGTTGGGGCCGCGCCCGGCGCGTCCCCTCTGTGGCATCAGGCGCCCGCCGCGGCATCCAGTGCCGCGAGGTCATCGATATTCATGAGCTTCTCGATATCGGCCAGGATCAGCATGCGGCCTTCGAGCGAGCCCAGTCCGCGGATGTACTCGGTTTCCACGCCGCCGGACAACGCCGGTGCCGGCTTGATCTGCGCGGGCGTCAGCGTCAGCACATCGGACACGCCGTCAACCACGATACCGGTGGTGCGTTCATGGATATCGACGATGATCACCACGGTGTACTGGTCGTAGCTGATCTCGGCCTGCCGGAACTTGATGCGCAGGTCGATGATCGGCACGATGGTGCCGCGCAGGTTGACCACGCCCTTCAGGTAGTCGGGCGCGTTCGCAATCTGCGTGACGGACTCGTAGCCGCGAATCTCCTGAACCTTGAGGATGTCGATGCCGTACTCTTCGCGACCGAGCCGGAAAGCCAGGAATTCTTCTCCCGCGCCGTCCGCGCGGTTCGTGCTGTGGTTCATGGTTGCCCCCGCTGGCATGGTTGGTCGTGGCCGGGAGTTACGTGCCCCCGGCTGCTGGCGACCCGATGCAATGGCCCGCCCCGCCGCGCCGCGTATCGAACATGGCAGCAGCAGGACCGGACCACCTGATATGGCCTTCCTGTGATATCGGCATCCACCGAGGTGGATTAAGGGCGACTTGGCGGAGACCTCACCCCTCCGTGGGAGGGGTCAGCAAGGCATCGACCGACGCCATCAACTCTTCGGGATCGAACGGCTTGGCCAGGAAACCGGATGCACCGGCCTCGCGGGCGCGGTCGAGGATGGTGGCGTCATGCTCCGTGGAGAGCATCAGGATGGGAATCGACGCATAGTCCGGCGTGGCACGCAGCGCGCGAATCAGCGACAGGCCGTCCATGACCGGCATCACCTGGTCCGTGACCAGCATGCCGAAGCGGCCCTCCATGGCCACTTCCAGCGCCTCCTTGCCATCGGACGCCTCCGTCACCGTGAATCCGCCCGCGCGCAGGCAGGCGCCCGTCATGCGGCGCAGGGATGGCGAATCGTCAACGACGAGGATATGCGGAAGAGACATTCGGGGACTCCGTTCGAGGTGGGTCCGCCAGTGGCAAGGAATGCGGCCGGCGACGGACAAGCCAGCGCGCTGGCATGTGCCGCGAAGAACGGCAAATGCCACTGCCCTGTCCTGGACTTATCGACACGCCGGCAGACCGGCTTTAGCACCCCCGCCCGCCTGGCAGGCCGCTCACCCCGGTATTAGAGGAATCGCTCTAGATCGCCGCGCGGCCGGCCTTCGGCGCCAGGAATCAGATCCGCGCCGTCCGCGCGCCCTGCAGCAGGTCGGCAAACACCGACGCCTCCAGCGGCATGGCCATCAGGTAGCCCTGCACTTCGTCGCAGCCCATGGCATCGAGAATGTCGAGCTGCGAGGCAGACTCCACGCCTTCCGCCACCACCTTCATGCGCAGTTCGTGCGCCAACGCCACCATCGATCCGACAATGGCCCGCCCCTGCGGATCGGCATCGAGTCCGCCAATCAGCGTGCGGTCGATCTTGAGCGTGCCCACGCGCAGCCGCTTGAGGTAGCCCAGGCTTGAGTAGCCGCTGCCGAAATCGTCCAGCGCCACGTGAATGCCCAGCGACTGCAGCTCCGTCAACGTCTCCAGGGACTTGCCGATGTCCTTCATCGCCGCCGTCTCGGTGATCTCCAGCGTGATGGCCGATGGCGGAATGTCGTGCTGGTGGATCTGTTCGAGCAGGTATTGCGGGAAGTTCCGGCTCGCAAAGCGCAAACCCGATACGTTGATCGCTACCGGCGCGGGCGGCAGCCCGGCGTCGTGCCACATCCGCACCTGGCGGCACACCTGCGAGATGACCCAGTCGTCGAGCTTGTCGATCTGGCCCGACTGCTCGGCCACCATGATGAACTCGGCCGGATTGACCGCGCCCAGCGTGGGATGGCGCCAGCGGCACAGCGCCTCGGCCCCGATCACGCTGCGCGTCTTCACGTCGTACTTGGGCTGGTACACCAGCGACAGCGCGTCGTCCTGGATGGCGGGCCACAGATCGCGGCGAATCACGCGCATGCGGCGCGCGCGCTCGCCCGCAGCCGAGTTGAACATGCGCATCTGGTTCGATCCGCTCTCGCGCGCCTCGCTCAGGCTCACGCGTGCCGCCTGCATCAATGCTTCCGATGTCGTGGCGTCACGCGGCGAAATGGCGATGCCGATGTTCACGCCGATCTGCATCTGCAGGCCGCGCGCGGCCACGAATTCCGACAGCGAGCCCAGCACCTTGTCGCCCAGTTCATGCGCGCGGCTGTGCTGGATAAGTTCCGGCACACCCACGGCAAACTCGTCGCGCGCCAGACGTGCCAGGAAGTGATGGGGTTCCAGCGCGGCCTGGGCCAGTGCCCCGGCATCCTGCGCGAGGATATCGTCGGCACGCACCTCGAAGACTTCGTCCACCTCGCGGAAATCGGCGATGTGGATCAGCAGCACCGCGCAACTGGTATCCGACAGGCGCGATTGCGCCATGCTCTTGTCGAGCCAGCGCGCAAACGCGGTACGGTCCGGCAACTCCGTGCTGACGCTGTACTCGCCCACCGGCCGCTGGTCGCGCGCGGACATCCGCACGGTCAGGCCACCGAAGCGGCCAAGGTTGCGACGGATGCTGCTGCGCGCCTCGCCTGCGCCGCCGGCGTTGCCAGCGCGGCCCGGCATGGGGAATTCATCGAAATCATCACGGCCCGCGCCATCGGCCTGCACGGCGTTCCAGCGGTTTGTCTGGATACGGTGCATGAAGTACAAGCCCGCGCAAAGCAGCGCGAGGCCGCCGGCCAGCCAGCCCGGACCCTGCACGCCGGCCGCGTCGATACAGTCGCGCGGCGTCATCGACGTGCCGCCGCACACGCGGCCCAGCCGGGCACCCGCCATGGCCACGAGGCCGGCGCCGGCAATCATCGCCGTGGCAATGGCAAGCTGCCAGCCACGGCCATGGCCACGCAGCCACAACCATGTGGGGGCGAGCATATGCGAGGCGGCCATGCTGGCGACGAGCGTCACCGCAAAGGCCGCAGCGAACTTGGCGCCGTTGTTGGCAGCCGTCAGCGTGCCGGATGCGGCAGCCACCCAGAGCGGCATGCCCATCGTGCCCTGCGACATCAGGGCCGCCCACCAGGCCAGCGACCGGGCGGACTTGCGCTCCGGCGCGCCGTCCTGTCGGACCGTGCGCAGGCCTTGCGCGGCCATCAGGCCGAGCAACGCCGCAAGCAGCAGTAGGCTGAAGTTCGTGGCAATCATCGGAGCTGCGCGGAGAGGCGAGACGAGCATGCGCGAGACATCAGGAGGCGAGGCAGACAAAACCCCGCATCATGGCATCTCGCGCGCACCATGTGAACCTTGTTCACGCGTTCGTTACGTGTATCCGTCTGGACAAAGAATCAAAATCGATCAGAAGGCGGACCAGTTGTCGTCCGATGCGGACGACGCCGCAGCAGCAGGCTGACTCAGCTTCGGACGCAGCAACTGGGCATCGCGGGACTTCGGCACAATCGGCGGACGCTGCGCGGCCGGACGCACCGGCACCACGGCGGCCTTCATTGCCGGCTTGCCCGCCGTCAGCGTGTGCGCAACGTGCGGCACGCTCACCACCTGACGCGACACCGTACCGTCGGCCGCCACCGTGAACACCGACACCACGCTCTTGAGCTTCTGCGCCTGCTCTTCCAGCGCACCCGCCGCAGCAGCCGCTTCTTCCACCAGCGCGGCATTCTGCTGCGTGACCTGGTCCATCTGCGCCACGGCCTGGTTGACCTGCTCGATGCCCGTGGTCTGCTCCTGCGACGCGGCGCTGATCTCGTTCATGATGTCCGTCACGCGGCGCACTGCCTGCACGATTTCGCCCATCGTCTGGCCGGCCTCGGCCACCAGCTTCGTGCCGCTCTCCACGCGCTGGCCAGACTCGCTGATCAGCGATTCGATTTCCTTGGCGGCGTTGGCGCTGCGTTGCGCCAGGCTGCGCACCTCGCCAGCCACCACGGCAAAGCCGCGTCCCTGTTCACCGGCGCGCGCCGCTTCCACGGCGGCATTCAGCGCCAGGATGTTGGTCTGGAACGCAATACCTTCGATCACGCCGATGATCTCGACCACCTTGCGCGACGCGCCGTTGATCTCGTTCATCGTATCCACCACGCGGCCCACCACATCGCCGCCCTTCAGCGCGATCTGCGAGGCTTCGCCAGCCAGCACGCCAGCCTGGCGGGCGTTGTCCGCGTTCTGCTTCACCACCGTGGTGAGTTCTTCCATGCTGGCAGCGGTCTGCTCCAGCGAGGCCGCCTGTTCTTCGGTGCGTTGCGACAGGTCGGTGTTGCCCGCCGAGATCTGCTGCGTGGCCGAGGCGATGGAGTCCGTGCCGCCGCGCACTTCATGCACGATGCCCGACAGGCTCTGCTGCATCTTGGCCAGCGCCTGCATCATGCGGCCGATCTCGTTGTTCGACATGCTGGTGATACGCGACGTCAGGTCGCCACCGGCCATGCGCTCGAATACGTTCAGGGCTTCTTCCACCGGACGCACGATCGCGCGGTTCAGCATCGTGGCCGACACGAACGCCAGCGCCGCGCCAATCACGATCAGCAGGATGCACATCAGGCGGATGGTGTCGTAGCGCGACTGGGCGGCTTCGAAGTTGGCGCGGCCCGCTTCCATCTGGAACTTCTCGAGCTTCTCGTGCGCGGCGGACATGCTGCGCTGCAGGTCCGGCATCACGTCGCGGCCAATCCGCAGCGCTTCCTCGCGATTGCCATCGGCCAGTGCCTTCTGCCACAGCGCGACACCCTTTTCGAAGAATTCCTGGCGCTTGGCGGCCAGTGCGGACGACAGGGCCTTTTCGTCATCGGCTTGCGGCAACGCAAGGTATTTCTTCCAGCCACGATCCGACACCTCGACGAACACCAGCGAGCGGTCGACGTGTTTCTTCAGGTCCTCGCCTTCGCTGCCGGGCATGATGCCCCGGTCCAGCGCCAGACGCAGCCGGGTGGTGCCGATCATGGCCTCGGCCAGCGCCTGCGACGAGGCGAGCTGGTTCGAGTAGGTCTCCTTCAGCGCATCGTTGGACCGCGAGATGCCATACAGCCCTGCGCCACCCACGAGCAGCAGGATCGCCGTGAGCAACGCCATGGCGCCCCGCAGGAGGGTCTTGATCTGAATATTCTGATGAAAGGACATGATGTGCTGGTCTGAAGGAGTTAACCCGAAGCCACTCCCATGCTCCGGTCCGGCAGACCGACACCCCGTACGGCCTGCTCAGGACTCCATAACGGCGCCCATGCATTCAACCTTGAGGTAAGCAATGGGAGCATTTTCAAGGAATGACGCAGGGCGCACACGAAGCCCCCCTCAATATCCGATGCGATGCATTCCGCCCTTGAAATACCGGGCCTCATCCGAATTAAACATTGCGATATTCAGTGTTTCCGAATCGACAATCCCGTACGCCCGACTGTCCGGCCATGGCCGGCAGCCGCCATTTGGCGGCGGCCCCCCGCGCCGGTTTGCGGGCATGCATTCGTCCCGTGAAGAAAAGTTCAGTAATAAATCAATTTTAAGAAATTTCGCATTGCCGATAGGCGTCCGGAAAAACGGATTTGCAGCCCGGCGCACAGTGGTTATAATGGCCTGCGTGAAATTCACGGTGACCCAACAGTAAATAGAGGGATACAAATGGCGACATATCAGGAAATCGTTCAGAAAATCAGCGAACTGCAGAAGCAGGCCGAAGAAATCAAGGCGCGCGAGCAAGCGACCGTGATCGCCGAGATTCGCGAGAAAATCGAACAGTTTGGCCTGACCGCCGAAGATCTCGGATTTGGCGGCAAGCTGCCCGGCGCCAAGAAGGCCGCCGCCGCCCGCAAGGTGCCGGTCCGCTACCGGGACAGCGCGGGCAATACCTGGACCGGCCGTGGCAAGCGCCCGGGCTGGCTGACCCAGGCCCTGGCAAATGGCAAGTCGATGGAAGACTTCCTGATTCGCTAAGCGTTTGCTGCATAAAAAAACCGGGCCTGGGCCCGGTTTTTTTATGCCTTGGCAAACCCCAGCGGATTTGTCGACTGCCAGCGCCAGGAATCCTCGCACATGCGGTCGATATCGTGCCGGGCACGCCAGCCGATCAGGGATTCCGCCAGGGCGGGATCGGCAAAGCAGGAGGCGATGTCGCCCGGACGGCGCGCCACGATCTGATAGGGAACCGGACGTCCGCTGGCACGTTCGTAGGCCTTCACTACCTCCAGGACGCTGTAGCCACGACCCGTGCCCAGGTTGACCGTCATGCCGCGCGGGTGCTTGCCCAGGTAGTTCAGCGCAGCCACGTGGCCATCGGCCAGATCGCATACGTGGATGTAATCCCGGACCCCGGTGCCATCGACCGTGGGATAGTCGCCACCATAAACACTGAGTTTTTCGCGACGGCCACCCGCCACCTGTGCCACATAAGGCATCAGGTTATTCGGGATACCGCCCGGATCTTCGCCGATCAGCCCGCTTTCGTGCGCGCCGACCGGATTGAAATATCGTAGAAATGCGATCCGCCATTCCGGGTCGGAGATTTCAAGGTCACGCAGGATTTGCTCGCCCATCAGCTTGGTCTGACCATACGGATTGGTCGCCGACAGCGGAAAATCTTCAAGAATCGGCACGGTATGGGGGTTTCCATAGACCGTGGCCGACGAACTGAACACCAATTGCTTGACGCCCGCGGCCTGCATGGCGCTGCACAGCGTGATCATGCCCGCCAGATTGTTCCCGTAATACTCCAGCGGTTTGCTGACCGATTCGCCCACGGCCTTCAACGCCGCAAAATGGATGGCCCCGGCAATCTTGTGCTCGGCAAACAGCTGATCCAACAGCGCGCGGTCGCGGACATCGCCTTCCACGAAATGGGGCGTGGTGCCAGTGATCCGTGCCAGGCGGTTCACAACCTCCCGATTGCTGTTACAAAGATTATCAAGCCCGATTACGTGATAGCCAGCCTCATGCAACGCCACCCAGGTATGCGAAGCAATATAGCCAGTGGCACCTGTCAGCAGTAGGGTTTCAGCCATGGATTCTTAAGTCGGAAAGCGTTTGAAAAAGGTAAGGCGCCGGACGTCAGGGCGGAACCCTTACCGGGAGCATCATAACCGCGCCAGATTAAGCCTGCGTGGCTTCTCCGGCCTGCCGCCCGCCAGGCTTGGGCTGCGGCGGCAATCCCGTGCGGGCCTGCCACGCTTCATACGCCGAATGCAAACGCCAGCCTGATTCGAGATCCCGCATGCCGAGCAACTGCGCGACGGCTGCCGGCGGCGTTCCCGCATCGAAATGCATGGCACCGCAGGTATTGCGCAGCGTCTGCGGCGACGCGCGCTCGCTGCGTCCGGCCAGCACGCCCGCCTCCTCCAGCAAGATCTCGATCCGGCGATAGATCGACGCGGCGTGCATCGGCCGTCCGTTCGCCATGGCCGGGAAGACCAGTTCGCCAAGGGAACCTGCCGCCTCCCGCAAGGCCAGCCAATGCCGCAATGGCGCCTGGACAAAGGAGAACAATGGCACCTGGTACGCCCGGCCATTGTCGGTGCGAACCATGCGGATGCCGATGGCGCCCTGGCCCACCCCCTCCAGCGATTCCAGCCGCAGGGCACGGACTTCGGCCACTTTCAGGCCCCCGCCGAGCAGCACAGCCAGCAGCGCGATATCGCGCGCGCGTTTCCACTGGGTCGGCGAAATGCCACGCTCGCCGTCTTTCGCTGGCAGCGGCTCCGGTTCGGGCGCCAGGATGCGGGCCACCAGCAGGTCACGCTCGCCGGGCAGCAGAAAGGCCGTGGGATCGTTCTCGCCTTCGGCCAGATGCGCCTTGACCGCCTGGCTGGCCGGGTTGTGCAGATTCTGCTGCAGCGTGGACAGGTGATGGAACACCCGTTCGATCAGACGCGCGTACCGATAGCGATGGCGCTTGTGAAGGTTCTGGGCATCCAGGAATGCGGCGAGCTGGTCTGCCGACCATTTCAGCGGCGGCATGCCCTGTTCGCCGGACCAGCGCAGAAGCTTGCCCCACATCGCGCGGTACACCGTGGCCGTGCCGTGCCGGAAGCCGTGGCGCGCCAGCCAGCCGTCGAAGGCCCGCTCCGGATGCGCATACCAGGCCGCCAGATCCGCATCGAACAGTTCGCTCGGCTCCACTTCGGTTGCGCCCGGCTGTGTCGCGGCCGTCTTCGTGGGAGTAATCACTGACTTCTTCCGTGATGCCTGGATCGGCAATCTGCTCATTGTAGACAACACGCCACGTTGGATGGATCGCCCGGCAATCGCCCCACACGCCGTCCGGCCATTGCGCGAAGCACCAGAGCCATGGTACTTTCTCCACCAATATGCAACTGGTTGCATATAGTTGCTTCAACACGCATCGTTCGCATCGATCTGTACGAATCGGAGACCCTGTCATGGCCATTCCCGCCCTGCTGCAAAACCTGTCGCTGCCGGCTGTCTGCTCGCCGCTGTTCATCATTTCCAATCCCGATCTGGTCATCGCGCAATGCAAGGCCGGCGTGGTGGGCTCGTTCCCGGCGCTCAATGCGCGCCCCGTGGAGAAGCTCGCGGAATGGCTGGATCGCATCACGACGGAGCTGGGCGAGTACAACGACAAGCATCCGGATCGGCCTGCCGCGCCGTTCGCGGTCAACCAGATCGTGCACAAGTCCAACGACCGACTCGAACACGATCTGGAAATGTGCGTGCGCTACAAGGTGCCCATCGTGATCACGTCGCTGGGCGCGCGCGTGGAAGTCAACGAGGCCGTGCATTCGTATGGCGGCATCGTGCTGCACGACGTCATCAACAACACGTTCGCGCGCAAGGCAATCGAGAAAGGCGCCGATGGCCTGATCGCCGTGGCGGCCGGCGCGGGCGGGCACGCTGGCGTGCTGTCGCCGTTCGCACTGCTGCATGAGATCCGCGAGTGGTTCGATGGTCCGCTGCTACTCTCCGGCGCCATCGCCAGCGGCGACGCCGTGCTGGCCGCGCAGGCTGCCGGCGCCGACCTGGCCTATATCGGGTCGGCCTTCATCGCCACGCACGAAGCCAACGCCGAGGAGGCCTACAAGCAGATGATCGTCGACAGCACCGCCGACGACATCATCTACTCGAACCTGTTCACGGGTGTGCACGGCAACTACCTGCGCGACAGCATCGTGCGCGCGGGTCTCGATCCGGCTGCGCTGCCGACGTCAGACGCCTCCGCCATGAATTTCGGCTCGACACGCGTCAAGCCGTGGAAGGAAATCTGGGGTGCGGGCCAGGGCGTGGGCGCCATCAAGCGCGTGGTGCCGGCCGGTGAACTGGTGAAGCGGTTTGTCGAGGAATACGCCGTGGCGCGCCGCCGCCTGGGCCTGGCCGCACCGGCCAAGGCTGGCCAGACGGCCGACCTGGCGTAAATCCGCCGCAGGGTGATAAAAAACTGGCTCCCCTCGGGAGCCAGTTTTTTTACTTTTTCTCAGGGACTTCCAGCAGCGGTAGCAGCGCGCGGCCCCACTTGACCCAATCCTCCTGGAAGCCGATACCGCGCTGCAACAGCGCGTACTGGATCTGCTGCCGGCGGTCCAGCGTGCCCGAAAAATCCTTGCGCTCGATGTTCCGATAGAGCGCCAGCCGTTCCTCGTGCAGCGCAATCAGCCGCAACATTTCCTTGTCCAGCCCGAGCGGTCCGATTGCAGCATCTGCACGCAACTTGACCAGAATTTCCTCGCGCTGATCCAGTCCGGCTCCCGGCGCCAACACCCAGCGCGCCAGTTCGTCGCGCCCTGCGGGCAACACGCCATAGACCTTTTTCCGGTTCTTCCTTTCCATCCCTTCGCCCTCGACCGTCCGCGCCGGCACGGCCGCTTCATCGGCGGCAATCCAGCCGAGATCGGCCATGCGCCCCAGTTCCCGGTAGATCTGCTGGTGCGTGGCGTGCCAGAAATAGCCGATGGATTTGTCGAAACGGCGGGCCAGATCGTAGCCCGAGGAAGGCTTCTCGATGAGGGAAATCAGTAGCGCGTGCTGAGTGGACATTCGCGGCCAGAAAGAGACAAAGACGCTGGCACGAGAGTTGCTCTCCCCACCCAGCAGCATTCAGGTGGCGTAATGGTAGCGCGCAAGTTCATGGCGCGTCATGCCGTTAACCCGGGAGCGGCTGCCGCGCCACACGCCGGATATCCGCGCTGTAGAGGAGCCCGCCGCGGCGGCATCGCCAAATATGACAATTTGGTCAATTATCTCGATACTGATTTAAAAAAAACGAAATGGCATTTCGCGACCGACTGCAATACATTCCAGACATTGCGACTCGCATGCGCGCGCCTTCCTTCTCCCGGCCCAACGTTCAGCGCCATGCGTCCATGGAGAGATGACGATGAACGCAAGACCGGAATTCACTGAGGGCACGGCGGCAGGCGAGGCATCCGCGTCGGTCCTCGCAGCCCGTGCCCGCGCCGGCACGGCGCCGATCTACTATCGGCTACCGGACACACCGGAAGGCCACCATATCAAGGAATACGCCAGCGGCCTGCGCCAGCTGGTGCGCTTCGTGGGTGTCGAGGAACAGGTCGTCAAATACGTCCTGGGCTGATTTCTCCCCTGACCCACAGCGCCAACGCATGTCTCCTCCCGTCCAGCACGGACCTGGGATTTGAACCCGCGACAACCTCGCGGGTTTTTTCTTTGATGGGGGGGAGATCATGCTGTGCCCAAACCTTCGCCTCCCCGTGACCCATCAAGACGTCTGATTTCAATCAATTGACATATCAAGGATTCGTCCATGTAATGCATGGTTGAGCTCGAGCCTAAAAGCGAGCAAGACGTCCCCAAGCCAATTGAAACGATGAAGGATGGGGAAGTCATGTACAAGCGATCATTTGTCCGGGAAGGCGACACGCTTAGTCCGGGTGGTGGAAAAGTCCAACCCGTTCCACAGCAGTTTCCCTCTACCTACGACGGGAAACTCGCTTGCCACGAAGGCGATCCTGTCTATTGCAATACCTGCAAGAGCTGGGGTGCTACCAAATGCGTGCCGCCCTTTCGCCCGTGTACCGACTCAAGGGGAAGGCAAGCCAATCTGGACGGGGATTTGTGCCTTTGCAGATGCCAAGTTCCGCCGCGTTTAAAAGCACGGTTCCATGATATTTCGATGAACTTTGAGGCGTACGAGCTGGCGCACATGGCAGGGGCCATTGGGTGGCAGGCGTATGCGGGACATCTGTCCGATGGACACGAAATCGTGTACGAGATCTTCGATGCTCTTACCGAAGAGCCGGTCGAAGGTATGACGTACAAGTTGGTAAGCGGTAGCCGGACGCTACTCGACGATCAGAAGCTGGAAGGTGGGAGAAGCAAGGCACAGTCCTTTAATGAGCATCCAGATCTGAGCTTTATTGCATGGATCAATGGAGCGAAGGGATGAGTGCCGACCAGCTTCATGCGGATAAGCGCCTGCTTGCCGCTATTGCCTATGGCGAGGCATCCACTGCCAATGACTCCAAAGAAATAGGCGGCATTGCATTTGCCGTTGCCAATCGGTGTAGAGCGTGGGGCAGTAAGACGATTACGGCCTTGAAGGTTGCTGATCCCAACTACGCCTATGCGTGGGACGGGAGCAACGCCCGCTTCAACAGGCTTATGAACGCCAGCGAGACGGCAATCACGAAGGATACGGGCATGTCTCTTGCGATTGAGTGGGCGACTTCTGATCTGAGCAACAAAGGGGATGACCCATCGAACGGTGCCTATTGGTGGGACGGCTTGGACTTCAAAACCAACTACAAGAACCACCGCAAAGTGCTTGATGGATTCAAATTCGGTGACCCCACTCACAATATATTTGGCGTTCGGGAAAGAAGGCGAGAGGTAGTCATCCGCTGGAAAGTCCGGAATAGAGTGACGGGAAAGATCGTGGATAGCGGCGAACGTGGACGCTACGATGCGGTTTGGGTCTCGACAGCGGCGCATGGCAGCACCGTTTTCTGGAAACATCCAACCGAATACATCAATGCCACGGGCGGGAAAGCGTACAGATGAGAGGGAAAAACCCAGTTTTGGCATGCGTGCTGCTTTTAGCGTTGACGGTCGTAGCACATGAAGCCGCTGCATCCAGCGGTAACCGTGTCGCGCTTCTCGAATGGGAGCCTCGAACAGAGGTTCTCGAATATCGTTCTTGCGGCGCCGCGGACGCGTGCTGGATCGCCGAAGTCAGGAACAAGAGAACGAAGCGCCTGGTCGCGAAGCTTCGCTGTGACAGCGAGCAGCTCTTCGCAAAGGTAGGCAAGAGACCGGAAACGCTTGTGGCACCCGATTGCCGGAAATTCGAGACCGAGAGCAAGTTTACGGAGATTCCTTCAGCACTGCGTGTGCTGCTCGAGCGCTGAATCCGGAAATGGTCTGTTCATTGCAACTTGCAACACGTGCAGCGAAAAAAAACCGGCCGCCAGGGCCGGTTTCAGTACCACGAACTGCAAAAGCGGTCGGGAACTGGATCAGTCCACCGTTGCGCCCGAAGCCTTCACGACCTTGGCCCACTTGGTGGCTTCGGACTTCATGAAAGCGGCCAGCTGTGCCGGCTTTTCCGGGTTGGGCTCGGCGCCCTGCTCGGCCATCTGCTTCTTCACTTCCGGCATGGCCAGGATCTTGACCACTTCGGCGTTGATGCGGTCGACGATCGGCTGCGGCGTGCCGCCCGTGGCGTACAGCGCGAACCACGACGTGGCTTCATAGCCAGGCACGCCGGCTTCGGCCACGGTCGGCACGTCCGGCAGGGCCGGCGAGCGCTTGCCCGAGGTCACGGCCAGTGCGCGCAGCTTGCCAGCCTTCACGTGCTGGAACGACGACGGCAGGTTGTCGAACATCAGGCCGATCTGGTTGCCCAGCAGGTCGTTCACGGCCGGGGCGCTGCCCTTGTACGGGATGTGCTGAATGTGCAGGCCCGTCATCGAGTTGAACAGCTCGCCCGACAGGTGCATCGACGAGCCGCTGCCCGACGAACCGTACGACAGCTTGTCCGGATTCGCCTTCACGTAGGCGATCAGTTCCTTGATGTTGTGGACCGGCACCTTCGGGTTCACCACAACGATGTTCGGCACCATGGCGATACGCGTGATCGGCGCGAAATCCTTGACCGGATCGAACGGCAGCTTCGAGTACAGCGACTGGTTGATGGCGTGCGTGCCGATGGTGCCCATGAACAGCGTGTAGCCGTCAGCCGGTGCCTTGGCAGCCAGCGATGCTCCAATGTTGCCGCCAGCGCCCGGACGGTTGTCCACGACGACCGGCTGGCCCAGTGCCTTGCCCAGTTGCAGGCTGACGATGCGGGCCAGGATGTCGGTGGTGCCGCCTGCCGAGAACGGCACGACCATGGTGATCGGCTTGGTCGGGTACGTGCCCTGCGCCTGCGCGCCGGTCATGGTGGCAAAGCCGGCGGCCAGTGCCACGCCAGCGGCCAGCAGGCGTCTGCGCGCCTTCGAGGTGTGAATGGTGTTGCTCATACTGTGCTCCAGGAGTTGATGCTACGCACGCCGGCAAACCTTGTGAGTGCCGCGGGCGCAATGCTTGAATCGCTCTTCCACCCCGTGCCTTGGGGCGGGCAACTTCGACTTCTTATACGGGCGCCACACCAAGCGTGGTTCCGCCGCAGACGTACAGCACCTGTCCGGTAACGAAACCATTTTCGGGGGCGAGGAAGAACAGCGAGGCACGCGCCACGTCTTCCGGGGTACCCATGCGTTTCACGGCGATACTTGCCAGGATGCGCCGTGTCTGTTCGCTGCCCTCGGGATTGCTCTTTCGGAACAGCTCGGTGGCGATGGGACCCGGTGCCACGGCGTTGACGGTGATACCGTCGCCGCCCAGCTCCATCGCCAGCGTTCGGGTCATGCCAACCAGCCCTGCCTTGGCTGCGGAATACACCACGCGCTCGGGCTTGCCCAGCGCCGCGCGCGAGGCCATGTTGACGATGCGGCCAAAGCCGGCCGCGCGCATCGCGGGCAGGCAGGCCTGGGTCAGCAGCATCGTGGCCTGCAACGTGAGGCCCACGACATAGTCGAGATCCGCGGCGGTGGCCGTATCGGCCGTGCCGGGGCGGGTAGCGCCGGCGTTGTTCACCAGCCGCGTCACCGCGTATTGCGAGGTCACCTGCGCCGCCACCGCGCGCGTGGCGTCGGCGTTGGTCAGGTCGGCCTGGAAGAAGGTCAGGTTCGGATGTGACCACGTCGGTTCAGCATAGTCGACGTTGATCACACGCGTCACGCCGTCGGCGAGCAGCATTTCGGCAATGGCACGGCCAATACCGGAACTGGCGCCGGTGACAAGCGTGGCAACGGGAAGGGACATCTCGATACTCCACCGGCATCAAGCGCCGGGACATACGGAAAAAGATGCGGCAAGACCGGCGAGCCCGTCGGTCTGGCCGCAATGCTCTACCTCGTTGGGGAAGAGACACCACTGAAACTTCCCGCTCAAACTAACGGCGGGAAATGTCGGAAATTAAGCGCTTTGAGGTATTGCGTTCTCTGCCTTGTTTGTCTTTCTCCCCTCTCCCGCGAGCGGGAGAGGGGCGGGGGAGAGGGCCAGCGGTGCAATTGCCAATGATCGGCAAGCAGAACCTCCAGCCCTCTCCCCCAACCCCTCTCCCATTCCATGGGAGAGGGGAGCAAAACGTCAGGCAATCAACAACCTCAAACCCGCTCGATCACCATCGCAATACCCTGGCCCACGCCGATGCACATCGTGCACAGCGCGAAGCGGCCATTGGTACGCTCCAGTTGGTACAGCGCAGTCGTCACCAGACGCGCGCCGCTCATGCCCAGCGGGTGGCCCAGGGCGATGGCGCCGCCGTTCGGGTTCACGCGCTTGTCATCGTCGGCGATGCCCAGTTCGCGCAGCACGGCCAGGCCCTGTGCGGCAAAGGCTTCGTTCAGTTCGATCACGTCGATCTGGTCCAGCGTCATGCCCAGTTGCTTCATCAGCTTCTGGGTGGCCGGTGCCGGGCCGATGCCCATCACGCGCGGTGCCACGCCAGCCGTGGCCATGCCCACGATGCGGGCGCGCGGCTTCAGGTTGTGCTGCTTCAGGCCGGCTTCGCTTGCCAGCAGGATGGCGCAGGCGCCATCGTTCACGCCCGACGCATTGCCGGCCGTGACGGTGCCGTCCGGACGCACCACGCCGCGCAGCTTGGCCAGCGCTTCCATGCTCGTGGCACGCGGGTGCTCGTCACGATCCACCACCAGCGGGTCGCCCTTCTTCTGGGCGATCGTCACGGCGGTGATTTCCTGGGCCAGCGTACCGTCGGCCTGTGCGCGCGAAGCCTTTTCCTGGCTGCGAAGCGCCATCAGATCCTGGTCTTCGCGGCTGATCTTGTAGTCGGTGGCCACGTTCTCGGCGGTCTCGGGCATCGAGTCCACGCCGTAGGCCGCACGCATCGCCGGGTTGATGAAGCGCCAGCCGATGGTGGTGTCGAAAATCTGCGCATCGCGCGAGAAGGCCGACGTGGCCTTGCCCATCACGAACGGGGCGCGGCTCATGCTTTCCACGCCGCCCGAGATCATCAGGTTGGTCTCGCCGGACTTCAGCGCGCGCGCTGCCGTGCCGGTGGCATCCATGCCCGAACCGCACAGGCGGTTGATCGTCGAGCCCGGCACGTCCTGCGGCAGGCCGGCCAGCAGCGACGACATGCGCGCCACGTTGCGGTTGTCTTCGCCGGCCTGGTTGGCGTTGCCGAAGATCACGTCGTCGATGGCCTTCCAGTCCAGGTTCGGATTGCGTGCCATCAGGGCCTTCAGCGGCACTGCGCCCAGATCGTCCGCGCGCACGGCGGACAGGCTGCCGCCGTAGCGACCGATCGGGGTACGGATGGCGTCAACGATAAATGCGTCGCTCATGTTCTGTCTCACTCGTTCTGGGTGGAGGGTCAGGCGGCTACGGCCTGCTTCAGGGGCACGCCGGTCAGGCGTTGCAGTTCGTCGAACGACAGGCCGTCGACGAGATCGCGGGCCACCAGGCCATCGGGCGTCACGTCGATGGTGGCCAGGTCCGTATAGATACGCGTCACGCAGCCGATGCCGGTCAGCGGGTACGTGCATTCGGCCACGACCTTGCTCTCGCCCTGCTTGGTCTGGTGTTCCATCATCACGAACACCTGCTTGGCGCCGATGGCGAGGTCCATCGCGCCGCCCACGGCGGGGATGGCGCCCGGCGCGCCGGTATGCCAGTTGGCCAGGTCACCACGCTGCGACACCTGGAACGCGCCCAGCACGCAAAAGTCGAGGTGGCCGCCGCGCATCATTGCAAACGAATCGGCGTGGTGGAAGTACGAACCACCGGCCTTGATCGTCACGGGCTGCTTGCCGGCGTTGATCAGGTCGCCGTCTTCCTCGCCCGGGGGCGGTGCGGAGCCCATGCCGAGCAGGCCGTTCTCGCTGTGCAGCAGGATTTCACGGTCGGCCGGCAGGTGATTGCCGACGAGGGTGGGCAGGCCGATGCCGAGGTTCACCACGGCACCTTCCGGAATGTCTTTGGCCACGCGGGCGGCCATCTGATCGCGGGTCAGGCGTTGCATCGTATTTTTCTCCTTGCGCTCAGGCGGCCTTGGCGGCGGCGCCAGCAACCTTCACCACACGCTTGACGAACAGGCCCGGCGTGACGATGTGCTCGGGGTCCATCTCGCCCAGCTCCACCACATGGCTGACCTGAACGATGGCGCACTTGGCGGCCATCGCCATGATCGGGCCGAAGTTGCGGGCCGTCTTGCGGTAAGTGAGGTTGCCCCAACGGTCGGCGGTATCGGCCTTGATCAGTGCGAAGTCGGCGTGGATCGGGCTTTCGAACACGTAGCCCTGGCCGTCGATGATGCGCGTTTCCTTGCCGTCAGCCAACGGGGTGCCGTAGGCCGTGCGCGTGAAGAAACCGCCGATGCCGGCACCCGCCGCGCGGATGCGCTCGGCCAGGTTGCCCTGCGGCACCAGTTCCAGTTCGATTTCGCCTGCGTGGTACAGCGAATCGAACACATACGAATCCGCCTGGCGCGGGAACGAGCAAATGATCTTGCGTACGCGCTTGGTCTTGAGCAGCGCCGCCAGGCCCGTATCGCCGTTGCCGGCGTTGTTGTTGACGATGGTGAGGTCGCGCGCACCCGAGGCGATCAGTGCATCGATCAGCTCCGCCGGCATACCTGCCAGGCCAAAACCACCGATCAGGATCGTGGCGCCATCGTGGATACCGGCCACTGCCGCTTCCACCGAGTCATATAGCTTGTTGATCACTTGCGTTCCAGTACGGAAGGGGTCCGACATCGCACCGGGACCGGCCACAAAGTGCGGCACGCAAAGAGTGTCTCCGGTGGTCTGCTCAGACGGGCGTCCAGTCCGTGCGCCGATCCGTTCCGATCACACACGAGGACAGGGTCCAACTTGCAGTTGTCTTGACGGCCGTCTTCTTGGCGGCCTTGCGAGAATCTGCGCGTTATTGGGACGGCTCGCAAGCGCGTTCGCTATACGAACTCCAATTCGCAGAATGAACAAAGGTTACACGCCACCCTTCCGCGCGGCAATAAGGGTTGGCGCGGGAAGGGCGATAATCGCGCAGCGGACGTTTTGCGGTGCAGCAATGTGGCGGGGGTTACTCCGCTGTCCCGCTTATTCTTTGCTCCCCTCTCCCTTTGGGAGAGGGGTTGGGGGAGAGGGCTGGAGGTTCTGCTTGCCGACGCGTCGCAATTTGAACTGCTGGCCCTCTCCCCCGCCCCTCTCCCGCAAGCGGGAGAGGGGAGAAAGATTAGGCGGGAGAGGGGAGCAACAACAGAGCGAGACAACGGACGTCAAGGCATCCTCAACACCGCCTGACTCCCACTCACCCCCGGCCTGACTTCCAGCCTTACATCGATCCGTTCCCGCAGCTCCGTCACGTGGGAAATGATTCCCACCAGGCGCCCGGCCTGCTGCAGATCCAGCAAGGTGCGGATCGCAAAATCGAGGCTTTCGGGATCGAGCGTGCCAAAGCCTTCGTCCACGAACAGGGTGTCGAGTTGCATGCCGCCGGCGCGCGACTGCACCACGTCTGCCAGTCCCAGCGCCAGCGACAGCGAGGCCAGGAAGCCTTCTCCGCCAGACAGCGTATTGGCCGGGCGCGTGGCGCCGGTATCGTGATCGAAGACTTCCAGTTCGAGTCCGCCCGCCACACGCTGGTCGCCCTGCTCGCGCACGCGCTGCAATGCGTAGCGGCCTCGGCTCATGCGCATCAGCCGCAGCGTGGCCGCCTCGAGCACCTCGTCGAGCAGCGTGGCCAGCACAAAGCGCTGGAAGGTCATGCGGCGCGGATTGTTGCCGTTGGCCACTTCGGACAGGCGGCCGAGCACCGCGTAGCGCGTCTCCACCTCGCGGCCTTCCGCCGCCAGCGAATCGACCTGACCCTTGCAATGCAGCAGCGCATCGCGCTGGGCGGCCACTTCGCTGCGCTCGCGGATAGCGGCTTCCAGCCGGACCGCGCCCTCGTCGCGCGTGGCCAGCAGCGCGGGCAGGTCTGGTGTCTGCAAAGACTGCGCGATGGCGGCCGTGCGGGCGCGCCATTCGGTAGCCTTGGCCAACTCCACATCGAACACGCGGATGGACTCGTCCAGCGCCGCCAGTTCGTCGTCGGGCAGGCATGCCGCGCGATAGGCATCGAGATCGGCGAAAGCCGCGGCCTGCAATGCCTCGGCCAACGCGCCCTCGCGTTGGGCTTGTCGCGCGTCGGCTTGCGCTAGCCCCGCATTGGCCGATGCCAGCGCCGCTGCCGTGGCGGCACGCAAGGCTACGGCATCTCGCTCGGCTCCCTGTGCGGCCTGTAGCGCTGCTTCCAGTGCGCCTGCCTCGCGACGCGCGGCCTCCAGCGTGGCGCGCATGACATCGGGATCGCGCGATTCTTCGGGCACCTGCTCGCATTGGGCCTGCCATTCCCCTTCGAGGCGCGCGTGTTGGGCCACGGCGACCCGCACGGCATGATCGGCAGCCTGTGCGGCGGCCTCCGATGCCTCGCGATGCGTCCGGGCCTGCGCGAGTTGTGCGACCAGCGTCTCGGCGCGCTTTGCCGCCTGCGCGGCCACGGCAACGGACTGCGCCAGCGCGGCGACTTCCGCATCCAGCGCCTGCGCGCCAGCATCCGAAACATCGCCAGCGGCCTCGGACAAGTCTGCGAGCCGCGCCTGTGCCTGCTGCACCTGTGTGTCGGCCTGCTGATGCGCCGCTACCGCTTCGGCCAGTTTGTCTTCCGCCTGCCGCAGCGTGGCGCGCACGGTATCCAGATCGTCATCGCTCACCAGCGCCAGCGTCTGTTGCGCCAGTGCGGGGTGGTCCTTGCCGCCGCAGACCGGGCACTGCTCGCCCCGGCGCAACCCAGCCGCCAGCCGCGCGGCCTGCCCGAATCGCCAGTCGACCTCGGCCTGCTGCACGGCGGCCCGCGCCGCGTCACGCGCCTCGGTTGCCGTGCGCTTGAGCGTGGCGGCACCCAGCAGTGCCTGTCGCAGCGGAGCCAGTCCGGCCTCGATCTGCCGGCACTTGCCGATGCGCGCGGCGCGCTCGCGGGCATGGGCGATGCGCAACTCCAATGCCTGCAGTCCCGCACTGGCTGCACGGGCGTGTTCGGCGTCGGCTTCGATGGTTTTCAGTGCGGCGGTGGCCGTCTGGAACTGCTCCACCTTCTTGGTGCAGGCGGCCTGCGACATCGCCAGTTCCGTCCCGGCCTGCGCCACGGCATTGCGCAGCACGCCAAGCTTGCACGCCTGCGGCAACAGATTCTCGAGCGTGGTGACGGTGCGCTGCGCGGCCAGGCGTGCGCCGTGGCGGGCCTGTTCGGCCTGCAGCGTGCGCGCGGCGGCATCGGCAGCCTGCGCGGCACCTGCTGCCGACGCTTCGGCGCGTACCAGTGCGGACGCCGCCTCCGTACGCTCTTGCTGCGCGGACGCCAGATGCTGCACGGTCGGCGTGACAGTCGCCGCGCGCCGCGCAGCCTGCAGACGCGTGCGATCGGCGTCCACGGCGGCCACCTTCGCGGAAAACACCGCGTGAACGCCTTCGGCCTCGCGCCACGCCTGGATCTGCGTGCTCTCCAGTTCGCCGCGGCGCAGCGACGCCTGCGCGGCCTCGCTGGCGGCGCGCGCCATATCCTCACGGCGCAGCAGTTCGATCAATGTCTCCTGCAGTGCGCCGATCTGGCCGGCCATGACCTCGACCGATTCCATCTTGTACTGGTCCAGCAGCGCCTTGCGCCGCAGCGTGATGTTCTCTGCTTCGCGGCGGATGCCAGCGGCCTGCTCCTTGAGCAGTTCCTCCACGCGGCGATAGAGCTCGGTGTGGAACAGTCGCTCCAGAATGTTCTGGCGCGCGCGCGAATCCGCCGTCAGCAGTTCGCGGAAACGGCCCTGGGGCAGGACGATGACCTGCCGGAACTGCGCGCTGTCGAAGCCGAGCAGGTCGCGCACCGCATCGCTCACCCGGTTGGGTTGGCTGGCGTGGCTCTTCCACGCGCCGTCGAGCTGCACGTCGAGCTGGGCCTTGGGCGTCTCCTTGACGAACCCACCCGCCGCGCGCTGGCTGGGCCGATCCTGCGTGGGGGAGCGCGTGACGCGGTAGTGCATCGATCCCAGCGCGAACTCCAGCGTGACCTCGGTGCGCAGCGCGGGGTCCGCGTTCGCACTGCGCATGTCCTGCGGACTGCGCTCGCCGCCCGACGTATCGCCATAGAGCGCAAAGCAGATGGCATCGAGCAGCGTGGTCTTGCCCGCGCCCGTGGGGCCGTGGATCAGGAAAAATGCCTGATCACCCAGCTGGGTGAAGTCGATGGTTTCCGTGGCGGCGAACGGTCCGAACGCCTGCAGCTTCAGGTAAAGCGGTTTCATGCCGATTCCCTTTCCGATGCCTCCAGGCTCGCGAGCAGATCGTCGAGTGCGCGGCGCTGGTCGCCGTTCAGGTCCGCGTCAGACACTTCGCGGAAAAAATTGGCGAACAGACTGCCTGTGTCGAGTTCGCGAAGCTGGCGCCCGGCCTCGCCCGCCTGCCCACTGCGGGCGAGGATGGCACGTTCGATGGCCAGCGCGTTGGGGTACACCTCGCGCAGCCGCGCCATGGGGTCCAGCAGCGCGCCGATATCGGTCAGCACGGCGTGGACATAATCGTCGCGGTGCGCGTCTCCGGCACCGGCCGCGATCAACGCCGCCAGCTCCCCGTTCAGAATGCGCAGGTTGCGGCGCGGTTGCAAGGCCATTTGTTCGATGCGTACGCCGCCCGCTTCATCAAGTTCGATCAGCGACACGCTCTTGCTGTGATCGGCTTCCGACAGCGAATACTTGAGCAGCGAGCCTGAATAATGCACCCGCCCGCCAATGGTCTGGGGCCGGTGCAGGTGGCCGAGCGCCACGAAATCGAACCCATGGAACAGTTCGGCAGCCACCGCGCCGCTGCCGCCCACTGACAGCGGGCGCTCCGATTCGCTGACCGCGCCGCCCACCACGAAGGCATGGGCGACCGCCACGGATCGCACACCCGCCGGGTGGTCCGCGCGGATGGCATCCAGTTGCGCGCCTAGCGCGGCCTCGTGCGATGACAGGTCAACGCCCAGCGCATCGCGCACCACGGCGGGTTCCGCGTAAGGCAGCGCGTAGATGCGGACGTCCCCATGCGCATCGCTCAGCGTCACGCAGGTGGTGGCCGCACCGACGCGGCCCGCCACATGCAATCCGCGCCCCGCCATCAGGCGCGCGCCGAAATCGAGCCGCTGCGCGCTATCGTGGTTGCCGGCGATCATCACCACTGGCACGCCCTCGCCAATTACGATGCGGGCCAGCACGTCGTCCAGCAGTGCCACGGCCTCGGGCGGCGGAACGGCACGGTCATAGACATCGCCGGCAATCAGCACGGCGTCGGGACGTACGTCACGAACGAGCGTGACGAACTGGTCGAGCACATAAGCCTGATCCTCGATCAGGCTGCGCGCATGGAAAAGCCGACCCAGATGCCAGTCGGCGGTGTGCAGAAAACGCAATTCGGTTCCTTGGGGCGTAGTGGCGCAACGGCGGGCGCAGTGGCGCAGCAGGCACGGCAATGCCGCGCGGTCCCGCATCATAACGTCGCCGGGCCGGCGCGCCCCTCAGACTGGCTCCGCTTCACTGTCCGCAATCTGGAATTTGCGCATCTTTTCCCAGAGCACCTTGCGGCTGATGCCCAGGCAGGCCGCCGTGTCCTGACGCCGCCAGCCATTGGCATCGAGCGCCGCGATGATGCGACGCCGTTCCTCGGCATCGCCACGCGGATCGGCGCGCTCGGTGCCATCGAATGCGCCAGGACGCAGGGCGCGAAACAACGGGCGGATGCGTTCCTCGTCCCACTCGCCACAGTGCTGCACCGTGATGCCCACGCGTTCGGCCAGGTTGCGCAGCTCGCGCACATTGCCGATGAAGAACGCGGTCCCCACGGCGCCCTTGAGCCAGTCCGGCATCGGCGGCAGCGCATCGTACGTGGCCGCACCGATCATGTGGCGCAGGAACGACTGCAGCAGCCCCACCTTGTCTGCCGGGCCGCGTTCTTCCAGCGTCGGAATGCGCAACTCGATCACGGCCAGCCGGAAGTACAGGTCGGCGCGGAAGCGTCCCTGACTCACGGCTTCGCGGAGATCCTTGTTGGTAGCAGCTACCAACCGGAAGTCGAGCTTCACGGCCATCGTGGAGCCGAGCCGCGTCAGCGCGTTTTCTTCCAGCACGCGCAGCAGCTTGACCTGCTGGAACATCGGCAGGTCGCCGATTTCGTCGAGGAACAGCGTGCCACCCGTGGCCTGCTCGAAGTAGCCGCGATGCGCGAACATTGCGCCCGTGAACGCACCCTTGGCATGGCCGAAGAACTGCGACTCGAACAGCCCGTCCGGAATCGCCCCGCAGTTCACCGCCACGAACGGGCCCTTGCCATAGGTGCCGTTGCGCTCATGGAATAGCCGCGCGATGCGCTCCTTGCCCGCGCCAGTCTCGCCATAGAGCATGACGTTGCTGTCGAAGCGCGCAAACGTATCCACCTGCTCCAGCAGTTGCAGCATCGCGGGCGAACCCGCCACAAGATCCGCCACGTCGGGACGCGACTCCGCCGCCGCCAGCAGTTGCGGCATCAGCTTGGCGATCTGCGTGCGCAAATCCGCGCCCGTAAAGTCGTGCGGCAGGATGTGCGCGTACTCGGCCGGGAAGCGACCGGGATCGGTCTCGCGGTCCGGCGCGCCCACCCAGATCACAGGCATGCCGTGCGCGGCCTCCCCGTCCAACGTGAACTTGGCGGACCCGATGACCGACGCGCTGATCACCGCGATGCACGGCTTTGCACGCGCCTCGCCGGGCGGCAGCGCATCGAGCGCCCCGGCGCGAATCACTTCGGCGCCCAGCGGCGTCAGGAAGCGCGCCACGCGATCGGCAATCTCGTACTGGCCCTCCCAGACATAGACCTCAAGGGTCTCGTAAGCCCAGCGCTCTGCTTTCATGATGGTTCAGTTCAATTCGGTTCAGTACACCAGTTCGGCGTTGTTGCAATCGATGCTGTTGACTTGCAGGTCGGCGTTGGCGAGGTTGATGCCGAGGGTGTTGGCAAGAAAATCCACCACGAGGCTTAGCAACCCGATGACTGGAGACAGCAACGCGTCCAACAGATCGCCAAGTTTCAGGTTGGCCACCGGGGTATCCAGCGTCGGATTGAGATTCTTTAGTAGCGAGTCCACCGCCCCGGCGAGCGCCGTATTCGACGACAACTGGGCGCTGCCGCCCGGCGCAAGGGTGATTTGGCTGGACGACTGCCAAGCCGGATTGGGCGTGGTCGGGTGCGCTGTCACACCGGTGACCTGCGCGCCCAGCAAGTAGACCTTGGCGATGCCCACAGACTTGTTGGAGCATTGACGGCCATCTTCGCTCATGCAGGCGTCCAGCAGCTTTGTCGAGACATTGACCGTGGCCCGCCGCTGCGAAGGCTGCGCGGCGCACTGTAGCGCCGTGAGATCGGCCTGTGCCGTGGCCGCCCTGGCCAATACCGGCAGATTCACCTCCGCCTTCAACAAGAGCAGGTCTACAGTAGCGTTCACATTGAGATTGAGACCCAATTGCGCAGCACTCGCCGTAGTCCGCCACGTGCCATCGGGCAACTGGCGTGCGGGACCTACGGCAACTTGCGGCGGCTGAATAACGGTCATGGCCGCCGTCGCCGACGTCTTCGCTATGCCGATATTGAGGTTGAGATTCGGCACGTTCAACGCCACCGCATCGGTCCCCCGCGCCACATACGCCGCAGCCGTCAGCAGCGACGCCACATTCAGCCCCACTTCCGCCGCCGACGATGCCGCAGGCGTCAGCACGCCTAAATCGAGCAACTGCTGCAACGTCAGCTTCGTACCGATGCCATTGAGTCCAAGCTGCGTCACGGGGCTGCCCAGCGCGGCACCAAGCAGCGCCTGCTTGCTCGCGGCGTTCAGCACCAGCGCATAAAAGTCCTGGATCGACAACGTGGTGTTCAGTAGTTGATCGACCGTCCCGGCACCGAGCCTGAGGCGCAACTGCTCCAGCGTGACATTGGCGTTCGCCAGCCCATTCCAGTCTGCTATCGAAAGGTTGACCGTGTTGCCCAGTAGCAGCCCCAGCACGCTGCTGGCCGTGCTCAGGTTCAATAGCCCGCTACCAAGCGACAGCGACGCTACCGGCGGACTCCCCGCCGCGATCGCCTCGGCCCGCAGTTGCCGCGACTGTCCGCCCGGCAGCACGAACATCATCGGCACGGTATGCGTGGCCTGCACGCGTACCGCATTGGGAGAGACCAGGGCGGCGTCGTACGCGCCCGTGAAGTGCCGCACGCTGTCACCATTGTCCGGATTGGCGGGGTCCCACAGGCCCAGGCAGGTACGCATGCCATCCGCTGCGCCAACCGCTGCATCGGCGCAGTTGGCCGCAACGGCACTGCCGTATCCGTTCTGGCTTGCCGCCGCACTGACGGACGCCAGGACATTGGTCGAGGTAGTGGCCAGGTCGTCAGCCCGTTTCAGTTGCTGCGCGCCAGACAACGCCGCGAGATCCACCGTCTTCTGCAACTGCCGCTGGCTGTAGAACACATAGCCGACGTCGATCGACACCAGCGCACCGATGGCGATGGTGGCAATCAGCACGGCCGCCATCACGCTGATGGCACCGCGTTGCTGAGCTTGGAGAACGGCGGGGCGGACCATGGCGCGTCTCTGGCTACCGCCCGTTGATGGACTGGGCTGCCGAGCCGCTGCGCAATGGGCTGCCCGTGGACTGGCTGGTGAAGTATTCCGGCAGCGCGTAGTTGAAGCTCTGCATGTAGCGCGCATAACCGAGCGCTGCCTGCTCGCCGGTCATCGGCAGCATCTTGCCCGCCTGCGTACCGCTGCGCTGGATGGCGAGCAGGTTGCGCGTGGTGTCGCCAACCGGCACATCGTTGGGCCGATACTGGCTGGCCGATGCGTCGGGCATCGTTTCCGTCTGTGGCGGTTGTGTGGTCTGTGCGCCTGCTGCCAGCGATGCGGCGGCCATCGCCACGGTTACCGCAAGTTTCGCGAGAATCGATACATGCCTCATGGCCGGGCTCCTGCGTTGAGCGCCACGGCTTGCGTGGCATGTGAATTCACTACCGCGCTGGCGGTGCCGCGCGGCGCGGCTTTCTCGCGCTGTTGCGCGGCCTTTGCCACGCGATCCGCTTCCTTGCGCACGGCGGCGCGCGTCGGCTCCGGCATTGCCGCGCGCTGCATCATCGCGTTGGCTTCCGAGCGCTTGCCCGTGGCCAGCATCCACACCACCGCGTTGCTGATGGCGCGCGGATTGTTGGCATCGAGTTCCAGCGCCTGCATCACCGGCACGCGCGCCTCCTGCAGGGCGCCGCCGCGCATCAACGCGTATCCGAGATCGTTGGCAACCTGTGCATTGACGGGATCGATCGCAGCGGCCTGCCGCAACTCAACGGCGGCGCGCATGAAATCGCCCTGCCGGCCCAGCACCAGACCCATGCCATGGCGTGCACGCGCAGCGCGATCCGTGTTCAGCAGGTCGCGATAAGCCTGCAGCGCCGCGTCATCCTGACCCGTCTCGCGTAACGCATCGGCGCGCAGGACCTGCAGCGCGGTGTTGCTGCCGAACTTCTTCTGAAATGCGTCGACGTGGGCCAGCGACGCGTAGTACATTCCCTCCTGCTGCATGCGGCCGATCAATCCCAGGTACACGCCCTGGTCGTTGTACTCGGCGCGTGCCTCCTTCTCCTGCAGGCGCGCCAGTTCGATCTGCGCCTCGGTCTGGCGTGCCAGTGCGTCGGCACTGCCGGGTGGCGTGGCACAGCCGCCCAGCACGAGCGTGGTCATCAATGCGGCCAGCGCAGCCAACATCCACGGCGCCCTGATCTGTTGCGTCATCAATGTCCTCCGTTCATGCGCGAAAGCATGCGTATCACGCCCAGGAAACCGGGGCCCGCTGTCAGGATCAGCAGCACCGGCAGCAGGCTGACCACCATCACGCCGGTCATCTTGACGGTGAGCCGGCCGATCTTGTCCTTCAGGCGCGCCTTGCGTGCCACTTGCAGTCGCTCGCCAAACTGCCTCAGCGGCTCCTGCACCGCGCCGCCGTGGCGATCCACCTGCGTCAACAGCGTGATCAGGCTCTTGAGGTCCTCGTCATCGAACAGCTTGCCAATCCGCATCAACGTCTGCTCCCGCGAGCGGCCCGATGCAAACTGCTGGTTGGCGCGTTGCAATTCCGGACCCAGCACGCGCAGCATCGTGCCGAACTCCACCACGATGATCTGCAGGCTCTGGTCGATCGACAATCCCACGCCCTGCAGCAACCGCAGCATGTCGATCAGCACCGGCAGTTCTTCCGCCACCTGTGCCACGCGGTTGCGCACGCGGCGCCGCAGGATGAACTTGGGGAGCAGGAACAGCAATGCGAACGCAACGAACGCCGACACCAATGCCGGCATCAGTCCTTTGTCGATCCGCCACGCAAATACGCACACGGCCAGCACAGTGGGCACCAGTACGCGAATGCCCCCGAACACCGCACGCGGCTGCACGCCGTAGAAGCCGCTCTGCTCCAGCAGCAACTGCTCTTCCTGCGTGACCACCGCGCGCCCGAGCCGCGACTCCAGCCAGCGCTGGTTGAAGCGCTCGCCGAATTCGGCACCGATCTTCGTGCCGAGCGAGGCGGGAGCACCAGGCGTGGCGCCCTTTGCAATGGCCGCAGCCGCCGACGCGGCGCGGGCAGACATCTGCGGCGTCTGCGCTGCCGAGGTCGTGGCAGGCGATGAAGGCATCGTGACTGCCGGCGCTGCGCCGGCCGCAGCCTGCGCAACCTGCGCTACGTGGGCTGCCTGCCTTTGCAGTGCGGCATCGATCGTGCGCGTGGCCGTCCGCCGCTGCCGCCACTGCTGCATCAGCGGCCACGCCAGCAGCGCGAGCGCACCGGCTGCGACGAACAGGCTGGCAGACACCAGGAGCGAGAGTTCGATCTGCATCGCGCGCCCCTAGATCGACTTTGCCAGCCGGTACAGCAGCAGCACGCCGATGATCTCCAGCATGCCCGCGCCGATCAGCATCGAACGGCCCGACGGATCGCGCCACATCAGCATGATGTAGCCCGCATTCATCACGAACAACCCGCCCGCCACCACCAGCGGCAACAGCCCCAGCACCCATGCCGAGAGGCGCGTCTCTGCCGACAGCGCCAGCAGTTCACGCTGCGCTTCCTCCCGGTCGCGCATGAATGTGGCCGTGCGCTCCATGACCACGTCGGCCCGTCCGCCATAGCGTTGCGACAGCCGCAGCACGGACGACACGATGACCAGTTCGTCGAGCCGGTACGCGCGTCCTACGTGCAGCACCGCCTGATCGAGTTCCTTGCCCGCACGCTGCAGATGGATGGCCTGCACCAGACACTGGCGCAAAGGCGGCTCGGTATTGGCTACGGAGTTCTGGAACGCTGCCGGCACACTGCTGCCGATGGTCATCAACCGCACCACGCCATCGAGAAAGCCGGGCAACTGGCGCAGCATCTTGTCCTTGATGCGGCGAATGCGCATCGACAGCACGAACACGAGCAGCGCCCCGCCGGTCAGCAACATCGACACCGCGCCGATCAGGCCACCCGCCAGCGCGCCGATCAGCACCAGTACCAGCGGCGGCGCGCCCCAGCGCAGGTAGGTGCCACGTGCCGGTGTCAGGTCGGCGCGGCGCAGCAGTTCCGTCCAGCGGCGGCGCAGGTCGCGCGTCGTGCCCGGCTGTGCCGGCTCCGACGCCACGGCGTAGCGCGCACGGACCTGCTCGGTCTGCGCCGTCAGGTGCGCACGCGCGTGTTCGGCGTGGCCGCGCGCGCGCGCCGTGGCCAGCATCAGCAGGCCCAGCCCCAGCAGCACCAGGGCACACGCGGCGATGAGGAGGCTGGCGCTAGAGATCAAAGCGGTCATCCAGCGCGAAGCCGGCCGGGCGCAAGCGCGCCAGCTTGGGCGAATGCGGCAGGATGCCGAGCGCCTGCCAGCGATCGGTCTCGGTGCCGTCCGGGTTCTGCACGGGCTCGTGCCGATACAGCTCCTGCGTGGAGATGATGTTGTCCCCCAGCCCTGTGACCTCGGTGATCGACACGATGCGACGCCGGCCACTCGACAGCCGCCCGATCTGCACGATGAAATCCACCGCGTTGGCGATCTGGCGGCGCAGGCTCACCTCGCTGCCCTGGAAGCCTGCAAAGCCCGCCAGCATCTCCAGCCGGTACAGGCATTCGCGCGGACTGCTCGCGTGGATGGTGCCCATCGAGCCATCGTGCCCCGTGCTCATCGCCTGCAGCATCTCCAGCACCTCGCCGCCGCGCACTTCGCCCACGATGATGCGGTCCGGCCGCATCCGCAGACTGTTGCGCAGCAGGTCGCGAATCGTCACCGTGCCCGTGCCCTCGAAGCCGCCGGGCCGGCTCTCCAGCCGCACCACGTGCGGATGGTTCAGTGCCAACTCGGCCGTGTCCTCGATCGTGATCACGCGCTCGGTGACGGGGATGAACGTGGCCAGCGCGTTGAGCAGCGAGGTCTTGCCCGAACTTGTACCGCCGCTCACCAGGATGTTGCAGCGCGCCCGCACTGCGGCTTCGAGCAGCTCGGTGATCTCCGGGCTCATCGTGCCAAGCCCCTGCAGGTCTGCGGGCGTGAGCGGGTCCTTGCGGAACTTGCGAATCGAGACCACGGGGCCGGCCAATGCCAGCGGCGGGATGATCACGTTGATGCGGCCCCCGTCGGGCAGACGCGCATCGACCATCGGGTTCGACTCGTCCAGCCGGCGGCCAATCGGCGCCAGGATGCGACGCACGATGCGCAGCAAGTGGCCGTTGTCCGCGAAGCGCACCGGTATGCGCTCCAGCACGCCATGGCGCGACACGTACACGTCGTGATGGCCGTTGACGAGGATGTCTTCCACGGCGGGATCGTGCAGCAGATCCTCGATGGGACCGAAGCCCGCCAGCTCCTTGGTCAGGGCCTCGGAGATCTGCTTCAGTTCCGCCTCGTTGATCGGGATGCGGCGCAAGCGCGTGAAGCTCTCCAGTTCCAGATCGACAAAGCGCTGGATGGCCGCGCGCGACCATCGCCCGAACTCCGCGCCCAGTTCCTCGATGCGGGTGAGCAGGTGCTCGTGCGCGGCCTCCTTGATCTTGTGGAACTCCTGCGAAACAGGAAACGGAGCGGCGGTGTTGTCCGAGAATTCAATCGCGTCGGTCATGTCAGTTCCCGGCCCGGGCAGTGCGCGCCACACGCAGCGCATCGGGCAGTTTGTCCTTGATCCGTGCCAGGATGCCGCGCTCGGACAGTTGTCCGGCGTGGTATCCCAGCCGCTCCATCAACGCGCCCAGGGCGCGCACGTAGGGATCGGCGGGTGCCTCGTCGGCCAGCACCACGCCACGATTGGCGGCCTGCAGCAGCGCCGCGCGCCGGTCGGGCAGCGTCCCAACGCTCGACACACCGATGCGCTCGGCGATCTGCTGCGCCTCCACGCCCAACTCGGGATCGAAACGCGAGACCAGCAGATGCATGTCCTGCCGCTCCACCTCGCGCTTGTGCAACTCCTGCACGACTTCGGCTGCGGACACGATCGCGCCCACGCTCTGCTCGGCCACCAGCACCACGGCATCGGCCGCCTTGACGATCTGTGCCATGAACTCCGCATTGGTGAAGCCGCCGAGGTCGATCACCTGAAGATCGAAGAACGCGCGCAGGCGGTCGAACAGCGTGAGGGCTTCGGAGTACGAGATGTCGCGCAGTTCGGCCAGCGTGGCCGGCAGCGGCAGCACGGACACGCCGTTGGCGTGGCGCGCGAGCGCCGTCTGCACGAACACATGATCGAAGCGGCGCACATTGCGCACGGCCTCCACGAAATGGAATTCCGGCGCGATGTTGAGGTACAGCGCGCCATCGCGTGCGGGCAGTCCAAGATCGAGCAGCAGCACTTCTGCGTCCTGCCGCTGCCGCACCGCCGCGGCAAGGTTGACCGCGAGACTCGTCACGCCCACACCGGGCCGTGCGCCGAGCAGCGCCACTACCTTGCCGTGCCGATCCTTGTGCGTCACGGCACGCACCTGGGCGCGCGGCACCACCAGCCGCTTCACGGCGGCCGTGGCCTGTGCGGGTGCGCCGCGCAGGTCGATGAAATCGCGCACGCCGGCGCGCATCGCCGTGAGCATGGTCTCGGATTCGGCCGCATGGCCCACCGCCACCATCGGCAGTTGCGGAAACAGCCGCACCACCTGTTCGGCCAGCCGCGCCGACGCGCTCGCGTGTGCCGCCGTGAAATCGAGGAAGACCAGCCCCGGGCGCAGCGCGCCGATCTGGTCGATGAACGCCTCCTGTGCGCCATCCTCGGCGACGAGCCTGCCAGCACCCTGGAGCGCGTGGCCCAGCCAGTGGCGCACTTCCTCGTGCGTGGTGTTCAGCAGAAAGTCATCCATCCGCCTGTCTCGCTCCATCAGCCATGCAGTTGACGGTTACCGGGAGAATCCCGGCAGTGTCCGGTCCACGTACTCGCCCATCACGAAGCGGCCCCAGACGTTGGGGCTCGACGTCGTGCGGCCGTCGTTGGCCACATTGGCCGCCGCCTGCGAATCGCGGGCCAGCGGCTTCACCAGATGCGGCGTCACCACGATCATCAGTTCGCGGTCCTCCTGGTGGAAATTCAGGTTCTTGAAGAACGCACCCAGCACGGGCAGGTCTCCCAGGAACGGCACCTTGCTCACGTTGCTCACCGTGTTGCGGCTGACCAGCCCGCCGATCACAAAGCTCTCTCCATCGCCCAGTTCGATCATCGTGTCAGCGCGCCGCGTGACGATGGCCGGCACCGATGCGCCATTGATCGAGATGCCGCGCGACGGATCGAGATCGCTTGCCTCGGGCGCCACCTTCAACGCGATGCGATCGCTGGACAACACCGTGGGCGACACCGTCAAACCGATACCAAACGGCTTGAACTGGATCGTCGTCGTGCCCAGCGCCTGCGGCACGGGAATCGGGATTTCGCCACCGGCGAGGAAACTCGCACTCTGGCCCGACAGCGCAACAAGACTCGGCTCCGCCAGCACGCGCACCAGACCGTTGGACTCCAGCAGGCTCAGGTTCGCGAAAATGCCTTTCGATGCCGACGCCGCGACGAGGTTGAACGCGCTGCTGATGGGCGACACGGTCTCGATCACCGGATTCGGCATCGTGATGTTGTCCGCCTTGGTCAGCGACGACGGGCTGAACGAGCCGAACGCGAATCCGTTCTTGCTGCGCAGGAAGTTCAGTCCCACCTCCTTCAGCACGGTGCGGCTGATCTCCACGACTTTCACATCGACCTGCACCGTGCCCGATACCGGCACGATGGACCGATCCACAACCACGCCGCCCTTGCCATCGGCGCCGGCCACCGCCGCACGCGCTGCCAACTGCGCACGCGCGGCAGCCGCGGAGTTTGGCGACTCGCCGCTGATCGTGGCACCGGCAGCGGACGTCTCGATCTTTGCGCCGCCCGCATCCTGCGCCACGGCATCCACCTGTACCGTGTAGCTCACGGGCGGTCCGTTGCGGGTCCAGAGCATCAGGTCCGTGGTGCCCGGCTTCTTCGCCACCACAAGCACCGTCGGCACGCCGCCCTTGTTCTTCAGCAGCAGCGCATCGGCCACCGCCGGATTGCCCACCGCCACACGCTCCAGCGCCTGGCCGGGCCGGATCTCCTGCTGCGCGCCGGCCATCAGGCGCAGCGTGCGGATGGAGGTCGTGGATGCCACCGGCGGCGCATCCGTGGCAAGTTGCGCGTCGGCCGGACGCATGGTGAGGGCCGAGGCCGCCGCCAGCGCCATCAGCGCGGCCCATGCCAGGGCATTCGTCTTCTTGCGCATGCGCGCCAAAACACGGTCTTCGATCAGTTTGCTCATGCCGTGTGGTCCGTTATTCGATGTCTCGCTTGCCGGCGCGGATCACTTCCACGCCGCTGCGGTTGTCCGGGTTATCGCGTCGTGCCATCGGCGTCTGCACCGGCGCCGATACCTGCCGCACGCCTGCTGCGGCGGGACGCGATGCATCGCTGCGCACCAGCCCCGCCAGGCTCACGCCCGCCATGGCCCTGTCCACCGGCGCACGCTCCGCAGGCGGCGGCACACCCGCGCGGGCCTGCAACACGGGCGGCGGCTCGCTGTACATGCCTTCGCTCGGCACCGATTCATCCTTTGGATTGCGCAGCGCCAGGATCAAGCGGCCGGCCTGCTGCGCCATCGCGAGCTTGCCCACCTGATCCACCGGCACCGACAGCACCGCCGTCTTGGCCCCTTCACGCCGCGCCATCATCTGCTCGCCCTGCGCCTTGGCCGATTCGTTCACCGCACCCGCGCCGTAAGCCAGCACGCGCAGGTGCGAGAGCAGCAGCCGGGTCTGGCTGTCGGTGATTTCCTGGCTGTCGCGACGCAGGATCACGAACACATCCACGAAATCGCCCGGCTGCACCTGGTGGCCCACGCCCACCACTTCATCCACCGCCACGGCCAACGCGCGGTCGCCCTCGGGAATCTGCCGCGCCAGTCCTGCCAGCAACTGGCTTTCGAGCACGGGCACATGGGCGCCGAGATTGACCAGCGGCACCTGTCCCGCCACGCGCGAGATGTCTCGATAGCCGCCTGCCGGGTCCATCGGCAACTGCATCACGGTCAACGCATCGGCCGGCAGCGGCTTGCCCGCTTCCACCGCGCGCGTGGTGACCACCACCGCGTGCGAGGCCGCCTGCTCCGTGCTGACAGCGGGCAGCGGCTGATGCCGTGCAACGCGCCAGGCCATCAACGCCAGCAGTCCGGCCAGCACCAGCAGGACGACGGCGAGTATCCGTATCTGTTTACTGCTCATGTCGGTCTCCTGTACGAAGTGTTGGAAGGCAACGCAGTGCGCGTCGAACGAGGCGGCTCCATGGGTTCACGTATCGGGAGAAAGCTGGACAATGGCCTGCCCGGTCAGCGAGGCAGGCACGGGAACGAATGGCATCACCGGCAGCAGCGAATTGGTGGGCAGGTTCAGCGTGACCTGTACACATTGCTGCCCGGCGGGCGCGGTGCAGGCAACGGCCTGGGCCACGGCACCCTTGGTCAGGTTGGACTCTACGGTGGCAGGCAGCGTGCCGCGCGCCGTCTGTTCCGCGGCAGAAACACGCAGGGCCACGGTATCGGCCAGCGTGCCGTTATTCGTTGTGAGGGGATAACGCAAGGCAGCCCGCGCACCTTCCTCGGCGGCGAGCGTGAGCACCTGCTGCATGGCCAGGATCACGCCGTAGTAGACGATGCCCAGAACCACTGCCAGCAGGAGCGGAAACACCAATGCGAACTCAAGCGCTACGGCACCGTCGTCGCGATGACGATGCGCGTTTCCCCGTGATGCCATGCTTCACCCAGACATGTTCGATGCGCCAACCCGATGGCGACCCGGCACCGTTCCGCCGGGGCCGGCATGGCCGGCCCCGGGGACGGTGTGCCCATTGGGCGTACTCGCACTACGCTTCGCGACTTGGAACCACTCTTACTGTCCTTGCCTGGCCGTCCGTGATTGCCTGCGGCCAGTGCCGAGCTACCACTTCTTCAGTTGCCTTGCTGCAAGACTCTTCCGTCCGGCAACCGCCCCCGCGTGCCGTTGCCAGCCGGTAGAGATCAGTGTGGACGCACGGCGCGAGCAGCCACCGCCGCGAGCGGAAGCCGCGGACGGTACTGCAACCCGTGAGTCAGCGAATGGTGTACCTTGGGGACGCCTGCTACGGCTTCGCGGTGAACAAGCCTGAAACCTTGTTCGCGAGTGTGTCGAAACCCGTGCCGAGATTCGTGCCGAGGCTCGTCGCACCGGTGACTACCCCGAGTGCGATGAGGCCGACGATGAGGCCATACTCGATAGCCGTGGCACCGCGCTGGGTGCGTTTGGTGAGCTTGTTGGTGTGGATGCGCGCCAGATGCTTCATGATGTTCACTCCCGAAAAGTGAGTTACCCCTGAGTGGATTCCAGCAGTGCTTTCTGACCCCAATCCGATTGCCATCTAATTGCTATTTGTGGCTCTTATGTTGTTTTTGCTGCTGGTGAACAATTTATAAGACATGGCTTGTTTCATCCATACCCCCCAAACGAGCTATGGTTGCTTCAGCTTATTGGAGGACAGACGTTTGAAACAATACGGGAGCCTCTCCGCTCTTCGGCTGAGCGGAAGCTAATTGTTAAAGAGCGCGCAATAAAAGCGGTATGCCGTGCGGAGGCCTGCACCTGCTGGCACAGACTGACCGCACGGCACGAAATAAAAGGATGCGCCGCGCGGGGTAAGGACGACAACGCACCGTAAAGTAATCGAATTGGATGACAGGGAAAGTCCCCGGTCATCCAGGGCCCAGCGTGTATCAGTGGCGCGTCAGTCCGCCGAGTAGACCCGTCAACGGCGCGAGCGGATTGCTGGCGTTGTTGCCCGATGCCGCACCCGTCGCACTCGTAGTCGTCGTGGTGGTGGTCGTGGTGATCGTGCCGGTCACCGTGCCGAGCAGACCCGTCACCGGTGCGAGCGGACTCGCGCCATTGCCCGATGCGGCACCACCCACTCCACCCAACGCGCCCGTCAGATTGCCGAGCAAACCGGTCACAGGTGCCAGCGGACCCGATCCATTCGATGCACCACCGAGCGGCAGGGTATTGAGCAGGCCGCCAAGCGGATTGCCGCCGACGGTGCCGTTGCCATGCAGCAGCACGCCGGTCACCGCGACGGTCTTGCCGGCTTCGTTCACGACACCACCCAGCGGCGAGACGATCGGGAAGTTCTTGCCGGCAATCAGGTCGCCACCGGTGGCCAACGTATTGCCGAGTTGCGTCAGGAGGTTGTTCACCGGTGAGCCCAGGCCCGTTGCGGCGCCCAGCGTCTGCGTGGTGCTGGTCACTTGCGTCGTCAACGGGACGATGGCCTTGCTGACGCCGCCGGTCAGTTGCGCGACGGGACCGGTGGACAGCGCCTGGCCGAGCTTGTCGCCACCCGTCATCACCACACCACCCACTTGCTGCACGAGGCCGCCCACGGGGTTCGTCACCGCAGCCAGCGGCGCGAGCTGATCGCTGCCGATGGCCTTCACCAGATCGCCCGCGCTGACCACGGTCACGCCGGCCTTCGATACCACGTTGCCGGTGTTGGCAACGGTCACACCCAGCGGATTCTCGACAGCGCCCATCTTGCCCAGGCCATCGCGCACGCCTTCACCGAGCGTGGCGACCGTATTGCCCGCGTTGATCACCACGTCGCCCGTGGCGTTCTTCGCACCAGCCGGCAGCAGCGGCACATTGGTGTCCTTGATCTGCTGGCCGATCTGGCTCACGGCGTTGCCCGTTGCCACGACCGTATTGCCTGCACCTTCCACGACCTTGCCGGTGGAAGTGTTCTCGGCCGTCGGTTGCGGATTGTTCGTGCCGGGATTGGTCGGCGTGGATGGCGTGGTGGGCGTTGCCGCACCGCCGCTGGAGCCGCCCGAGGCGCAGCCAGCCAGCAGCACTACCACTGCCGCACAGGCAAGTGTCGTCATCTTGAGACCGCGCGTTTGCATCGTCGACTTCATGACCTGTTCTCCTTCAATGTTCTTTGTGAGTGTTGGCTGTCTGCGTGTCCTGTGGCCCGCGCCGTCCTGCCGGAAGGGCGTTGCGATACCGGTAGCGCAATCGGTGTGCCAGCCTCAATCGCATGTTCGATACGGCGGGTCGGCACCGTGCGTCAATGGTCCGCAGAGGCTTGCGCGGCGCGGGTCTGCGGGCGATGGCATGCATTGCATGCGAGGCGGCCAGGCGATACCAGACCGATGGCGCGCGGTGTTACGTGCTACGTAACGTGACGCCCCGGACGTAACGCCGGACCTCATGCGCTTTTCATCCTCATCCGCTAGTCATCCCCACCATGTCTCAACCCTTGCGCCGCACGCGAACGGGGCCGCGTAGCAGCGTTGCCGTTCCCGTTCGTCACGGCCACGTTACGTAACGCGTAACGCCTGGCGCGGTGTGGCGCCGCGCCGCCTGCTTCATGCGCGCGTTTGACCCATCGCCCGGAAAGCCGCGTCGGATGGACGTTTCCGCCACACCTCCCCTTCCTTCGTATGGTGCCGGGGTAATCCTTTCGGACCATTGGCATACCGCTTGCGCTTATCGAAACGAACACGGCACGCCAACGCACTCAGCAAGAATTCAAATGGACGCGTGACCGTGAATCTCGGTCGGGAAAACCAAAGGAAAAAGGACAACGGTCATGCGTCAATCACAACAACAGTTCGGCAAGCAGATTCTCGTGGCGACCCTGCTGGGGTCACTGCTGGCACTGGGCGGTTGCGCCAGCGGCAGCGGTTCCACGTCGATGGGTACGAGCGGTGCCGGTGGTTCGGGCGGCTCGAACAACACGGCCACGACGGGCGGCACGGGTGGCACGGGTGGCACTGACAACGCCGGCATCGGCGGTGGTGGTGGCGGCGGAAATGGCGGTGGCGGCGGAAATGGTGACGGTGGTGGAGACAATGGCGGCGGCACCACGCCGAAGCCGCTCACGCCCACCAGCACGGTGGTCAACAACGCGGGCGGCATTGTCAACGGCGTAGGCAACACCGTGAGCGGTGTGGGCGATGCCATCAAGAACGCTGACGTTCCGGTGGTCTCCACGCAGACCAAGGACGGGCTGGCCGGTGTGGTGGGCTCGCTGGGCGATGCCGTCACCACGCTTGGCACGGGCTTGCAGAGCGGGCTTGGCAACATGCCCAACGCTACCAACCCGCTCGGCACGACGGTGGCCAGCACGGGCGGCGTGGTCAGCCAGGTTGGCAACGCCGTGACGAATGCCGGCAGCGCGGTGGCGGGTCTGGGTAGCGGTCCGCTGGCACCGCTCGGCGCGCTGACCACTCCACTCGGTGGCGTGGTCTCGCAAGTGGGCGGCGTGGTCGGCAACGTCGGCGACAAGCTTGGCACCGCACTCTCCACGGGGCCGGTCGAACAACTGACCAGCAGCGTGAGCAAGGCCATCGTGCCGCTGACTTCCACGCTGACCAACGGCACGCAGACCCTGGGCGCGGCAACCGGCCTGGGCCAGCCGATCAACAACCTGCTGGCAACGGTAGGCGGCGCGCTGGCCACGGCCGGTACGCAACTGACTAACACCAACACCCCCGTGGTCTCCGGTGTCGGCGGCATCGTCACGGGCGCCGGCACTACGGTGGCTTCGGTGGGCGGTGTCTTGAACGGCCCCGCAGGCGGTAGCGCCGGTAGCCCGCTGGCACCTGTCACGGGCCTGATCGGCGGACTGACTGGCGGACTCGGCGGACTGGGTGGTTCCGGAGGCAGCGGTGCAAGCCCGCTTGCTCCGGTGACCGGCCTTGTCAGCGGCATCACCAGCGGACTGACCAGCGCCACGGGCGGCAGCGCCAGCCCGCTCGCCCCCGTGACCGGACTCGTCAGCGGCATCACCAGCGGACTGACCAGCGCGGTCGGCGGCGCAACCAGCGGTTCGGGCAGCAGCGCCAGCCCGCTGGCTCCGGTCACCGGCCTCGTCGGCGCACTGACCGGCGGCAACGCACCGGCCCCCAGCACTGGCACCGGTGGCAGCACGGGTGGCACCAAGCCGGCGAATCCGCTGGCGCCTGTCACGGGCCTGGTCGGCGGACTCGTCGGCGGCCTGACCGGCGCACTGGGCGGCAAGCGCTAGGCACTCGGCACCGGGCGCCGGAGAGCGCCCATCCATATCAGGCGTGACGGCCACGAGGTGGGCGGTGGGGAAGCGGCATCCCCACTGCCCGTGGCACGCAATGCCATAGCCGCAAAGCAGTTTTCATCCGAGGGGTAAGACCATGCGACCACGCACTCGCGTTGCTGCGCTGTTGATCGGCGTCGGCGTCATCCAAAGCGGCCTGTCTCACGCGGAACGGGGCCCCGTACAGGGCGATCCAACACAGACCCTGCCGAGCATTGCACCCAGCAAGCCGGCCCAGAGCAATGTCACCGTCCAGGTAGAGCGGCCCGATTCGGCGCTGCAGAATCTGCTGGCCGCGCGACTCACACCCAAACACTTCCAGATCGAAGGCTCGAAGACGCTGCCCTTTGAAAAGATCGCCGCGCAGTTCGCACCGCTCGCCAATCGCGAGATCACGGTCGCCGAACTACTGCAGGCCGCAGAGGCCGTCACGCAGATGTACAAGGACGCCGGCTATCCCCTCTCGTTCGCATTCGTGCCAGCGCAGAGCTTCGAGAACGGCAACGTGCTGGTGACCGTGGTGGAAGGCTATGTCGCCAACATCACGGTGCGCGGCAAACCCGGCCCGGCCGAAGGACGCCTGCGCAAGATCGCAGAGCAACTGAAGAAGGACCGGCCCCTGCGCCAGGAGAGCTTCGAGCACTACGTCAACGTGCTCGCGCAGCAGCCCGGCATGCAGGTCAATGCCACGGTGCAGCCGCCCACCACCACCGACGGTGCGTGCGACATGATTCTGGAGGTCAAGCGCAAGCCGTTCACGTTCGGCACCGGCGTGGAGTGGATGTCGCCCGGCGTGCGCGCCATCGCCACGGCCACGACGAACAGCCTCACGCCGCTGGGCGAGCAACTCTCGGTCTCCACGCTGTTCCCCAAGGGCCGCGACAACGAGGAGTACTACGCCGCCACCTACGCACAGCCGCTGGGCACCGAGGGCATGCTCGCCAAGGTCACGGCTTCGCACTATCGCGGTGTCCCGCAGAACAGCTCGCTGGCGCCGATCGGGTTCGAATCGCGCTACGTGAACGACTCCAAACGGCTGGGCGGCACGCTGAGCTATCCGGTCATCCTCAACAACCGGCACGTGCTGACGCTCGCGGGCGGCTTCTATGCCAATAACCAGTTCGAGCGCTACACGCAGGCGGTGCAGCCCGGCGCGGGGCGTCAGGTTGAGTTGTCTACCAGCGTGCGTGTGGCCACGGCCGAGGTGTCGTACCTGCAGCGCGGTGTCGGCGTGACGCGCAACGCCACGTTCGGCGTCTACAAGGGCTTCGACGCGCTCGGCGCGGATCGGGAGAACAACAACAATGACCTCAGCTTCTGGCGCACGCGCCTGGCGGTGTCGCAGGCCAGCGACCTGCCTTTCGGCTTTGGCATGTCGGTCTCCGCAGCCGGCCAGTACAGCGGCAACCGCCTGGCATCGAGCGAGCAGATCAGCTTCGGCGGCCGCTTCTTCGGGCTCGGCTATCCGGCTGGCGAAGTGGCGGGCGACAAGGGCTGGGGCGCGTCATTCGAGATCAACCGCCTGTTCACGGTGGACTTCACGTATCTGAAAACGCTGCAGCCGTTCATCGTGACTGACATCGCGCGTGTGTACTCCAACAGTGTTTCGCTGTCGCACCGCAGCCTGCAATCGGTTGGCATCGGCCTGCGCTTCTCGGACCGCCGCTACTACACGATGGATGTCTCGGTGGCGCAGCCCGTGGGCGACAAGCCCACGAACGCCAGCCACCGTTCGCCGCGTATCAACCTGCTCTGGTCGTACCAGTTCGATTGAACGCCGATGCGGCGGGTCAGTTCACGCGGAAGCCTATCTTGAGCGTGACCTGGAAATGCGCGATCTTGCCATCGGTAACATGGCCGCGCATTTCCAGCACCTCGAACCAGTCGATGTGCTTGATGGTCTCGCCGGCCTTGGCCAGCGCATTGCGAATCGCGGCATCGTTGCCATCGGGCGACGTGCCGACGATCTCGACCAGCTTGTAGGTGTGGTTGGTCATATCGGGTCTCCAGCAGTATTGGATAACGAGGTTCGGACACGACGCTCCACAGGAAAGCGTCGCACGGCATGCCTTCATCATAGGCACCTGCTGGATCGAGTCCCAAGGCATGCATGCAGTTCCCGACTTTCTGTTGCGGACCGGGGTTGGTGCCTGTTACGCTGCGTGCCCTCGATTGCCTGTCCCTCCCCTCCCTCATCCTGTTACCCGATGTTTCTTTCCTTGCCTCGATACAGGCGGCTTGCTATGGCCGGCCTGCTCGCCATCGCATCCGCAGCGGGCACCGCCCAGGCCCGCACCGTCTCCACGCTGGAGCACCTGACCCGCACGTTGACCGAGCCGCGCCCGCAGACCAGCCAGTTCGCTGCAGGCAGCACGTACACACTGTGCTTCGTGCCTGACGGCCCGAGTTGCCAGGACATGATCGTCGATGCCATTCATCGCACGCGCCGCCAGTTGCTGATTCAGGCGTACTCCTTCACCAACAAGGAGATTGCCAAGGCCGTGGTGGAAGCCCACCAGCGTGGCGTGGACGTTCGTGTCATTGTTGACAAGAGCCAGTCGTCCGAACGTTACACAAGCGCCACCTTCCTCAAGAACGCGGGCATCGCCGTCGTTATCGATACCAAGCCGGCCATCGCCCATAACAAGGTGATGGTGTTCGACGAGCAGGCCGTGTTCACCGGATCGTTCAACTTCACGAAATCCGCCGAGGAGCGCAATGCCGAGAACGGCATGCTGATTCGCGGCGACAGCGCGGTGGTGAAGGCGTACTCGGACAACTGGCGCACGCGTTACGGCAAGTCCTCGGCGTATTGAAGCGGGCCAATCCGGGAACACCATAGGGGCGCCAAGTGAGCAGCGCCTCTCATACGCGGCGTGGCCGGACGATTGCGGTCCGAACACCCCGCTAATTCGCGCATGCCCCGACGTCTTCCCGCAGGAAGATCAGTCAAACGCTGACAGACGACCTGCTGCACCGCGGTATCTACTACGGGTAACGTATCTGCGGATGCCGCGCGACAAGTTGTTGGTTGTTGCCCGGCCATGCACCTGCCGCATGGCCTGTGTCGCGCCATCCCGCCAACCCGAGGCAGGAGGAAGCGATGCAAACCGAAAATCCAGCAATCCGTAGGCGCCTGTGGTGCGCCGCTGGCGCGGCTGCGGTGGCACTAGGTCTGTCGATGCCCGCGCAGGCGGACATGACAACATCGACGGCCGGACCGTTCACCTACGTCTGTGGCGGCGTGGCTGCAGACGAACAGGCCGAGATGCGCGCCGAGGCGCGTCACTACGACATGGGCCTGCTGTTCACGCAGGGCGGACGCGGCGAGTTTCTCTCGGACGTCAACGTGAAGCTGATGCGCAACGGCAAGCAGGTGGCGGAGTTCACCTCGACCGGCCCGCGCTGCCTGATCCGGGGCCCGCATGCGTCGTATCAGGTAGTAGCCACCTACGAGGGCACGTCGAAGCGTACGACGGTTGCCACCGGAGACAAGAACGTGCAGATGCGCTGGTAAGCCTCGGCACGGAACGTAGCGATCAAGCTGTACTGATCAAGCTGTACTGAGCCGCCTCCGGGCGGCCGCCATGCCGGCTACCGCCCCGCGGAGCCGGCATATTTTTTTGTGCGACGGCTTTCGCGCTGACCCTGCACGATCGCCGCCGCAGTGGCACACTTGCGCTTCCATTCCCCTCCCGGAGTCTGCGGAACCATGACCACCACGCCCAACAATCCCAACAGCCGCTGGATCAAGATCGACACCGCCGCTGGCAGCTTCGACGCGTACCTGAGCCTGCCCCCGGCCGGCAAGCAACCCGGCGGCCCCGGCATCGTGCTCGTGCAGGAAATCTTCGGCGTGAACGAACATATCCGCTCCGTGGCAGACCAGTACGCCGCCGACGGCTACGTGGTGCTCGCCCCCGACGTGTTCTGGCGCTCCCAACCGCACGTGGAACTGGGCTACACCGGACCAGACTGGGAAAAGGCCATGACGTTGTACAAGGCCGTCAACCTTGAAGACACCCTTGGCGATATCGCCGCCACGGTCAGCGCCCTGCGCAACGAGATCGGCCAGGGCGGCAAGGTGGCGGCCGTAGGTTTCTGCTTCGGCGGACTCACGTCATTCCTCGCCGCCGCACGCGGGCTGGTGGATGCAGCGGTGCCTTACTACGGCGGCGGCATTCACAATCATCTGCACGAAGCCACGGCGCTCAACGTGCCCGTGCAGTTCCACTACGGCGCCATCGACGCTCACATTCCGCAAGAGGACGTGGAAAAGGTCCGCCAGGCAGTGGCCGGCAAGCGCGGCACCGAAGTCTTCGTCTACGACCAGGCCGATCACGGCTTCAACTGCTGGGCGCGTGGTTCGTACAACCAGCGCGCGGCGGCGCTGGCGCACGGGCGGGCGCTGGTGTTCCTGGCGAATGCGTTGGCCTGAAACGCTCGACGAGCGGAAAACAAAAGCCCGGCTTGTGAGCCGGGCTTTTTTGTTGCAGACGGCACCGTCATCAATACGGCACCGCCACTCCGTTCTGCACCTTGACCCGATCGCCGATACGCATGTTGTACGGGCTGCCCTGCGTCAGCGTCAGGTAGCCGTTGTCCTGCGTGCGCACACGGACGCGGAACGCGGCAGGGCTGGTGCTGGAGCGCTTCTCCACTTCGTTGCCCGCCAGCGCACCGGCTACCGCGCCGCCGATGGTCGCCACGGTGTTGCCGCGTCCGCCACCGACCTGATGGCCGAGCAGGCCGCCCACCACCCCGCCAATGACCGCGCCGGCACCGCTGGTGTCAGCCGGTTGCCCGCCCAGTTGTTCGATCGACTCCACCCAGCCATAGCGCACCGCATAGGGATCGGACTGACCGTAGTAGCTGCCCTGTCCCGGTTGCTGCGGTTGTGGCTGTTGCGGATAGCCATATTGGTCGTAACCGGGCTGCTGCGGATAAGCCGGTTGCTGCGGATACGACGATTGGGGATAGGAGGATTGCGGATAGCCTGGCTGGGCGGTGCCGCTGATTTGCGTGCCTGACGTTCCCTGGTCGTAGCCAGCATTGCCATAGCCACCATATCCGCCATAGCCCGTCGCTGCACCCGTGATCGCACCGGTCTGATAGCCCGTCTGGTAGCCATCGCCGTACCCCGCACCGTAAGGCACGGCACAGCCGCCCAGCACGCTGGCAGCCAGCGCAGCGAGTGCGGCGGTGCGAAAGGCTGGACGAAGACCCCGGCGCGCCGACGGGCGAGTCGGTTGAGCCGGATGGGACGGGATGGACATGATCGAAGCTCCGGCGCCTGCGCGCAGAATCGCCCGCAGAATGAGGGCATGTGGATATTGGGCGGCAGTCTAGAGCCGCTCTCCACAGGCAGGTGTCACCGGAGATTGTGTTGGGTAACCGGCTGTAACGCTACGCCGGATTCCGCAGTCAAGCGTCAGCCGCGTTCGGATTCGTCGTCGTTGAACGCGGTGATGCGCGCCACACGGAAGGCGCCGCGCAGCGATTCGAGTTCCGCACGATGCAGCGTGGCCAGGCGATTCAGGCAGCGCTCGCCCTTGGTCAGCAGGTGGATCTGCACCACGCGCCGGTCGTCGGGATTCACCCGGCGTGTCACCAGCCCGGCTGCCTCGCAGCGATTCACCAGTGCCACCACGCCATGCTGCTTGGCCTGCAGGCGCTCGGCCAGCTCGCCGATCGACGCCCAGTTCTTCTCCCGGCTGCCCCGGATGTGCAGCATCAACAGGTACTGCTGCACGGTCACGCCTTCGGCCTGGGCGGCGTCTTCGGAAAACCGCAGGAAGCGTCGAAGCTGGTAGCGAAAATCGGACAGGGCTTCGAAATCCTCCTTGCCGAGGGCGACCTCGGGTGTGGCTGGCCTGGAGGCAGACTTGCTGGCTGATTTTGCGGCGGGCTTTCGGGACATAAGCACTAAACGGGACGCGGAGATCACTGGTTCGGGCGCCATTATAGGAGCAGCGGAATTTACGCCCGGTGCGTTGACGCGCATACGGGTGGTATTTTTGCCGCAAGCCCGTCAGGCCGGTATGGCAGAATCTGTGCGGTCGCCGACACCCTGTCGCCAAGTCACACCTCAACACGCCTGAAAGGGAAATCCGCCCGATGTTCACGGAAATCGTCCTGTTCCTGCTAGATACCGTCTTTACCCTCTTCGGCATGGCACTGCTGCTGCGCCTGTGGATGCAACTCACCCGGCTGCCCTCGCGCAACCCCGTATCGCAGGGGGTATTCCAGGTCACCGACTGGATCGTGCGTCCGCTGCGCCGCATCCTGCCTGGCATCGGCGGTATCGACTGGGCTACCGTGGTGTCGGTCTACCTCACCGCGGTCGCGTTCCTGGTCTGCCGCACGCTGATTCTGGGTGCCGATCCGGTGTCCTTCCTGCCCGCCATCCTCGCGCTGGCCCTGCTGACCATGCTCAAGTGGGCCATCAGCATGGTCATGTGGGTCACGCTGCTGATGGCGGTGCTCTCGTGGGTGAATCCGCAATCCCCGCTGGCCGGACCCATCTGGCATCTGACCGCGCCGCTGCTGCGCCCGATCCAGCGCGTGATGCCGCGCCTGGGCGGTTTCGATCTCTCGCCGCTGGTGCTGTTCGTGGTGGCGCAGATCCTGTTGATGGTCATCGCCGGGCTCAGTCGCGGCGTGGTGTGAGCATGTACTAACCTGCGTGGCGCGCCCGGTGGCGGGGCGCCACCGTATCACGGAATGAACCCCAAGGGTTAACCCGTATTGTTCGGTCAGTTGGACAGAGTGTCGAGGAATCACCCTTTTTCGGGGGGGTGTCGAAGCCTACATTACAGCCAGCGCGGAACCACCGCGTTCATGCCAATAAGTAGGAACAGCACAACCATGAAGACCCTCGCTCTCTCCCTGATCTGCGCCATCGGCCTGTCGGCCGCTGCCACTGCCGCCCAAGCTTCGCAATCCGTATCCGATCTGGCCCGCCTCGACGGCAGCATCGGCCGCAAGATCGACCCGTACCTCGACGGCGCCCGCAGCGTGACCGAAAAGCGTGACGTGTACACCGAAGGCGCCCGCAGCGTCACCGAAAAGCGCGATGTGTACTCGGAAGGCGCCCGTGGCGTGACCGAGAAGCGCGACGTTTTCAGCGAAGGCGCCTGATCTCTCCTGATCCAGCGCTCACCTGCATGCCCCGACTGCCATCGGGCGCACCAGCAGGTTCGGCGTGGTGCCCCTGCCACGCCTGACCGGTAGACCCGGTCCACACACGCAAGTTACTGCCCGAGGTCGTCGAGATCTTCCCCCATCATCGATTCGATGGCTTCCATGAACGCGCGCACCTTGCGCGGCTGGAGCCGTCGGTCGGGCAGTAGCGCAAACACCCTCAGCGGCGGCAACGGGTAATCCGGCATCACCCGCACCAGCCTGCCCTGCGCAATCTCCGTTCCCGCAGCCGTCATCGGCACCCGCGCGATGCCCAGCCCGGCCAGCGCCGCCTGCATGCGCAATTCGGCGTTATAGGTCTGCATACGTGGACGGATCGGCACCTGCACGCGCGATCCGTTTCTTGAGAATTCCCAGACCGAGGCGCCCGGCGTGGCCAGTGTGGGCATGTTCGAGAGGTCTTCCGGCACCATCTGGGCGGGCAGGCTGGCCGCCAGCGACGGCGCCGCCACCAGGCCGCGCTCCACGTGCCAGATCCGGCGCGCGATGGTGCCGGAGTCGGGCAGGTCTGCATCCACCGTGACAAAGGCGATGTCAAAGCCCTCGCGGATCGGATCGACCAGCCCCTGTGCGATTTCCACGGTGATATCGAGCGCCGGGTGGGCCGCCAGCGTGCGGCAGATGACGCCGCCCAATTGCTGGGCGCCGAATTCGTAAGGCGTGGCGATGCGGAGCATGCCCTGCACGCGTTCCTCGCGTGCCAGCGTCTCCTGGCGGATTTCACGCAGGCGGGCAAATAGCGGCGCCACGTCGCGATAGACCGCGCCGCCCGCATCTGTGAGCCGCATGCGGCGCGTGGTGCGCTCCAGCAGCTTGGCGCCGATCGCTGTTTCCAGGCGGATCACCGCCGCCGATACGCGTGATTTGGGGCAGTCCAGCGTCGCGGCAGCCGCCGTGAACGTGCCCTGCTCCACCACACAACAGAAAGCCTCCCAATCGTTCCACTGGATTGTCTCGTTCACAGACCCGTTTCCCTTGCCAGACACTATTGTCGTGACCGCCTGTTGCCGTAGGATGCGGCAATGTGCGGACGCACATTATGCGGCAGACATCTTCGACCCGGCGCCAGACTGGCAAAGCCCGCACATTTCCTCTACCCTTTCGGCCTTCCCGAATCCTTTCCGAGTCCTTCCGATACATGGCGAATCCAGCCGATCCCGCACTGCCCGACGCACCGGCCGCCATCTCCGGCGAGAAGCCCAGCGACAGTTACGTCCAGTCGTTCGCGCGCGGCCTGTCGGTGATCCGCGCATTCGATGCCAGCCATCCGGCGCAGACCCTGACCGAGATCGCCCAGGCCAGCGGCCTGACGCGCGCTGGCGCCCGCCGCATCCTGCTGACGCTGGTGGGCCTGGGCTACGTTCGGAACGACGGACGGCTGTTCCGCCTCACGCCCAAGATCCTGGACCTGGGCTTCGCGTACCTGACCTCGATGCCGTTCTGGAATCTGGCCGAGCCGGTCATGGAATCGCTCTCGCAATCCGTGCACGAAAGCTGCTCGATCTCCGTGCTCGACGGCACCGAGATCGTCTACGTGCTGCGCGTGCCGGCGCGCAAGATCATGACCATCAACCTGTCGATCGGCAGCCGGCTGCCTGCCTATTGCTCGTCAATGGGTCGCGTGCTGCTGTCGGGGCTGAACGCCGAGGAACTCGATGCCGTGCTGCAGGCGTCGGACCTGCAACCGCGTACGCGGCGCACAGTCACCGACCCCGCCCGGCTGAAGACGCTGATCGCCGATATCCGCGCACGGGGCTGGGCGCAGAACGATCAGGAACTGGAAGAAGGACTGGTATCGCTGGCCGCGCCCATCCGCAACCGGTCCGGCCAGGTGATCGCTGCCATCAATATCAGTGGCCAGGCCAACCGCACGAGCGCCCAGGAAATGGTGGACCAGTTCCTGCCACCGCTGCAGGAAGCCGCGGAAAAGATCTCGGCGATGGTGGGGTTGAGGACGTAACTCAAACTGCCGAGGGTTTTGGCTCCCCTCTCCCATGAAATGGGAGAGGGGTTGGGGGAGAGGGCCGGAGGCTCTGCTTGCCAACGTTTGGCAATTTGAACTGCTGGCCCTCTCCCCCACCCCTCTCCCGCAGGCGGGAGAGGGGAGCAAACCCTCAGAAGCTAGTACCTATCGCGGCCCCACCCTCGGCTCCCACGACACCGCCACATCCCCCTTCACAAACGTCTGGCAAGCCATCCGATAGCCAGCCTGCAGATCCTCTTCGGTCAGGTGCTTGCGCTCCTTCGGCTTCACGGCGTCGGTATGTTCCAGCCCTTTCTCGACCTTGCACTTGCACGTGCCGCAGATGCCGCCGCCGCATTTGAACGGGATGCCGCCCTGCTCGCGCAGCGATACGCGCAGCAGGTTGCTGTTCTCTGGCGCGGTGACGGTCTTGCCGGCGTTGGTCAGGAAGGTGATAGCGACGGTGCGCGCCTGCACGGGCGCTTTGGTGTCCGCTGCGGTGTCCGCCTGCATCATTGTTTCCTCAGTGAAAGATCCATGCTGCCAAAGTGCGCCAGTTGCCGAAGCGCGGCGTGGGCAGCGTCGAGCGTGTCGAAGCGCTCCAGAAATTTGACGGGTACGTGGTTGACCACGGGCGCGGCGTCGGGGCCGTCCGTCTCGTCGATCACGCGCACCTTCGTGGAAGCCGGCGCGTCCTCCAGCACCGCGATCACGAAGGTGGCCTTCGGGCGCCCGTAGAACAGGTATTCCCAGGTTTCCACGGGCACCACGCCGGGTACGGCCTCGGTGCGGAACTGGCCGGGCTTGCTGGTCAGGATCACGAACATGTCAGACAGCCCTGGCCGGCAGAGCCACCTGAACCTGCGGCGATGACTCCGCCTGCTCCGGCTGCTCCGGCTGCTCCAGTTCGATATCGTGCGTGAGCCAGAGCTGGCAGGTCAGCCGGAACCCCTGCTCCAGCCGCTCGCCCAGTTGCTTTTTCTCTTTCCAGTTCGGCGGCGGCAGGTGCTCGGCGCCCGCCAGCACGCGGCACGCGCACTTGGAGCATTTGCCCATGCCGCACTCGTAGCGCAGGTTCGGATACGGAAACTGCTTGATGCCGGCGCGCACCACGATGTTGGTCTCCGGCTTGACCTCGTCCACGTACACCTGTCCATTCTTGTGGAAGACAACTTTCGGCATGGCGTTCTGCTTGAGTTCAGTGAGTTGGGATCAGTGCCAGATCAGCATTGCGCAGATCGTCGACACGAACAGTCCGGCGAGCACCGGCAGCAGCAGCGCGCGCACGGCATCGAGCACCGGCACCCGCGCAAACCCGGCCACGGCAATCAGCGACGACCATGCGATCAGCGTGCCGCCACCGGTCCACACCGCGCCCATCTGGCCCACGGCCGCGAGCGTGGCGGAATCGAATCCCACCACCGGACCCAGCGCCCCGGCCAGCGTGCCGGTCAGCGGCAACCCGGCAAAGCCCGAGCCATCGATACCGGTGATCATGCCGACGAGCAGCACACCGAACGCCACCAGCACGTGGTTGTCCGGAATCATGTGCTGGTAGGCCTGGATCAATTCGAACAGCAGGCTGGGCGCCTTGCCGGCATCCACACCGAGAATCTGCGCGGCGGTCTCACCGGCGCCGACAAAGAAGAATCCCGCAATCGGCAGCACCGAACCCATCGCCTTGAACGCGAACACGAAGCCGTCCGTGATGTGCTCGGGGCAGACGTCGAGCATCCGGCGCGGGCCCTCGGCGGCCAGCGTGGCCAGCATCATCAGCACCGCCGCCACGCCGCCCACCAATGCCGCTGCCGCACCGCCCTTGAGATCACCGGCTGCGGATGAAATCTTCGGCAGCACCATCAGCGTGACCACGCAGAGAAACGCAATCGGCGTCAGCACGGCAAAGAACTTTGACCACTTCACGCGGCGCTTGGCCACCATGGCCAGACTGCTTTCGATGTTGGCGTCGGTGACCAGCGGCTCCTCATGCGACGTGCCGCGTGCAATCTCGGCCTTGTCGAACGTGCCGGTCGCTTCGACGGCCGCATCGCTGCCTGATGCGCGCGCTTGCCAGCGATCCAGCAACGCGCCGTTGGCCGGCACGATATGGCGCCGCATCGACAGGTACGCCAGCGTCAGTGCGATGGCACCGGTAATCACCGACAGCACCAGCGCACGATCCGCTACCACGGCTGCGCTGACCGCCGCGCCCGCCGCCTTGGCGCTGATACCCGGCGCCACGCCAATCACATAGTCCGACGACAGCGCCATGCCCTGCCCAGCGATGGCAATCGCCATGGCACCCGCCAGCGGCGGCAAACCCGCGGCGATAGCGGCTGGCAGCAAAATTGCCGACACCAGCGGCACCGCCGGCGTGGGCCAGAAGAACAGCGAGATCACATAGGTAATGCCCGCCAGGATGAAGTACGCGCTATGCCCGTTCTTCATCACCACGCGGAACGGCTCGACCATGCGGATATCCGAGCGCAGGGTCTTCAACGCGTTGAGTAGCGCGGTCATGAACGCAATGACCAGGAAGATGTTGAACAACTCCTTGGCCGCCACAAGGCTGGCGGAGAAGATGCCCCCGAGCGCACTGACCGGGTTACCGGTAATCGCCAGGATGACGAGGAAGGTACCGACAATCGACGGCACCACAACGTTGGCTCGCAGGATCATCGTCAAGACGATCACTGCCACGCCTAGCAGATACACCCAATGGGCCAGGCCGATCTCTACGGTTTGATGCATGAGGCTCCCCTGATCATGGAGGCCCTTGTGGGGGCGGTATAAGAATGTTCTGAATCTGAAGCCGAAACCTGAGCGGCTCTCCGCCTGCTCGTTTTTGTCTGCTACCAATTTGTATACTATATCCCGACAGGTTCCCGGAACAAGCAAAAACTGACGGATCTAGGGAAATCCCCCGATGGGTGCGCGAATATCCCGGAAGAACCGCATAACAGCACGGTTTCCGGGCACATGGCACCAGCCCGGCGCAGGATGTCATGGTGAAAAAACCCACTGGCGTTTTCTGGAATCGTGTGTAGACTGTATACCAAATCGTTCCCACGCCATTCGAGGACGTCCCCACGATGCTCCATATCACCGACGCGATGATCGACCGCCACGTCACCGCCGCCGACGCCCAGGGCGCAATGCGCGAAGCCTTCCGCAGCTTTGGCCAGGGCGACGCCGCCATGCAGGAACGCATCCGGACAGAGGCGGGCGGCGTGAAGCTCTCCACGCTCGGCGCGGTCATCCCCACGCAGCAAGTGGCAGGCGCCAAGATCTACACGACCATCGCCGGGCAGTTCTCGTTTGTCATCCTGCTGTTTTCGACGGTTGACGGCCGCCCACTGGCCTCGTTCGACGCGGGCGCTATCACGCGGCTGCGCACCGCAGCCTGCACCGTGCTGGCTGCGCAACAACTGGCCCGTCCCGGTGCCGAGACGCTGGCGCTATTCGGCGCCGGCACGCAGGGCGTGCAACACGCGCTGCAACTGTCGGCTGCACTGCCGCTGCGGCGCATCCTGATCTGCGATCCGTACGCCGATACCGGCGCCGCCAGTCGCCTTGCCAAGGCGTGCGGCATCTCCGTCGAGTTCGCCAAACCCGAAGATGCCGCTGCGGCGGCCGACATCATCGTTACCGCGTCGCGCTCCACCACGCCGTTGTTCTCCGGCGATCTGGTGCGCCCCGGCGCTTTCGTCGCAGCTATCGGATCGAGCCTGCCGCAGACGCGCGAACTCGACGACACGCTGCTGGCGCGCGCCGCCGCCGTAGTGGTGGAGTGGCGCCCGCAGTCGCTGCGTGAAGCCGGTGATCTGGTGCTGGCCGATAAGTCCGCACTGCCCGACAGCAAGATCGTCGAGCTTTCCGAAGTCCTGCTGGCGTCCCGCACCGTGCGCCAGTCCGACGACGACATCGTCATTTACAAGTCAGTTGGCGTCGGCCTTGAGGATGTGGCGCTGGCCGGTGTGGCCTGGCAACGCATTGAAGCGGCGCAGGCACTCGCCGCCTGACCCGGACCGCGCAAGCCCGGCGCTGCGCGGTTTTTTATCGCCCGAATCACGTTGTAGAAAGTATACAAAGTAGTCCTTCCACCCCGCGATCAGAAGATCCAGACACAAGGAGCCTCAAATGGCCGAACTGATGAACCGTGAAGAATTCCGTGCTGCGCTCGAAAACGCCATCAAGGGCAAGAGCGCCAACCAGGCGCCGTTCAGCAAGGCATGGGCCAGCGGCACGCTCTCGCGCGAGCATCTGGCGCGCTGGGCCGAGAACCACTATCACTACGTGGGCCCGTTCGCCGACTACCTCGCCTACATCTATGCGCGCACGCCCGACCACATGACCGAGGCCAAGGACTTCCTGCTGGCCAACATGTACGAGGAAGAGATCGGCGGCGATCGCCACACCGACCTGCTGATCCGCTTTGCCGAAGCCTGCGGCACCACGCGCGAACGTGTGGTGAGCCCCGACAACATGTCGCCCACCACGCGCGGCCTGCAAAGCTGGTGCTACGCCGTGGCAATGCGCGAAGACCCGGTAGTCGCTGTTGCCGGCCTCGTAGTGGGCCTGGAGTCGCAAGTGCCGTCGATCTACCGCAAGCAAACCCCCACGCTGCGCGAAAAGTACGGCTTCACCGACGAGGAAGTGGAGTTCTTCGACCTCCATATCGTCTCCGACGAAATCCACGGCGAGCGCGGCTATCAGATCGTGCTCGAGCACGCCAACACGCCCGAGCTGCAGGCGCGCTGCCTGAAGATCTGCGAGATCGGCGCGCAGATGCGGCTGCTGTACACCACGGCCCTGTACTACGACTACGTCGACGTGAAGACTGGGGCCGAGGCTGTGGCCGCCTGAGCGGTCACCTTACGGCATTGCCCCACGCCGGATGCCGCGCCCATGCGCCGGCGTCCGGTCCACGCATCCCCAGAGTCCCTCGACAGAGCCCCCACAATGACCGAGACGTACCGCAACTACATCGACGGCGAATGGTGTGACAGCACCAGCGGCCGCACGCTGGAGAACGTCAATCCGGCTGACACGCGCGACATCGTGAGCCGCCATGCCGCCTCCGATGCGCGCGACGCCGCTGCCGCCGTCTCCGCCGCAGCCGCCGCGTTCGATGGCTGGAAAAAAACGCCGATCGGCAAGCGCGCGAAGATCCTCAACGATGCCGCCGCGCATCTGGAAGCCAACGCCGACACCATTGCCGCCGAACTGACACGCGAGGAAGGCAAGGCGCTGAACCTGGCGCGCGATGAAGTCATGCGCTCGGCGCAAACGCTGCGTTTCTACGCGGTGGAAGGCCAGACCTTTGGCGGTGAGAGCTATCCGAACGATGATCCGGACATGCTGGTCTACAGCCAGCGCGAACCGCTGGGCGTGGTGACCGTGATCTCGCCGTGGAACTTCCCGGTTTCGATTCCAGCCCGCAAGATCGCCCCGGCGCTGATCACGGGCAACACCGTAGTCTTCAAGCCATCGTCGGACGCGCCGCTGTCCGGCTATCGCCTGGCCGAAGCCTTCGTGCGCGCTGGCATCCCCAAAGGCGTGCTGAATTTCATCACCGGCAGCGCCGCCGAAGTGGGTCCGACCATCGTCGAAAGCCGCGCGGTGCGCGCCGTGTCGTTCACGGGATCGACCGCAGCCGGCGAGCAGATTCACCGCTCCGCGCCGATGACCACGCGCACGCAGATGGAACTCGGCGGCAAGAACCCGCTGATCGTCATGGAAGACGCCGATCTGGACCGCGCCGTGGATCTCGCCATCAAGGGCGGCCTGTCGCTGTCCGGCCAGGCATGCACAGGCACGAGTCGCATCCTGGTCATGCGCGAGGTGAAGCAGGCGTTCACGGAAAAGCTCGTCAGCAAGGTCAAGGCGCTGAAGATCGGCAGTGGCCCGACGCCGGGCATGGACCTCGGCCCGCTTGCCACGCGCAAGCAGCTCGACACAGTGCTCGGCTATATCAAAACCGGCAAGCAGGAAGCCACGCTGCTATGCGGCGGCGAGCGGCTGACCGATGGCGATTTCGCGCACGGCTACTACGTGGCGCCAGCCGTATTCGCCGATGTCACGCAGCAAATGCGCATCGCACGCGAGGAAATCTTCGGCCCGGTGCTCGCCATCATCGAAGTGAGCAGCTATGCCGAGGCCATCGCCACGGCCAACGACACGGAATACGGGTTGTCCGCCGCCATTGCCACGCGCAATCCGCGCTATATGCACGACTTCGCGCGCGATATCGAATCCGGCACGGTGAAGATCAACCGCACCACCACCGGCAATCTCGTCAACGCGCCGTTCGGCGGCCTGAAGCGCTCCAGCACCTCCACGTTCCGCGAATCGGGCCGCGCCGGGCTGGACTTCTACACGCAGATCAAGACCATCTACCAGGGGGTTTAACCATGAAGAAAGCCATCAAGCTCGAACTGCGGGAAGCCCGCCACATGGTGGCCGCCGCCGTTCGCCGCGCCGAGGAAATCGGCGTGCTGGAATCCATCTGCATCGTCGATGACGGCGGCTATCCACTGCTGCTCGAACGCATGGACGGCGCGCGCATCACCGGCCCGCAGATCGCGTGGAACAAGGCGTTCACCGCCGCCGGCCACAAGCGGTCCACGCACCTGTTCAACACGGCGCCGAATGGCCCCGCCCTGCCCGGCAACGAAGCCTTCGGCATCCAGTGGAGCTTCGAAGGCAAGTTCGCCGTGTTCGTGGGCGGCTACCCGATCGTGGTCAACGGCGAAGTGATCGGCGGCGTGGGCCTCTCCGGTGGCAACGGCGAGCAAGACACCGCCTGCGGCGTGGCGGCGCTCGAAGCGCTGCGCGACCTGCTGGCCGCCGAAGACCTGACCGTGCTGGCGCAAGCCGACATCAAGAAATAAGGAAGGAGGGGTCATGTCCCATCGCGTAGAGATCGCGGAAACACAGCAGGTCTTCATGGTGGCCCCAGGCGAATCGGTACTGGACGCCGCGTTGCGCAGCGGCGTGGACCTGGCCCACGAATGCACGTTCGGCGGCTGCGGCACCTGCCGCGTGCGCGTGGTGCAGGGGTCGGTCTCCTACGAGGATTTTCCGATGGGACTGTCCGAGGCCGAGGCCGCCGACGGCTACGCGCTGGCCTGCCAGGCACGGCCCGATGGCGACCTCGTCCTCAGCACCGCGCGTGAAGCGAGCAATCTGGCACCTGCCCGGCGCACTACCGCCACGGTGCGCGCAGTCTCGCCGCTCGGGCCCGACGTACTGCACCTGCAACTCGCGCTGCCCGATGACGAACCGTTCGACTTCGCGCCTGGGCAATACCTCAAGGTGCTGCTGGAGGATGGTACCCATCGCAGTTTCTCGATGGCATCGGCACCGAATGGCAACGTCGTCGACTTCCACGTCAGGCAGATCGCCAATGGACGATTCACGTCGCAACAGTTGCCGCGTCTGCATGCTGGCGACACGCTCGACGTGGAAATCCCGCATGGCAGCTTCAGCCTGCACAAGGAGGACTATCGCCCGCTGCTGATGGTGGCCACGGGCACCGGCCTCGCGCCGATCAAGAGCATGCTCGAATCCCTGATGGACGACCCCGACTGCCCGCCCGTCTGGCTCTACTGGGGCATGCGCACGGCGGCGGACCTCTATCTGCACGAGGAAATCGCTAGATGGGGCGAGCGGCTCTACGACTTTCAATACGTGCCAGTACTGTCGCGCGGCGACGATACGTGGCATGGGCGACGCGGCTATGTGCACGACGCGGTCGCCGCGGACCTGGGCGACCTCTCCGAGCATGCGATCTACCTGTGCGGTTCACCAAACATGATCCACGACGCCAAGCAGACCTTCATGGCGCTGGGCGCGCAGGTGCCCTTCCTTCGCGCGGACGGGTTCACGTTCCAGCACGGAGGCGGCTGATCGGGCGGGTGGATGTCTACCCTATGTCTGCATGAAGTAGGGACGGTATACAATAGCGGCATTCCAGCCGTAGCCATCGCTACGGCGTTTCCCAGTATTCCGACGGCCGATCCCGACCATGAACGACGCCACCGCCAGTGCCCTCAAGCCGAATCCTGACGCCCCGGCCACCAGCCTGGGCGCCCAGCATTCCCCGCTCTTCGCACTTGTGACCGACACCCTGCGCCAGCGCATCCTTGGCGGTCAGTACGAACAAGGCGAACGGCTCGTCGAGAACACCCTCTCGCTCGAACTTGGCGTATCCCGCATTCCGGTGCGCGAAGCGCTGCGCGCGCTGGCCGCCGAAGGGCTGGTGCGCATCGAGCCGCGCCGGGGGGCCTCGGTGGCCCGACTGTCGCCCAACATCGCGCGGGAAATGGTCGAGGTACGCGCCACGCTCGAAGGGCTCAACGCCAAGCTGGCCGCGCAGCGCCGCGACCCGGCGCTGATCGCGGAAATCGAGCAGGTACTCAGGGAGGGGAACGAGGCCGTGAACACCGGCCAGACCGAACGCTTTGTCGAACTGAACTCGCGCTTTCACGAAGTGCTTGGCAACATCGCTGCCAACAGCGTGCTGCAGGACATGATGCGCTCGCTGCGCGAACGCACCGCGCTGCTCTTCGCGCCGGCCAACATGAGCCGCGCGCGCACCAACTGGGACGAGCACGCGCAGATCCTCCAGGCCGTCATTGCCGGCGACGCCGACCTGGCCGCGCTGCTGGCCACGCGGCATGTTTTCAGCGCCGCCAAGGCCGTGGAATCGATCCAGGCGGAGGGCGGCGAGCAAAGCTAGGCGCTTCGCCCACGCACCACGCAATACCCCATTACGCACCACGAAATGGCGCAGTGCACCATCGAAGTGTATACTGTCTGCGTTTTGTGACCACAATGGGGATTAACCATGAACTACCCGGAGGCTTCGTACTTCGACCGTCCGGTGGGCGAGCAGCTCCTGAGCCACTTCGCACGCCGTGATGCCATCCGGCACGCCACGCCGCTGCTGCCCTTCCGCTTTGCCGATCTCGTCGCACTGCTCCGCGGCACGTCCGATCGACGGAAAGCTGTCTGAGCCAGCTCGAAAGCTCTGCGCCTCGGCAAAAGAAAAGCCGCCTTCAAACATGAGGCGGCTTTTTTTCGTTCAGTCCGAGGTCACAGCGCCGACGGTGGCATCTCCACACTGCCGAACTCCGCCGAGCGCGATCCACTGATGGGCCGGTTGCTGGCGCCAAAGTAGGCAAACGCCACCGACAGCTTGACCGCTTCCGAATCGTTGCGCCCTGCCGCGTGGAACAGCCGGCTGTCGAACATCAGAACGTCGCCACGATGCAGCGCCAGCGGCATCGCGCCCTTGAGCAGCGCCTGGCTGTTCGGGTGCGCTTCGATGAGGAATTCGGCGGGATCGAGCTGGGCCGGGTCGAGTTTCGCGCGATGCGACGCCGGGATCACGCGCAGCACGCCGTTGCGCTCGTCTTCATCGCCCAGCGCCAGCCACACCGTGACCAATTCGGGTTTCACGAACGACCAATAGCGCGTATCGCGGTGCCAGCCGGTCTGGCTGCCGAAGTGCGGATGCTTTGTCATCACGCAGTTATGATGTGCCAGCGTCAGGCGAGTCGGCTCGCCCAATAGTGCCTCCACCGTGGCCAGCAGTTGCGGATCGCTGGCCCAGCGTCGGAAGGCTTCGTCGCGGCCGTATGCCTGGCGCAACCGGCGCACCGTATGGCCGCCTTCGGCCTGCCGCGTGGCCGGCGCCCCAGGGTAGCCAAGATCGGCCTCGAACTCGACCGGCGGTGCCGCCGCCGCCAGATGCTGGCGCGTCACGGTTTCCAGCGCGGCGCAGGTGGCCTCGCTGGCAAAGTTACGCAGCACGATATAGCCGCCAGCCTGAAACTCGCGGGCCAGGCTGGCCAATGCCGCCTGATCAGCCAGCGGCGCGGAACAATCGAAATCGAGGGAGGCGGACGCCTGAGCGGCGCGCGATGGCGAGGCAGTCATTGCAGGGTAAGACTTTTCTGAAAGTGGCAGCTGCTAACAGGCCGATGATGCCAGAACCGGCGCGATCCGGTGCGAGTCGACATCGCCGTCCAGCCAAATGCGGTGAGATATCGGCCCGCCCGCCCACTCCAACGCCTCAATCATGGTGCGGAAACCCACGGTCCAATGCGACCCATGCGCCGTTACCGCCGCTACAATGGCCCGACCCTGCTGCACCGAACGACATCGCCAACCCTACTGATGCCGCCATCGTGACTGCCCGACCCCGCATTACCGCCTCGCTCGCCGAGGCCCAGAACCAGCTAGGCCGCATCGTGCTGGGCAAACCCCGCCAACTGCGGCTGGCGCTGGCATGCATGCTCGCTGGCGGCCACCTGCTGCTGGAGGACGTGCCCGGCGTAGGCAAGACCACGCTGGCCCATGCGCTGGCGCAAACATTGGGCTTGCAGTATCGGCGCGTGCAGTTCACCAGTGACCTGCTGCCGGCTGACCTGATCGGCGTATCGGTGTTCAACCGTGAATCCAGCGATTTCCGATTCCATCGCGGCCCGGTCTTCGCTCAACTTGTACTGGCCGACGAAATCAACCGCGCACCGCCGAAGACGCAAAGCGCGCTGCTCGAAGCCATGGCCGAACGCCAGGTCACGCACGACGGCGTGACCCACGCGTTGCCGGCGCCGTTCTTCGTGATCGCCACGCAGAATCCGCTCGAACAGGTTGGCACCCACGCGTTGCCCGAATCCCAGCTTGACCGGTTTGCGATGCGCATCTCGCTCGGCTATCCCGACCCCGCCTTCGAGCGCGTGCTGTATCTCGGCGGCACCGCCAAGCCGGAAGTCACGGCGGTGATGGACGCGGAACAGGTCGTGGCGCTGCAGGCGGCGGTCGGCCGCGTCTACGCGAGTCCCGCGCTGGTGGACTACGCACTCGCACTGGTCCAGACCACGCGCAACGAATCGGGTTTCATTGCAGGACTCTCGCCGCGCGCCGGGCTGTCGCTACTGGCCTGCGCCCGCGCCTGGGCACTGCTGCACCAACGCGAAATGGTGATCCCTGAAGATATCCAGGCGGTGTTCGTGCCGGTGGCCGCGCACAGGTTGCTGCCGTCCGGCCAGCCGACCACAGCCCTCGACCGTCTGCTGGCGGGCGTGGCGATTCCCTGACCGGATTTCCCTTCCGCAACCATGCGACGCGCCCCGGCGGTGCCCGATCCACGCGGCTCGATACGACCGACTACCTCCGCACGCACATCGTCGAGGTGGCCGCGCCGCCCACGCCCGCCCGTCAACGGCGTGATCAGGCTCGACCGCCGTCATCTCTATATCCTGCCCACCCGCAGCGGACTCGGCTTTGTCGTGCTGCTGCTGGCGATGCTGACCACCTCGCTGAACTACAACATCAGCCTGGGCTTCGCGCTGACATTCCTGCTGGTCGGCATCGGCATGTCCTGCATGTGGATGGCCTATCGCAACCTGCTCGACCTCGAACTCTCTGCCGGCCCTGTGGCCCCGGCCTTCGCCGGAGACGCGGCAGTCTTCGTGCTGTACGCGCGGCAGCACGATGGCCTGGCGCGCATCGGTATCGAAGCGCGCTGCGCATCGTCGGACGCGGTCGATGCGGTCTCGCTGACACTCGGAGGCACGCAAGGCAACGAGGGTACGCTGTCGATTCGCCTTCCGGCGCAGCAACGCGGGAGACTCGCATTGCCGCGCGTTACGCTGTTCAGCCGCTTCCCGTTCGGCATGTTCCACGTGTGGAGCTATGCGGATTTCCCGCTGGCGACCATCGTCTATCCTGCGCCCGAGCGCCATGCGCCACCGCTGCCGCAGATGTCGGGCCCCGGCGATGACGACGAAGGCGCGGTCACCACGGCCGCGGAGGATGGCATTGACCAGCTTCGCAAATATCGCCCCGGCGACCCCCTGCATCGCATCGCCTGGAAGCACAGTGCCCGCACGGGCCGCTGGATGAGCCGCACCGGCCAGATGCCTCAACCGCCTGCGTGCTGGATCGACTGGCACACGCTGCCGGTGTCGATGGATACCGAAGCGCGACTCTCACGGCTCTGCGCGTGGCTGGTGTCGGCGGGTGACAGCGTGGACATCGGCCTGCGCCTGCCGGGCGTGGAAATCCCGCCCGGCCACGGCGCTGCCCATCGCCGCTCTTGCCTGGAAGCCCTGGCGCTGTGGCCGGAGCGGCGCGCGTCATGACGGCCCGGGCAACCAAGACGACAAAGGCACCGCCACGCCCGCTCGGCCATCAGGAGCACGGCATGCTGATCGGCCAGCTAGCGCTGGTGCTCGTGCCCCAGGCCCGCACGCTGCCCGTGTCGATCAGCCTGCTGCTCCTGTTGCTGCTCGGCTGGCGCTGGCTGTTGTGGCGGCAGCGGGCGCCGCTGCCATCGAAGCTGATGATTGGCGTGACGGCCATGCTGGTACTCGTCATCGCCGCCGCGCTGGTCTGGCAGGCGGGCGGCAGCCTGGGCCGCGAACTCTGCGTGGCGCTGCTCGCGGCCTTTGTCATCCTCAAGTTGATGGAGACACGCGCGCTGGCCGATGCCACGCTGGTCACGCAACTCTCCTTCTATCTTCTGCTCACGCTGTATCTGGCGGAACAGCCTTTCTGGCTGGCGCTCTACAGCATGGCCATCGGCACGTGGATCTTGCGCAACTGGCTGCTGTTCCATCATCCCGAAGCCCGCGAGCGGCTTGCCATCTGGCCGCTGCTCGGCCGCATGGCGCTGTTCGGCCTGCCATGGGCGCTGTGCCTGTTCGTACTGTTTCCGCGCCTCGATCATCCGCTGTGGCGCCTGCCGCAGTCGGAACCTACCGGACGCATGGGCATCGGCGACACGATGAAGCCCGGCAGCATCGGTCATCTGATCCGCTCGCCCGATGTGGCATTTCGCGCCGACATCGTCGGCGATCCCCTGCCCGCCAGCGCGCTCTACTGGCGTGCGCTGGTGATGTGGGAGTACGACGGGCAGGTGTGGCGGCTCGATGCCAATCCACCATTGCGTGAAGCACCCTCGCTCGTCGATGAGGGAGACGAGGGCGCTGCGGCGCTCGCCCCGGACGTGCGCGAGTACAACGTTACGCTCGAACCCACGCACAAGTCGTGGCTCTATCTGCTGGACCGTGGCGTGGCCATCTCGGAGAATCTGGGCGCACGCTCGTCCGCCGACGACGAATTCTTCGCACGCACGCCCGTGGAACGCACCCTCCGATACCGCGCACAGTCGACGCTGGGTGGCGCGTCCCAGCCACTGACGCGGCGCACGCTGCGGCTTTCCCTTGCGCTGCCGGAAGGCAATCCGCGCAGCCGCGCCCTGGCCGCCGACTGGGCGCGCGAGTACGCCGATCCGTGGCAGCGCGTGCAGGCCGCAATGCGGTTGTTCGCATCGTCGCCGTTCGCCTATACGTTGTCGCCCCCGCTGCTCGGCGGCCAGCAGGTGGACAGCTTCATATTCGATACCCGACGGGGCTTCTGCGAGCACTACGCCAGCAGCTTCGTGTTCCTGATGCGCGCCGCCGGCGTGCCCGCCCGCGTGGTGACCGGCTACCAGGGTGGCGAGTACAACCCCGTCGGCAAGCACTACGTCATCCGGCAATCCGACGCGCATGCATGGGCCGAAGTATGGCTGCAAGACCGGGGCTGGGTGCGAGTGGACCCCACCAGCGCGGTGGCACCGAGCCGCGTGGAAGATGGCGTGGACGCGGCGCTGGCCGGCGAAGAAATCGGCGCCTTGCGCGATCTGCGCGCGCCCGGCTGGCTGCGTGACATCCGCTGGGGCATCGACGGCCTGACCTATCGCTGGCAGCGCTGGGTCCTCGATTACGATCGCGGCCAGCAGCAGCGACTGCTCGAACTGGCGGGACTCGGCAATCAGTTGCCCAGCGTGCTGGCAGTTGGCATGGCGGTGTTGAGCCTCTTGGCTCTGCTCCCGATGTGGCTGCGACGTCGCCGCGTGGAACCGGTGCAGGCGCTCTACGAGCGCTTCTGCGCGACGCTTGCGCGCCACGGTTGCACGCGAGGCGTCTCCGAAGGACCCATCGACTTCGGCACCCGCGCCGCAACCGCCCTCCCCCGCGCGGCAACGGCGGTGCGTGCCTTCACAGATGGCTACGTCGACTGGCGCTACGGATTGGCGAATGGTGATGCTGATCAGGCCGCCAGGTCCGCCGCGCGCCTGCGCGCGGCACTGCGCGAGCTCGCTGCCGCGCTCAGATAGTTCGGCCAGCCGATCAATCTGTCTATGCAGCGATGCCTTGCCGATCGGCATGACGAGGCATATAGTTTCATCCGTAACTATTACGAATGAAACAACATGTCGTTTGAACGCCGCATCGACCGTTTTTGCGCCGACAATCCCGACGCGCCGCGCGACCTGATCCTCGCCTCACGCCTGTTGCTGCGCTCGGCTCGACTGATGCGCCAGCATATCGAACGTGCGCTCGCCCCCTATGATCTGGACCTGAACCAGTACCTGGTGATCAGCATGCTCGCCATCGACGCCAGCGAGCCCACCATGCCGTCCGAACTCGGCATGTCGATCGATGCCACGCGCACGCAGATGACACGGCTTGTCGATGGACTGGAAACGCGCGGACTGGTGCGACGCAAGCCGGCCGCCCATGACCGCCGCAGCCTCGAACTGAGTCTGACGCCTGCTGCGCGTGCCTTGCTGAAACGCGCGGTGCCCGTCGTGCATGCGGCCTATGCCGAGGCATGGGGGCCGCTCGGCAAGACGGAACTGGCTACGACTATCCGCGGGCTGACCACGCTCCATAGCCACCTCGCCGAGCTGGAGGCGGCCAAGCCGTGAATGTGGCAACCAGGCCATGGCGACGCGTGCGCGCCGGCTTTCGCTGGCTGAGGATGCTGAGCCGCCCGCAACGCCAGACCTTGATGATGATGCTGCTGGCGCTGGCAACGGGCGTGGAGTTCCTCGAGAACATCATGTTCGTGTTTGCATCGAGCCATATCGTGGGCGGGATCTCCGCCGACCCGCGCAGCTTCGCGCTCGTGCAGGCCGCCTACGCAGTGGGCAGCATGATGATGATCCTGAAGCAGCAGTGGCTGGCGCAGCGTTTCGGTTATCGTCGCTACCTGACCGCATCGCTGCTGCTGTTCATGGCCGGCACACTGGTGGCCGCCACCAGCACGGGTCTGCAGCAACTGGTGCTTGCCCGCTTCATGCAGGGCGTGGGCGGTGGCGCGCTCTTCACGAGTTGCCGTATCCTGGTCAACCTGATGTTCGCGCCCGTTGACCGTCCGCGCGCATCGCGCATCTTCATGCTCGGCATCTTTGGCGCCTCGGCGCTGGCGCCGGCTTTTGCCGCAGAGCTGATCGAGCACGGTGTCTGGCAGGACGTGTTCTATGGCGTGCTGCCCTTTGCCGCGCTGGCAACGGCAGGCGCGTGGTTGCTGCTACCCGATGCCGAGCCGCGGGATGATACGGAAGGTCCCGCACTCGTGCCGCTGCTGCTGTTCGGTGTTGCCATCGTAGCCCTGCAAGCGGCCATGACCGAAGCGCGCTTCGATATCTTCTCGCACCCGTTGCGTGTGACGGTCACCGGCGGGATCGCACTGGCACTGCTCGGCGTCTTCCTTTGGCACCAATGGCACCACGCCGCGCCCGTACTCCATCTGCGTGCGCTGCGCCAGCCGGTCTATATCGCTGGCCTGGCGATGTACTTCATCTACTACATGATCAGCAACCTGAGCAGCTACGTGTTCCCGATCTACGCTGAACAGGCGCTCGGCTTTCCGCTGGCGACCACCGGCTGGCTCAACACCTTTGCCGCGCTCATCAGCCTTGCCGGCATTTGGTTCTATCTGCGCGTGGCGCGCCGACTGACCCACAAGAAGCCCGTGATGGTGGCTGGCCTGCTGCTGATGGCCGGCGCGATGATGTGGTTCTCGATCATGTCGCCCAGCGTCGGACCCGCTGCGCTGGTACCCGGCCTTGTGGCCAAGGGGCTGTTCGGTGTGATGGTCATCATCCCCATTGCGGGCATCACGTTCAGTTCGCTGAAAGGCGAGGATTTCGGGCACGGCTATCGCAGCAAGAACCTGGTCCGGCAGATCGCCAGTTCGTTCGCTTCGGCGATAGGCGCGGTGCTGCTACAGAACCGGCAGTTCGCGGTGCACACGAGCCTGGTACATGCCGTGGGCCAACGGCCAGCCGAAACCGCGCAATGGATGGACGCCGCGCAGGCGGCACTGGTCGCGCGCGGGTTCGATGCCGGACAGGCCCACGCCGGTGCGCTCGCCCAGATGGCGGCCATCGTCGATCAACAGGCACGATTGATTGCCTGCGAGGATCTCTACCGGTTGATTGCCGCGATTGCCGTGCTGGCAGCGGTCTTCATGCTGATGCAGCGCCGGCTCGACTAGCCGGGCGGATGTGGAGCGTTGCAGGGCAACGGAACTACTGAACTACGGTGAGAGGTACTACGTTCGCGCTGGAGTCGCCACCCAGCAGCGCGTCAATGCCGACTCAAAACAGCGACATCTGGCGCATGCCGAAACCCACGGTTTCTTCCACGCGCGCACGTGCATGCGCAAGCGAACCTTCCGCGCCGGAATAGTTACCCGCTGCCCAGTGGTACACCACGGGCAGGTCGCCACGATCGGACAAGCGGACTTCGCCAAGCTTGTCGCCACGTTCACTGCGGTAGTAGTGGGAGCGGTAGCCACGCTCCCAGTGGGGCGGGACTTCCTTCTTGCGCCGACGAGTGGTCGGCTTGGCAGCGGCTGGTGACAGCCGCCGCGCCAGGTCGGTGACCGGCGAGATAGGGGCGCGGTTGAAATCCAACTGCATTAGACATCCTTCTTCTGTCGATTGAGCAAGAACCTAGCATGGTGACGTGAGTCACCACTCGCTTCGAGCATCGCAGTCGAGATGATACCTGTTTGCGCGCCGCATTGGGGCGTTTTGTCGCCCCGAAATCCGCCTGTAGCAACGGTTTGCGGGCGTATACGCAGTTCGTTGGTGAGGTGCGTATACGCCCGCTGTACCTGCGACTCAGCTGCGATCTACATGCTGGAGTGGCACGTATACCGCGTGGCCGATGCAGCGATCAGCCGAGGTCGAGCGGGATGAAGATCCGTGCGTCGTCACGTTGCACCAACAACGCAACTTGCTTGCCGGACTTCGCCACCAGCGCCCTCAACTGCTCGGCCGACGTCACTGGCGTACCATTGAGCGACAGGATGACATCGCCCTGCTGGATGCCAACCCGGGCGGCGGGCCCAGTCACATCCTCGACGACCAGACCGCTATCAATACCGCTGCCGCGTTGCTCTGCTGGCGAGAGCGGGCGCACGGCCAGGCCGAGCCGTCCGGCCGCTTCACCGCCGTTCTTGCCTTGCGCTACGGTGCCTTCCTTTACAGCACCCACCTTGACGCTCAGCGTCAGCGGCTCGCCCTTGCGGATGATCTTGAGACTGGTCTCGGTGCCCGGACGAATATCGGCAACATGTTCTGGCAAGTCGCCAGAATGGTCGATCTTGTCATCGCCAAGCTGCACGATCACGTCTCCTGGCTTCAAGCCAGCCTTGGCCGCGGGGCTGTCAGGCTCCACGGAATTGACCAATGCGCCCGTCGGCTTTGGCAGGTTGAATGACTGCGCCAACGCCTGGTTGACCTCCTGCACCGAAATGCCGAGACGTCCGCGTGTCACCTTGCCATGTGCCACCAACTGCTGCTCGACCTTGGTCGCCACGTTGATCGGTATCGCGAACGACAGGCCCTGATAGCCGCCGGTCTGACTGTAGATCTGCGAGTTGATGCCAATGACTTCGCCGCGCTGATTGAAGAGCGGACCACCGGAGTTGCCTGGGTTCACCGCCACATCGGTCTGGATGAACGGCACATAGGTATCGTCGGGCAGCGAGCGCGACTTTGCACTCACGATGCCGGCGGTCACCGTATTCTCGAAACCGTAGGGCGATCCGATGGCCAGGACCGGCTCTCCCACCCGGATTTTTGACGGATCCCCCAGACGGACGGTCGGCAGATCCTTCGCATCGATGCGGATCACCGCGATATCGCTCTGCGGATCGACGCCAAGCACCTTGGCCTTGAATTCACGGCGGTCCGTCAGCTTCACGGTGACTTCGGTGGCGTTGTCGACCACGTGCGCGTTCGTCAGAATCAGGCCATCGGAGCTGACAATGAAGCCCGAGCCAAGGCCCCTTACCAGTTGCGGCTGGCCGCCCTGCGGCCCCTGGAATTGCGGGCCGAAGCGCTTGAAGAACTGGAACAGCGGATCATCAGGGTCCATGCCCGAGGGCACCTGCGCCGAGGTACGCTGCGCGCGGGCAGTCACGCTGATATTCACCACTGCGGGGCCGTACTGATCGACGATGCCGGAGAAGTCGGTCGGCGTGGCCACAGCCAAAGGGGCAGCGCTGACGGGCGTTTGCGCAGCAAACGTCGGCGTAATGGCGTCCTTCTGCAGATAGGCATAACCGCCGCCAAGCGCAGCAAGCGCTGCAACACCTACGGCGGTACGGGCGAGAGTCTGGCGAATCATGGTGGCTTTCCTTTCGTTGGTTGGCGTCGCCGCATGCGGGCGTTTCGCGACAGTGCCATCGTAGGTAGCCACACTTAAGCCAGACTTAAAGGATCTAATTTCTCTTCAGGTATTGCCGCATCCACCTTCAGGTCATCCCAGCGAGGGTAAGGTACGACTTGGCTCCGACATGAGCGCCCCCTATTCTCTATAACGCTATTGGACTGATAGAAATTTTATCTTGCACACAAGCTAATTGTGTATAAGATAACTTACATGACGAAGCAAACGACGATCCCACCACCTGCAGAAGACTGGCTCGAGCTTGATCGGCAACTGTGCTTTGCGCTGTATTCGGCATCGTTGGCGATGACCAAGATGTACAAGCCTATCCTCAGTGAGCTTGGACTCACTTATCCGCAGTACCTCGTCATGCTTGTGTTGTGGCAACAGAGCGGTATCACGATCTCGGATTTAGGGGGGAAGCTGAAGTTGGACTCGGGTACGTTGACGCCGCTGTTGAAGCGGCTGGAGGCAGCCGGATATGTCCATCGAGAAAGAGATACTGACGACGAGCGTCGGGTTCTGGTGACGTTGACTCAGTCCGGCAGGAATCTGCGACAGGCGGCAGCCGGGATCCCCGAAGAGATTTTGTGTGCCACGCAGTGCTCGCTTGAAGAAATCCAGTCGCTGACGAAGCGACTGCAAGATTTGCGGTCCACGCTCGAAGTGGCGCGGGCCGAAGATTGACTGCCGGTTACCGGCATTTTGTTGAACGTGTTGAACACTGCCCCCGACGGGCACTACCCAGGAGCGTACAAATGAAACTCGAAAAAGTCCTTTACACCGCCCATGCTTCCGCAACCGGTGGCCGTGACGGCCGTGCGGTGACGTCCGATGGTCAACTGGATGTCAAGCTGGCGGTGCCGAAGGAAATGGGCGGCGCCGGCAACGGGCTGAACCCAGAGCAACTGTTCGCCGCTGGCTATTCAGCGTGTTTCCTTGGCGCGATCCGTTTCGTGGCCAGCCAGCAAAAGATCACCGTTTCCCCCGACGCCAAGATCGAAGGCGCCGTCGGTATCGGCCAGATTCCGCAAGGCTTCGGCATCCAGGCCGAGCTGAAGATTTCGCTGCCGGGCATGGAAAAAGAAGCGGCCCAAAAGTTGGTCGAGGCAGCCCACCAGGTTTGCCCGTATTCGAATGCCACGCGCGGCAATATCGAGGTAACGCTGATCGTGGTCTAAAACACGACTCAGGGCTTACCGCCAACAAAAAACGCCGGCGTCATGCCGGCGTTTTTTGTTGTGCGGGTTCCGACCTCAACTCACCGACCAACGCCCGCTTCTGAGCCGCTGTCAGCCGTTTGATGCGGATTTCAGCCTTCAATGCCTCGGATTTGTTCGGAAACTCCAGCCATCCAAGCAATTGCATCGGCTTACGGGCACGCGTGTATTTCGCACCTCTTCCAGAAACATGCGCCGCATACCGCCGCGCCACGTCAATCGTGATGCCGGTATAGATCGATGCACCTTCGCATTCGATCAGGTAAAGAAACCAGGGCGTCTCCTCGCGCTGTTCGAGGTCGGATTCGTCTGTCATTGCTTCACGATCATATCGGAAACCTGGAACCCAAAGACAAAACCCCTCGCAGCGTTAGCTGTCGAGGGGTTTTGGGGCATAAGAGCCTGGCGATGACCTACTTTCACACGGGTATCCGCACTATCATCGGCGC
>NZ_SCMX01000025.1 GCF_005503625.1 Cupriavidus sp. 2SB | reverse complement strand
TGAGTGACACTTCCTTCCACGGCATGGCAGGTCTCCCAAAAGACACTGCCAGCCAGTCTAGATGTGTTACCCATGTCTCCGAACAGGTGTTACCTATGTGTCCGGGCTATACACCGCGTTGCGGGAGAGGGGAGCTAAATAATCACTCCACCCGCAGCGAGCGTAGGTCGCTCTTGCGGATCAACTGAAGCAGGGTTTCGGCCGGGCGTGTCAGGCGCCGTGCGGCCAGTGTGATGAATTCCACGTCGGGCAAGGCGGGCAGGGCGTCGACGTTGACGGGCGGAACCAGTCCGCCGCCGGTCAGGTTCTGCGCACGCACCGTGATGCCGAGTCCGCCCCGTGCAGCCGCGATACAGCCCGAATGGCTGCTGCTTGTGCAGACGTTGCGCCAGCGCCAGCCGGCCGCCGCCAGCGTATCGAGTACCACCGAGCGCGTGACGCTCGGCTCGTTGACGAGGATGATCGGCAACGGTTGCCCCACATCCACCACGGTGCCGGGCCGCGCCAGCCACTCCAGTTGGCCACGGAACAGCGGCACGCCGCGCCGCTCTCCCTCGCGTCGCTTGCCGACGATCAGGTCCAGCGTGCCGGCTTCAATCCATTCATAGAGCTTGCTGGTCATGCCGATGGTGATTTCCAGTTCCACGTCGGGATGGGAGGCGCGGAAGGCCGCCAGCACGTTGGGCAGCGGGCCTTGCGCCAGATCCTCGGAACAGCCCAGACGCACCCGGCCCTGCAGCCGGGGCCCGCTGAACTGCTGCTCGGCACGGGCCAGGCTTTCGAGGATGAGGCGGGCGTGCACGAGCAGCGCTTCGCCATCGGGCGTCAGCGAGAGCGAGTGCGTATCGCGCACAAACAGCCGGCGATTGACGCTCTGTTCCAGGCGGCGGATATGGTCGCTGACTGACGACTGCGAGAGTCCGAGCTGGCGCCCGGCCTCGGTGAAACTGTGCGCAGTGGCCGCCGTGGCGAACGTCTGGATCCAAACGGGATTGAGCATCGGCGCATTGTCATCGGATTTCCCGATGACAGTCAATCATCGCAGAGGGGTTCCCGATGGGGTGCGGGGTGCGTACCATGCTTCCATCGATCCGGGATAACCCGGACCCGCAGTCCAGATACCTGCCCCATGCCGCACGCTCCAGCTTCCCCAGCCACATCCAACAACGCCGCCTTCTCCCAGAAGGCCATGCTGTGGATCGTCTTTGCCGGCTTCTTCATGCAGACGCTGGACACCACCATCCTGAACACCGCGCTGCCCTCGATGGCACATAGCCTGGGCGAGAAACCGCTCGACATGAAGCCGGTGGTGGTGGCGTACACGCTGACCATGGCGCTACTGACGCCAGCCTCGGGCTGGCTGGCCGATCGATTCGGCACACGGCGCGTCTACTTCAGTGCCATCCTGATTTTCGTGCTCGGTTCCGTGTTCTGTGCGGGCGCGCAATCGCTGACGCAACTGGTGATCGCACGCGTGCTGCAGGGCATCGGCGGATCGATGCTGCTACCCATCGGCCGGTTGGCCGTGCTGCGCAATATCCCGGGCGAGCAATACATCGCCGCGCTCGCCTTTGTCTCCGTGGCCGGGCAAGTGGGGCCGATCTTCGGGCCGGTGCTGGGCGGCTGGCTTGTGCAGAGCGCCTCGTGGCACTGGATCTTCCTGATCAATGTGCCGGTGGGTTTGGTCGGACTGTTCGCAGTACGTCGCTACCTGCCCCAGGGCGAGGCCGGCGCGGCGCCCCCGTTCGACTGGATCGGGTGCGGCCTGCTATCGCTATGCATGGTCACGTTCTCGCTGGCGCTGGAACGCGGCACGTTCAATGCGTGGACGGTGTTGCTGATGGTGGTGAGCGTGGCGAGCGCGCTGCTCTATATCCCCCATGCACGCCGGTACACGACGCCGCTGTTCCGGCTCGCGCTATTCCGCGAACCCAATTTCAGCGTGGGCCTGATCGGCAACCTGATCTGCCGCATCGGCTCGGGCGCGGTGCCGTTTCTGCTGCCGCTGCTGTTCCAGCTGCAACTGGGCTACTCGCCGTTCCACTCGGGGCTGATGCTGCTGCCGGTGGCCATTGCCGGGGCCATCTCCAAACGCTGGATCGTGCCGCTCGTGAACCGCTTCGGCTACGACACCTTCCTCATGGTCAACACCGTGATCGTGGGTGTGTCGATGGCATCGTTCGCAGCGATGTCGCCAGGCTGGCCGCTGGCCGCGTCGATCTTCCAGCTGGCCGTGTTCGGCGGCGCCAACTCGATGCAGTTCGCCGCGATGAACAGCGTGACGCTCAAGGGCCTGACCCGCGAGGATGCGGGCAGCGGCAACAGCCTGTTCTCGATGGTGCAGATGCTGGCCATCGGCCTGGGCGTAACGATTGGTGGCGGGCTGGTGAGTGTGTTCTCTGCCGAGTTCGGCGTGGCCGCACCGGCTTATCGGCTGGCCTTCCTGACCGTGGGCATCATCACGCTGCTCTCGGCGCTGGTGTTCCGCAGGCTCGACGCGGAACGTCTCAATCCAAAGAGCGTGAAGCGGGTGGTGGAGGCGGGGTAAGTGCTTGGCTCCTGTAAGGAAAAGCAGCCGTTTTATCCGGAATTATTCCGATTTGGATAATTTATGGAAATCGGAATAAAAGCGAATAAAACGAGTGTGGCCCTGATGGAACGTGCATCTACTTCGCGCAACTTCCCCTCAACTCTCCGGATCGACCCCATTCTCCCGCAGCATCCGCTCGCATTCGTCGAGCATGTCGTGGGCAAAGGCGGATTGGTAGTTGGGGTCCAGCGCTTCCATCATTTCGTGGGACGCATAGAGGCCGGCTTCGCGCGAGAGCGTCTCGGCAAGCTGGCGCGCCAGTTGGTCGCTGAGATCGGAGAGCAGGCGCCGCTCGGCCAGCGCCAGTTGCAGCTTCGAGCGCGACAGCCAGTTGCCGGCCAGCGTGGCGCCCTGGGCTTCGGTCATCAATTGGCCGTGTTCGTAGTAGGCCGACAGCCGTTCGGCCATCAGCGCGAACATCAGCGCCTTGCGGGTGTTGAAATCGATGCGGGGCGGGGGCGAAGCCGGAATCATTGCAGCCGTTCCTTGAGCCAGCCGCCGATATCGGCAATTTCTTCCATGCAGACCGAGTGGGCCATGCGGTAGGTGTGCCAGGCCACGGGCTGGCCCTGCGCGGTCAGGTGGTCGCGTGCGCGGGTACCCAGTGCCAACGGAACCACACCGTCCTCGGTGCCGTGCGCCGCGAAGATCGGTGTGGCGGCGTTTGCCGGTGCAACATGCTTGGCAATCAGCGCGGTGGACGGGATATACGTAGACAGCGCGATCACGCCGGCCAGCGTCTCCGGGTGGGTAAGCGCCGTGGTGTAGGCAATGGCGCCGCCTTGCGAGAATCCGGCCAGTACGATGCGATCCGACGGGATGCCACGCGCATTTTCGCGGGCGATGAGCGCGCGGACGGCTTCGCACGATTTCCAGATGCCGGCCTCGTCAGCCTGCCGCCCCGCGTCATCGAGCGAAAGGATGTCGTACCAGGCTGGCATCACGTAACCGCCGTTGCAGGTCACGGGAATGGCGGGGGCGTTGGGAAAGACGAAGCGGATGGCCGGCGTCGTGGGTAATCCGAGTTCCGGCACCACCGGCACGAAATCGTTGCCGTCGGCGCCCAGGCCATGCATCCAGATAACAGCATGCGTCGGGTTGGGCGCGGTTTCGATTTCAATCGCGGGTAGCAGGTTGCTCATGGCCGGTTCTCGGATTCGGAAAGGCGGCCAGTATCGCACAGGCCCCCCGCGCGGGCGGGGGGCCGTGCATCCATACACGCGTCACGCAGCGCGCATCACGCTGCGGAAGGCACGATCGGAATCGTGGCGAGGCCCGCAGTGGCACGGGCCGGTTGCGGCGCCTGCAGCGTCGGCGCCTGAGGCGCGGAGGACGCGGCGGGCAGGGTGGTGCGGCGGTCGGCTACGCCTTCCACGCCCACGGTTCCCACTTCTTCGAGGAAGGCGATCATGTTGCGGTAATAATCGACTTGCATCTGCGCTTCAAGCAGGCGGCGTTCTGCCTGGAAAAGCGTCAGCCTCATGTCTTGCAGTTCCTTTTCAGCGATCTTCTCTGGCGTCGGCGGACTGAACAAGTTTGCAAGCGAACGCATGGCATATACCTCCCGGGGCTGTCTACGGCGGTGATTCATTCGGTTTGTGCGCCATGCGGTCAAATATAGACGATCCGGCGCACGGTACACGATGGGTCACCATGACCGATGTGGGGTCCCCCACAGGGCTGATTGCGGGTCACGCGAAGCTGAGGTAGATTGATCGCCCATCTGGCCAGGCCCGGCGATCCGCTGCGCCTGGCCTTGTCTTTTTTACACTGCGGGCCCGGATGGATTTGCCGATTGTGGCGAAACGTGCTGCCAACGCTGCAAAAGCGCCAGCACGGACGGTGATTTGTAGCATCGGCAAAAAAACCACATGGGGCAGATACCGATCCCTCGCCACGCGATGTGCCACACGAGCGTTTGATTTTCGGGAGCGCCGGGGTGACCGGACGATAACATCCGAATCCATTGCCATTCCCCGCGACAGGTAGAATCGGGCGCCCCCATGCCTGGCTCCTGTCACTTCGTCCGTCTCGTGCTCCCGTTCCGCGCTTTCCTCCGTCGTCCGTTGCTGCGCCTGATTTGTCTGGCGTGGTGGCTGCTGGTCTGCTCATCGGTCGTACAGTCGGCACCCATCCGCGTGATGGTGATGACATCGCAAGGGCATTTGTTGCCTGCGGCTGAAGCATCGTTTCGCTCGACGCATGGCAACGATGTCGCCGAATTCACGTTCGTGACCGGTACGCCCGACGCGGCGGCACTGGCGCGCGCCGATGTTATCGAAGCGTGGTTCGTGCCCGCTGCCACATTGCGAAAGGTGGCGCCAGCGGTCCGGCAGGCGCAGGCCCGTGGCGCGACGGTGTTGGCTTCCCCTGCGCAGAATGCGGAAGAGGCATGGGGACTCCGCATCAACGCTGCAGCGAACTCGGCGACACAGGAATACTGGGATGCCGGGGGCGTCGACAATCTTGCCGCATGGATGGCCTATGTCGTGGCCGCGCGTCAGCGTGAGGTGGGGGCGACGCCGATTGCGGTGCCCCCGGTGCGTCCCGCCCCGACCGCTGGCATCTACCATCCGCGTGCCCCGCAGCCGTTTGCTTCGCTGGCCGATTATCTGCAGTGGTATCGCACGCAAGGGCATCTGCGCGCCGAAGCGCCGCTCGTCGGCATCACGTTCTACGCCACCAGCTATCGCCAGCGCGATCTCGCGCATATCGATGCATTGGTGGAGGCATTGGAGCGGCAGGGCATGGGCGCCGTGCCGGTCTTTGGCTGGCCGGTCTCGTCACTCGATACGCTGCTGACTGTCGATGGCAAGACGCCGCTGCGTGCGCTGCTGGCGCTGAATCTGACCATCCCGCGTGCGCAGGACAAGGATTGGCTGACACGGCACGGGCTGCACACAATCAATCTCGTTGCCACGCGTGACAGTGCATCGGCATGGCAGGCCGATGTGCGCGGCATCGCGGGCGAGCGCCTGCCGTTGCTGCTGACTGCTCCCGAACGCAGCGGCGCCACCGAGCCGATGCTGTTCGCGACGCAGGAATCGCACGAGGGTGTGCGTGCCAGTGCAGCCGTGCCCGAGCGCGTCGACGCCATCGTGGCGAGAGTGAAACGCTGGATCGCGCTGCAGGACACACCCGTCGCGCGCAAGCACGTGGCGGTGCTCTACTACAACAACCCGCCGGGACGCGGCAACATCGGCGCGAGCTATCTCGCCACGCTGCCCACGCTTGAACAGATCCTCAAGCGACTGCGTGCGGCCGGCTACACCACGGGCGATGCCTTGCCCGATGCCGCCTCGCTCGCGGCGCTGCTCGATGCCAACGGACGCAACATCGAGACATGGTCCCCTGGCGAGCTCGATCGCATGGTCCGGGCCGGGCACGTCAAGCTGGTGCCGATGGCGCAATACCGCCGCTGGTTCGACACGCTACCCGCCGCATTCCGGCAGTCGGTGCTGCGCGCATGGGGGCCGCCCGAACGCAATCCACTGATGCTCGCTCGCGACGCCAGCGGTGCACCGGCATTCGTCGTGCCGGGTCTGTTCTTCGGCAATGTGTTCGTCGGGCCGCAGCCGCTGCGGTCCACGTTCGCCCGCGCCATGGACGACTTGCACGACACCATCACACCGCCTCCGCATTCCTATCTCGCCGCCTATCTCTGGTATCGCCATGGGTTTGGCGCCGATGCCGTGATGCACGTGGGCCGTCACGGCACGCTGGAATGGCTGCCCGGCAAGCAGGTGGCGCAGTCTGGCGATGATGCGTCGGAGGTGATTCTTGGCGATCTGCCGAACGCCTACCTCTACATCCAGGACGGTGGCGGTGAAGCGATCCAGGCCAAGCGTCGCAGCGCGGCCGTGCTGGTCAGCCACCTCTCGCCGCTGCTGGCCAGCGCAGGGCAGCCGCCTGTGCTGGCAGCGCTGGATGAAGCCGTGGAACAGGCCGACGCCACGCGCGACAGTGCGCCCGAACTTTCGGCGCAGTACCGCAAGCAGGCCATCGAACAAATGCGTGCGCAGAAGCTCGATCAGCAACTGGGTCTCGATGCCAATGCGCCGTGGGAGCAGATCGAGCCCGTGCTGCATGCCTTCCTGCACAAGGTCGAGGCGGAGCCGATGCCGCTTGGCATCCATACGCTCGGCCAGGTGCCGGACACCGCCGACCAGACCGATGCGCTGGCCTTGCTGCTCGGCGCACAGGTGCGTGCCGATCGCTCGACCCTGCACGATTGGGCAGAAGCGGTCGTGGCGGGCCGTGATCCCGTGGCGCCAGACGATGCCACGCGCCGTGCGTTGGCGATGGGGCGGCAGTGGCTGGCCGATCTGCGCGCCTCGCCGCAGGCCGAAGTGGATGCGCTGATTACCGTGCTGTCCGGCCGCTACCTGCCCACCGGCCCGCTGGGCGACCCCGTGCGCGTGCCTGACAGCCTGCCGACAGGGCGCAACCTTCACGCCTTCGACGGCGCCAAGATCCCCACGCGCGCCGCCTGGGCACTGGGCAAGACGATGGCCGGCCAGACACTGGCGCGTTATCGGCAGGAACACGGCGGGCAGTGGCCTGAATCGGTCTCGATGGTGCTCTGGTACGGCGAAACGGAGCGGCATCAGGGCGCCATGGAAGCCGAGGCGATGTACCTGATGGGCGTGGAGCCGGTATGGAACGCGCGCGGCGATGTGGAGGACGTGCGGCTGATTCCCGATACCGAGCTGGGCCGCCCGCGCGTCAACGTGCTGCTGACCACCTCGGGCATCTACCGCGATGGCTTCGGCGACAAGATCGCGCTGCTCGACAAGGCTGCCCGGCTGGCTGCTGCCGCCGGAGAAAATGCAATTAGCCGCCAAGATAAGGCCGTGACAGCAGAGTTGGTCCGGCAGGGGGTGGATGCGGAAACGGCTGGCAAGGTGGCACGGGCGCGCGTGTTTGCGGCGAAGCCGGGCAACTATTCGATTGGTGTGCAGCAGATGGTGGAGCAGAGCCGCGACGCGCAGGGGGGCCCTGACGCGCTGGCGCACCAGTACCTGCGCTACATGAACTTCGCGTATTCGGCGGAAGGGTGGGGCGAATCGGCACCTGCCGCGCTGGCCAGCCACCTGAAATCGAATCAGGCCGTGGTGTTTTCGCGCACCAGCACGCTGTACGGTGCGCTCGATAACGATGACACGTACCAATATGCTGGCGGCCTGACCGCCGCCACGCGTGCCGTGACGGGCAGCGCGCCGCCGCTCTGGCTGCATAACCTGCGGCGCGCAGGCGAAACGCAGACCGTTGACGCACGCACGTGGCTGGCCACGGAACTCAACGCACGCCAATGGAACCCGAAGTGGATCACGGCGATGCAGCGCTCCGGCTATGCAGGTGCGCGCGAGATGTATCGCGAGGTGGAGCACCTCTATGGCTTCCAGGCGACAGTGCCCGAGCAAACGCCGGGCGCGTTCTGGCAGCGTACCTACGATGTATATGTGGCCGACAAACTCGGCCTGGGCATGCGCGCGTTTTTCCAGCAGGCCAATCCGCACGCGCAGCAGGGCATTCTGGCGCGGTTGCTCGAAGTGGATCGGCAGGGCAGCTATCGATTTACCGATGCCGAGCGTCGCGAGCTGTTGCGCCAGTACGCGGAGAGCGTGCGGCGCGATGGATTGTCGTGTACGGCCAATACCTGCGGCAATCCGGCGCTGATGGCGCATATTGCGCGCAGTGGCAAGGCGGCAGGGGTGGATTTGCGGGACGTGGGGAAAGCGCTGGCGGATGCGGTGGTGGCGCCGGGGCGGGTGGTGTCGAAGGCGAAGGAGGCTGCGCGTACGGCGCCGGTTGATGCGCTGGCGGCGCCTGCGGTGTCAGCCGAACAGCGTGTTACGGGGCAGCAATTGACACCACGTGAAGTGCGTGTGGCAAGGGCGCCCGCGCATACGAACTACGCGTGGCTGGCGGCGATGTTGGGGCTGCTGTTGATTGGATCAGGCGCGTTCGTGGCTTGGCGACGACGCGTTTAACTCTGCCGCTGGTTTGCTCCCCTCTCCCGCAAGGCGGGAGAGGGGCAGGGGGAGAGGGCTAGCGGTGCAATCACCAGCAAGTCGAAATTTGAACCGCATGCCCTCTCCCCCAACCCCTCTCCCACTACATGGGAGAGGGGAGCAAACCGGCAGGGCGGGCAAGGCCCCCCAAATAGACAGCCACCGCCAACCCCCGTATCCTGATCGCCTTCACAAATTCACCCGCCCCAGCCATGCAGACGTCCAGCATTCCAGCCACGATCGTTACGGGCGTTCGCTGACCCATGCATCTGCTGTCCACCCGGCCAGGCGGCTTCGTCGAGGACGATTCGATCGTCTTGCGCATCGAGCAGACGCCGGGCGATATCGTCGTCCTGAGTGCCGCTGACACCACGCTGTCGCTGCTGGCTGCTGCCGTGCCGCAACTCGGCGCAGACTATCCGAGTGTGCGACTGGCCAACCAGATGTACCTGCGCCAGCCGGCCTCGCTCGATCTCTATATCGACGAAGTTCTGCAGCATGCGCGTGTAGTGGTGGTGGATCACCTCGGCGGCGAGAGCGACTGGGCCTACGGACTGGAACGCCTGCCGGAACTCGCTCGCGCCCGTGGGCAACTGCTGGTGATGTTCTCGGGCGACCTGGCCGAGGACGACAACCTCGCGCGGCGTGGCAATGCCCCGCCGGAACTCTCGCATCAGCTCTGGCGCTATTTGCGCGAAGGTGGCCCTGGCAACGCGGAACAGTTCTTCCGCCACCTCGCCGGTCATGCCTATCCAGAACAGTTCACCGCACCCGCGCTACCCCCGCAAGTCCTGCCGCAAGCCGCGCTCTATCACCGCGACCATGGCGTGGCGACCGTGCAGGACTGGCAGCACGAATGGTCTGCACGCGGACTCGATGGTGCGCCGGTCGTGGCACTGCTGTTTTATCGCTCGCATCTGCAAGCCGGTAACACCGCCGTGTTCGATGCCGTGGCTGAGGCGTTGCTCGATGCTGGCCTCTGTCCGCTGCCGCTGGCCGTCAGTTCGCTGAAAGAGCCGCTGTGCCGCGAGGTGCTCCAGCGCCTGTGCGACGAACATTCGGTAGCGCTCGTCCTCAACACCACGGCCTTCGCCACGGCCTCGCTCGACAATGCGAGCGATAGCGATGTACCGCTCGCCAACGATGCTCCGGTGCTGCAGGTCATCCTGAGCGGCGGCAATCGCGAGGACTGGCTGGCCGATAGCCAGGGCCTAGGCACGCGCGATGTGGCGATGCATGTGGCGCTGCCCGAGGTCGATGGCCGCATCATCACGCGCGCCATCAGCTTCAAGGGGCTGGCGTGGCGCTGCCCGCATACACAGGTCGATGTCGTGCGCTATCAGCCCGATGCGGAGCGCGTGCGATTCGTGGTGGAGCTTGCGCATCGCTGGTGTCGCTTGCGCACGTTGCAGAACGATGAAAAGCGCGTGGCGCTGATCCTCGCCAACTATCCCGCCAGCGAAGGGCGCATCGGCAACGGGGTAGGGCTCGATACGCCGGCGTCGGTCGTGCGCATCCTGCAAACGCTCGATGCCGAAGGCTACACACTGGGTCCGCTTCCCGCCGATGGCGACGCATTGATGCGCGGCCTCACCCGTGGCGTCACCAACGATCTCGATCAGCATGCATGGCGGCCCGCGTTCCAGAGCCTGTCGATGGAGGACTATCGCGCATGGCTGGCCGAATTGCCCGAGGCCAATCGCGACGCCATCGCCGCGCGCTGGGGCGCGCCTGAAGCAGACCCCATGATGCGCGACGGTCGCTTCATGATCGCGGGCGTGCGCACGGGCAACGTCTTCGTCGGCATCCAGCCCGCGCGTGCGTATGGCGTGGACGATTACGCGAGCTATCACGATGCGGAACTCGTGCCGCCGCATGGCTACCTCGCGTTCTACTTCTGGCTGCGCCGCGTGTTCGCCATCGATGCGGTGGTACATGTAGGCAAGCACGGCAATCTCGAATGGCTGCCGGGCAAGAGCGTGGCGCTGTCCGACAGTTGCTGGCCCGATGCGATCCTTGGACCCACGCCGCATCTCTATCCGTTCATCGTCAATGACCCCGGCGAGGGCGCGCAGGCCAAGCGCCGTGCGCAGGCCGTGATCATCGATCACCTGATGCCGCCGCTGACGCGCGCCGAAAACTACGGTCCGCTGCAAGATCTGGAACGTCAGGTTGACGAGTACTACGAAGCACTGAGCATAGATCCGCGTCGCGCGAAACTGCTGCGTCGCGAGATCCTGCAATCCATCGTCAGCCAGCAACTGCACCGCGAGCTGGGCCTCGATGTCCCGGCCAGCAACGATGACGAAGACGCGCTGCTCAATCGCACCGACGCGTGGCTCTGCGAACTCAAGGAGTCGCAGATCCGCGACGGGCTGCATGTGTTCGGCCAGTCGCCCGAGGGACGGCAGCGGCGTGACACTTTGGCGGCGCTGGCACGCTTTCCGGTGGGGGATGGCGCCGAGGGCCGCGCGAGCCTGCTGACGGCGCTGGCTGCAGACCTGTCACTCGGATTCGATCCGCTCGATGCAGACTGGGCCGCACCGTGGACCGGTCGGCGTCCCGATATGCTGGCGGACATCGACGCAGGACCATGGCGCCATCATGGCGATACACGCGAGCGTCTTGAACTGCTGGCGCTGCATATGCTCGATGAAGACATCAGCACCGTGACAACGTCGATGCCGCAGACATTCGCCGTCCTCGCGCGATTGCGCAGCGATGTTGCGCCACGTCTCGACGCATGCGGCACGCAGGAACTCGCGCAACTCGCCAGTGGTTTGATGGGCCGCTTCGTGCCGCCGGGACCCAGCGGCGCGCCTTCGCGCGGACGTCCCGACGTGCTGCCCACGGGCCGCAATTTCTACTCCGTCGATACGCGCGCCGTGCCCACGCGCACCGCATGGACGCTGGGGCTGCGCTCGGCCAGCCAGTTGATCGAACGGCATCTGCAGGAACACGGCGAGTATCCGCGTGCCGTCGGGCTGTCGGTCTGGGGCACGGCGACGATGCGCACGGGCGGCGACGATATCGCGCAGGCCATGGCGCTGCTCGGCGTGCGGCCGAAGTGGGCACATGGCAGCCATCGCGTGGTCGATTTCGAGATCCTGCCGATGACCGTGTTCGACCGTCCGCGCGTGGATGTGACGCTGCGCGTCTCGGGATTTTTTCGCGATGCCTTCGCCAATCTTGTGTCGCTGTTCGATGCCGCCGTGCGTGCCGTGGCCGCGCTCGATGAACCGGAGGACGTCAATCCGATCCGTGCTCGCGTGCTGGCCGAGCAGCAGGCGCTGATGGCGCAGGGTGTCTCGTCCGATGCCGCAAAGGATCGCGCAAGCTGGCGCGTGTTCGGCGCGCGGCCCGGCGACTATGGCACCGGCCTGCAGGCGCTGATCGATGGTCGCCGCTGGCAGACCGATGCGGACCTCGCCGATGCCTACCTGCACGCGGGCGGCTTCGCCTACGGGCAGCGGCTCGATGGCGTGGCGGCGCACGAAACCTTCGCGTCGCGGCTGGCCGGCATCGACGCCGTGGTGCAGAACCAGGACAACCGCGAGCACGACATCCTCGACGCCAACGACTACTACCAGTTCCAGGGTGGTATGGTCGCGGCGGTGCGCCATCTCGGCGGCGCGCAGCCGGCGATCTATCACGGCGATCACGCCAATCCTGCCGCGCCGCGCGTGCGCACCTTGAACGAAGAAATCGCGCGCGTGATCCGCACACGCGTGGTGAATCCGAAATGGATAGACGGCGTGCGTCGGCATGGTTACAAGGGTGCGTTCGAGATGGCCGCAACCGTGGATTACCTGTTCGGCTACGACGCCACCGCGCGCGTGGTGGGCGATCACCAGTACGCGCTCGTGGCCGATGCTTATGTGCACGACGCTACCAATCGCGACTTCCTCGCCCAGCACAATCCGCGCGCACTGCAAGGCATCTGCGAACGCCTGCTGGAAGCGATGGACCGTGGCCTCTGGCAGGAACCGGGCGACCAGCGGGATCGCATCGAACACCATCTACTCGACAACGAACAGCGTCTGGAAGGACAGCCATGACAAGCCCGGCCCTGCGCCCGATTTTTCCGTTCAGTGCCCTCGTCGGGCAGGACGCGCTGCAACAGGCGCTGCTGCTGGCGGCCATCGATCCCGGCATCGGCGGCGTGCTGGTGACCGGCCCGCGTGGCACCGCCAAATCCACGGCGGCGCGTGCGCTGGCCGGACTGCTGCCGCACGGCCACTTCGTGACGCTGCCGCTCGGTGCCAGCGAGGAACAACTGACGGGCACGCTCGATCTGTCGCACGTATTGCAGCAGGGCGAGGTGCGCTTCCAGCCGGGGCTGCTGGCACGCGCGCACGATGGCGTGCTCTACGTCGACGAAGTGAACCTGCTGCCCGATCCGCTGGTCGACCAGTTGCTCGACGCCGCATCCAGCGGCGTGAACGTGGTAGAGCGTGACGGGGTATCGCACGAGCATCCTGCGCGCTTCGTGCTGGTGGGCACGATGAATCCGGAAGAGGGCGAGCTGCGGCCGCAGTTGCTCGATCGCTTCGGCTTGGCGCTGTCGCTGGGCAACTACGCGGACCCCGCCGCGCGTCAGGCCATCGTGCGTGCGCGGCTGGCGTTCGATGCGGACCCGGAAGCGTTCTGCGCCGCCGTGGCGCCGCGCCAGCGTGAACTGGCGACGCGTGTGGTCAGTGCGCGTGCATCGCTCGACGCGTTGACGTTCAGTGATGCCGTGCACGATCGCGTCAGTGCGCTCTGTCTGGCCGCTGCCGTGGATGGCGTGCGTGCTGACCTCGTCATGCTACGCGCCGCGCGTGCGCTGGCTGCATGGCAGGGCGCCAGCGCCATCGACGCAGGACATGTCGATGCCGTGGCCGAACTGGTGCTCCATCATCGCCGTCATGCCGGCTCGCCAGCGACGCAGCCTGCGCAGGACAACGCGCAGGCCGCACCGCCGCCATCGTCCCAATCGCCATCGTCAACAGACCCGTGGGGTGCACTGCCGCCGCCCCAGCCGAGTGCGATTGCCGATGTGAAACCGCTGAAGCCATTCGCCGGAGACCGCACCGCAAAAAAAGCCTGAGCCACCGGGCGCCCGGACCCGAGCGGGCCGGTGGCAATCGGTGGCAGGCGGCGCGTCCGGTATCGGCACGGCAAGCCACGCATGGTGCGGCACCGGGCGTGCGTGTGCATTGGCCGCGCACGCTGGCCGCGCGCCGCAACGCCGTGCTGACGCCCGCGCACTTGCGCTACCGTCGCACGGACCCGCGTGCGGGTGTGCTGCATTGCGTGGTGCTCGATTGTTCCGGTTCGATGGTCCATGGCGAACCCATGGCGCTGGCCAAAGGCGTGCTGGTGCGATTGCTGGAACGTGCCTATCAGTCGCGCGCCGATGTGGCGCTGGTCTGCTTTGCTGCAGGGCACGCCGAGGTGCGGCTGGCGCCGTCACGCGCGCAGCGCTGGAATGAAGACTGGATTCGGCCGATCAGTGGGGGAGGGGGCACGCCACTGACGCTGGGCCTTGCCCGCGCCGATCAGTTGCTGGCGCGCCAGGCCCGGGAGCGTCCCGCGCAGCAGCGCTGGCTATGGCTGCTGACCGATGGACGCAGCGCGGAGACACCGCCGCGTCCCGCATGGGCCGATCACGTCATGGTCGTGGATGTCGAGCGCAACGCCGTACCGCTGGGCCGCTGCCTGCAACTGGCGAGCGCGTGGGATGCGGACTACCGCACCGCCGAGGCGCTCGCCTGATGCATCCATCGCATCAATCAAGGCTGATGTTGTTGGCGCGGATGACCTTGCCCCAGCTCTCACGGTCGGCGTTCACGTAGCGATCGATCTCGGCCTGCGAGCGCGGCTGCTGCACGATCAGCCCCAGCGCGTTGAACGTATTGCGGAACGCCGTCTCGGTCAGCACGCGCGATGCGGCAGCCTGCAGTTTCGCGATGGCTTCCGGCGGCGTCTGGGCCGGTACGGACAGCCCGAACCACGTGGCGGCATGGAAGTTCGGATAGCCGCTCTCCGCCATGGTCGGCACGTTGGGCAGCACTTCCAGGCGCGAGCGCGCCGTCACTGCCAGCGCCTTGAGTTTGCCCGCCTTGATATGGGGCAGCGAGGTGCTGACCACATCGACCATCATCTGCGTATCGTTGGCCAGCAGCGCCGACAACGCCGGCGCGCTGCCGTTGTACGGCACGTGCGTCATCTCCATGCCAAGCTCGGACTTGAGCATCTCCGAAGCCAGTTGCAGCGGATTGCCGAGTCCTACCGAGGAATAGTTGAGCTTGCCGCCCGCCGCCTTGGCGTAGGCGGCAAAGTCTTTGATCGTGTTGGCTGGCACCTGATTGTTGGTGACCACGACGAGCGGCACTTCGATGCCCACCAGGATGACCTTGAAGTCCTTCGGGTCGTAGCCGGTCTTCTTGTAGAGCATCGGGTTCAGCACCATGCTCGCGCTGCTGCCCATCAGGATGGTGTACCCATCGGCCTGCGCACGCGCCACGCTTTGCGTGCCGACCATCGTATTGGCGCCGGGGCGGTTTTCCACCACCACGGGCTGCTTCAGCTCGCGCGCCATGCCCTCGGCCATTGCACGGCCGAACTGGTCGGTCGAGCCGCCCGGCGTGTACGGCACCACAAGCTTGATCGGACGATCGGGATACGCGGCAAAGGCCGATGAAGCGAAGGTTGCGAGGCCGAGCGTTGCGGCGGCGATGAGTGCGGTCCTGCGTTGCATGTTGTCTCCTGTCTTTCTTGTGCGTTGTTGTTTGATCGATGACTCAGACGCGACGCTGGCGTCCCGCCCAGTGCTGGTCGCGCAGCCGGCGCTTGGCGAGCTTGCCGGTCTCGTCGCGCGGCAGTTGCGCAACGATCTCGATCGTGCGCGGCACCTTGAAGCCCGAGAGCCGTCCGCGCAGCCATTCGACGACGGCTTCCGGTTCCAGCGTGGTGTCTGCCACCGGCTGCACCACGCCGTGCAGTCGCTCGCCATATTCGTCGTCGGGCACGCCGAAGACCACGCAATCTGCCACGCCTGGGTAGCGCACCAGTTCGTGCTCGATCTCGGCCGGATAGATGTTCACGCCGCCGGAGATCACCATGTCCGACGCGCGGTCGCAGATGAACAGGTAGCCGTCCGCGTCGAGATAGCCCATGTCACCGAGCGTGACGCGGCCGTCGATATCGATGGCCTGCCGTGCGGCATCGTTGTTCAGGTACGTGAAATCGGGATACGCAGGCTGTCGGACGTAGATCAGGCCCACTTCGCCGGCGGCGCAAGGGCGGCCAGACTCGTCGATGATGCGGATGCTGCCTTCGTCCACGGCACGCCCGGCCGTACCGGGCCGCGTAGCGGCGTCATGCGGCGTGGCCACCGTAATCATGCCGGCTTCGCTCGATGCATAGGTTTCGTGGATGACCGGGCCGAACCAGTCGAGCATCGCGCGCTTGACCTCGGGCGAGCAGGGCGATCCGGTGGATGCCACGAATCGGATTGATGACAGGTCGTAGCGCGCACGCACCTCGGGCGCCAGCTTGAGCAGCCGCACGTACATGATCGGGACGAGGTAGAGCACGTCGATACAATGCTTCTCCACGAGCGCCAGGACCTGCTCGGCATCGAAGCGCGGGGCGAGCACCAGCCGCTCGGCCATCTGCAGCGCGTTCTGCACGAACACGCTCGGCGCGCTGTGATACAGCGGGGCCGACATCAGCGCGCGGCATCCGGGAACGATGCCGATGGCCTGGCTGACCAGCGAGCGCAGCCGCGTCTGCTGATCGTCCAGTTGATCGAGCGGAACCGGCTGGCGCAGCACGCCCTTGGGCCGCCCCGTGGTGCCGGAGGTATAGGCCAGATGGCCGCGCGGCGCCACGCGCGGGCCGTCGTACGGTGCCTGCGCAGCGAGCCAGGGTTCGTATTCGATGGCATCGTCATTGATACCGTCGACGGTCAGCACGACTACATCGGCAGGCACCACGGCCAGCACGGCGGGCAGCAGGTCTGCCTGGGTGATCAGCACGCGCGCGTTGCTGTCTTCCAGCAGATAGCGCACTTCCTCCGCCGTGAAGTGCCAGTTGATCGGGCAATAATAGGTGCCGGCCGTGCGGCACGCAAACACCACATCGGCGAACACCGGATGATTGCGCAGCAGCACCGCCACCACGTCACCCGACTCCAGCCCAAGCCGCCTGAGACCGCCCGCCAGCCGGTTGCCGCGATCCACGACCTCCGCGCCGGGGCGATGCAACGATTCGAACCAGAGGTCTGCAGGCATACGGTGTCTCCCAGTTATTCGACATCTTTATCCAGTGGCACAACACTGTAGCCACGCTCTTCATCATCGACAATCCTGTCTTGCCGCAGCACAATGTTGCGTAATACTTGACATTGCTTTTCAGAACATTCGCATGGACCTCAATCTCGTTCAGGCATTCGTGGATATCGTGGAGTCGGGCAACCTGGCCGAGGCAGGGCGCCGACGCGGCGTGACTCGCTCGCAGATCAGCCGGCAACTCGGGCAACTGGAGGAGCAGGCGGGGACCATGCTGCTGCGCCGAACCACGCGTCGGCTGGAAATGACAGATGCGGGGCAGTCGCTCTACGAACATGGCTTGCGCATCCTGCAGGAGATCGCAGCCGCGCAGGCGGAGATCGACAGCCTGGGCAAGACGCTGCGCGGCCATGTGCGCATCAGCGTGCCAACCGGACTGGGCGATGCATTCATCGCGCCGATGCTGCTGCGTTTTGCCGAACTGCACCCCGGTATCTCGCTGCGCGTGTTCTTTGCGAACCGCGTCACTGACCTGATTGCTGCGGAGATCGACGTGGCGCTGAAGGTGACGTCGCTGCCACCACTCGATACCGTGGCGCGCGACGTCTGCGCGATCCGCTGGCAGCTCTGCGCCTCACCCGATTACCTGAAGCGCGTCGCGCCACTGAGGAAGCCATCGGACCTGACCGAATGCCGCTTCCTGTGCCCGCCCTATACGTCGCGCCGTTTCCTGCTGACGCTGGGTCGCGACACCGACTGCGGCCCGGAACGACAGGACGTGGAAATCACCCCGTACCTGCAGTCCGAACACTTCCCATTCCTGATGAACGCCGCCCGACAAGGGCACGGCGTCAGCCTGCTACCGCTCTACATGGGCTGGGACGATGTGCGACGCGGCACGCTCGTTCCCGTGCTGCCCGACTGGACACCGGAAGGGTTGGGCAACCGCCTCTACATCATCACGACGCCCAATCCCCATCTGTCGATGGCGACGCGGGCGCTGATTGCGTTTCTGCGTGACGAGGTGTCGGGGTTGCCGGTGTTTGTGGGGGAGTAGGGGGCTAGAGGACGAGAACTTTTCCGAGAGTTGTCAGATTGGCGGCTTCCGGTAGCAGCCCCCACCTCCGTCTCTCACGCAGGACACCACCTTCATGGGCGCACGATCACTTGTGGGCTGATCACGATGGCCGGCTCAGGCGCCGGGTACACGGGAGCGGGAGCATAGTACGCACCGCGGTCCTTGCACTTTCGTTCTTCCTTGTACTCGCCATTGCCTTTCCATTTGCGTTCCACTTTGCACGGACCGTCCCAATATTCCTCCTTGTATTCGCCGCCTTTTCGCGTGCCATGACCATGGCCAGACTCGTCCTTCCATGGGTCGGCATGGGCGGTGATCGCCAAGATCGAGAGGACCGCGACGGCTGCGGCAGAAAGGAGGGTGCGTGGCATTGTGGCTATCTCAAAAATCGATTGTCGACTTCTACTCGTCAGATTCTATTCACTACTCACCTGCCGACGATGTGTGCAAGATGTAAGCGGGGTAACTTTCGCGTTGGGAAAGGCTATAAGTGCTTGCGTCTTCCTTATTTCGTGGTGATTCATCGAGAGCGAGGCGCAGACCCGGCCGGGATGGCCCCCCAACGGTGTTCCGCATGACCGCAGTCTGAGTGGCCTCCACCGGGCCACAACGCCCCTAAAGTTTCCCGGCCCTCCAACCGTTAGCCCATCGATAGCCCCGGACAACGCGGGGCAGGAACGAGGAGCGGAAGGCATCATGGCTTGGGACAACTTGAGTATGCGCACCCGCATGGGCGCGGCTTTCGGGGTGATCGTGGTGCTGGTGGGCGTCATGGCCACGCTGGCGCTGGGGCAGATCAACGATGCTGGCACGCGGGGCTGGATCTGGGGCATTGGCGCAGCGGTGCCGGTGCTGAGCCTGATTTTCTGGGTGCGGCTGGTGGGCGCGATCGAGGCGCCGCTCAAGGAGGCCGAGTTCATCGCCGAGACCGTGGCGGCTGGCGACCTGAGCAAGGATTTCGAGACCGACCGGGGCGGCGACTTTGGCCGGCTGCTGGGCGGGCTGGGCGAGATGGAAGACATGCTGACCGAGCTGGTCACGCGCATCAAGTCCGCCAGCGACGCGATTTCGTCGGCTTCGCAGCAGATTGCCGTGGGTAACACCGATCTCTCGCAACGCACCGAGGAACAAGCGGCGACGCTGCAGGAAACGGCGTCGAGCATGGGCGAGCTGACCGCCATGGTCAGGCAGAACACGGAACGCGCACGCACGGCTAACGGGCTGGCCGATGCCGCGTCGGGTATTGCCGAGCGGGGCGGCACCATCGTCAGCGATGTGGTGCAGACCATGGACGCCATCAGCGCGAGTTCGCGCAAGGTCACGGACATCATCGCCGTGATCGAAGGCATCGCATTCCAGACCAATATTCTGGCGCTCAACGCCGCCGTGGAAGCGGCACGGGCGGGCGAGCAGGGGCGCGGCTTTGCCGTCGTGGCGGGCGAGGTGCGCACGCTGGCCCAGCGCAGCGCGGCGGCCGCCAAGGAAATCAACGTACTGATCAGCGACTCCGCGCAGCAGGTGGAAAGCGGCACGGCGCTGGTGGGACGAGCCGGGCAGACGATGGACGAGATCGTGCAGGCCGTGCGTCGCGTGACGCAGATCCTGGGCGAGATCGCTTCGGCGTCGGAACATCAGAGTGATGGCATCGAGCAGGTCAACGTGGCCGTGACGCAGATGGACGACGTGACGCAGCAGAACGCCGCACTGGTGGAGGAAGCCGCCGCCGCGTCGGCCGCGCTGGCCGACCAAGCCCAGGAACTCCAGCGGGTGGTGGGCGAGTTCAAGCTGTAAGGGTGGCTGTAAAGCCGAGCTTCACATTTACAGCTTGCCGCTCGAGAGATAGCGGGTCACCGGCGCCCAGAACGTCTTCATGAAAGCGGGCTCGATGGCCGCGTTGTGCGGCAACTGCTCGAACACCACCAGCCGGCTCGGGCCCGGAATCGCCCGGGCCATGTGCTGCATGTGGCGAAACGGAATGGTGGCGTCGAGCCGGCTGTGTACCAGCATCACCGGCAGCTTCACCTTGCGCACCCGGGCGATGTTGTTCCACGGATCGGGTAGCGCCCAGGCGATCCAGCGCGATACCAGCCCCGTGGCCACGGCAGCGGCGCGCGCCGACGAGAACCCGGCGCCCACGACCACGCCGTCCGGCTGTGGCTGCAGCGATGCCACGACATCCAGCAGCACCCCGCTGCCCAGCGAATACCCCATCACGTAGTGCCGACTGGCACCCGACGCCGCCTCGCGAAACTGCAGGTAGGCGGCAAGAGCGTCCTCGCGCAGTCGCCGTACGCTGGGCGTGCCGGTACTGCTGCCATAGCCGCTGTAATCGAACACGAATGAACTGATCCCGCCCGCATGGAGTAACGCCTGCACCGGCGCCCAGTCGGCCAGGCTTTCTTCATCACCATGAAAGACGGCCAGCGCCGGGGCGCCCGGCTGCGCAGCCGGCACCCACGACGCTTGCAGGGTCCTGTCGCCGCTGTGGAACGTGAACTGTCGGGAGACCACGCCGAGATCATCGGGTGTCAGCGTGCCAATGGGGCTGGGCATGAACGCCTCGCGTTCCACGGCGCGGTACAGCAGCAGTCGGCCGAAGGATGCGGCAGCCGCCAGTCCCGCCAGCCCGAATGCGCCTGCCACCCAGCGCCAGCCGGAGCGTTGCACGTCGGAGGGATCGAGCGAGGAGGGCATGGCGCGACGGTAGGCGGGGTCCGTATGTGATAACCGTAGCACTCGCCTGCGTAAAAGAAAGTTTGTGCTGGAGGTCGAACAAGCGAAAATTGGCGGAAAGGCTATGGAAAGCTTAGAAAAATCAACGGGTTACCGATGAAATAGGCAAACTCAATCCTCCCCATAGAAATCTTTTCTCGTAGTTCTACGAAATTCTCCTTGATTGTCTATCTATAGGTAGATAGTATTCACGCCATGGACAGCGACGCAGCGCTCCGGACCGAGACAGAAACGGTACGGAACCGAAGCAGAAAGGTCCACGCAACACCAGGCAGTGAAACCGGAGGCGGTCTTTTTTTTAGCCCTGGTCCTCTATCTAGCAGTAGATAGCAACGAGGACCAAAAGAAAGACCGCTCGATCTGCAGCACAGACCCGCCGCCCGATCCGCCCAATCCAGGATCGCCCGGCCCGCAAGGAGAGCATCATGAACGCCAAGACCATCATCACCGCCGCCGCCCTCGCCGCCGCTTTCGTTACGGGCGCTGCCCAGGCCGCACAACCCCGTGGCGAAGCCTACGGTTACAGCTACCGCGTCAACGATCAACGCAACGCCTTCACTGACGGTGCTCGCATCGGTAACCGCGACGCCTTCACGGACGGTGCCCGTATCGGAAACCGCGATGCTTTCAGCGATGGTGCCCGCATCAGCAACCGCGACGGTCTGGTTGCCAGCTTGTCCAGCCGTGACGTGTACACCGATGGCGCTCGTGGCAATGCTCCGCGCAACCCGTTCGTTGACGGTGCCCGCGTCACCAACCGCGATGGCTTCATCGCCAGCCTGTCGAACCGTGACGTGTACACCGAAGGCGCCCGTGGCAATGAACCGCGCAACCCGTTCGTTGACGGTGCCCGCGTCACCAACCGCGATGGCCTCGTAGCCAGCCTGTCGAACCGCGATGTGTACACCGAAGGCGCCCGTGGCAATGCTCCGCGCAACCCGTTCGTCGATGGTGCGCGCGTCAGCAACCGCGATGGCCTGGTTGCCAGCCTCTCGAACCGCGACGTGTACACCGAAGGTGCCCGCATCAGCAACCGCGATGGCTTCAGCGACGGTGCCCGCTCGATCGACGTCTTCACCGACGGCGCACTGGTCTGAGGTACGGCCAAGGTTTCAAACGTCGTCATGATCTGACGATGACTCCGGCACAGACGGGCGTCCCAAAAGGGCGCACGTCTGTTTTTTTTGAGGCAGCACTAAGATGAAGACGTGGATCGGGCAGGATGCCCTGGTTCTGGGCGGCTGGCTGGCGCTGTGCGCCGTGAGTGGTGCAGCCATCACGCTGGCGGTGCAGGGCGTGCTGTGATCGGCGCCGGCATTGACTCCGGGAAATTCCCGGTTGAGTATCTATCTTCGTGTAGATAAAGTACCCACCATGAAAACGCAACCCGTCCGCGAGCAACTGCTCGAACACACACTGGTCCTGATCCGCAGCCGCGGCTTCAACGGCTTCAGTTATCGCGACCTGGCCGAACTCGTGGGGGTGAAGACCTCCAGCATCCACTATTACTTCCCTTCCAAGGACGACCTGGTCCTGGAGGCGGTGCAGGAATACAGCCGCAGGATCTCGGCGCGGCTGGCGGGCATCGACCAGAGCCTGCCCGTGCTGGAGCAGGCGCGCCAGTATCTGGATCCGCTGCGGCAGACCTGCGGCTCGGGCCAGATCTGCCTGGCCGGCATGCTGTCCACCGAAATCCTGAGCCTGCCGGAATCGGTGCATCACGTGCTCAAGGAGTTCTATCACATCAACGAGGCATGGCTGGCCCGACTGCTGGAGCGCGGCCAGAAGGAGCGCGAGACGCCGTACCCGGTGCCGCCCGCCATGCTGGCACAGGTGATCTACGGCTCGCTGCAGAGCGGCCTGATCGCAGCGCGGCTGTTCGGTACGCAAGAGCGTCTGGAAGCGGCCGCCGAGACGCTGCTGGGCGCCCTGTGCAACCACCGCGCGAAGGCGTTGCTGGAATCGCAGTCGCCAGTCACCTGCGGCTCGCTGTAAGTCACTCAGCCATACGCAGGAAGCAACCGCCGGACGGCCTCGGGTCTCCGGCGGTTTTTTATTGGCGTGGCAGGAACGCGCGGACGGTATCGCAGAGCCATGCCGGATCGTCGTGCGGCAAATCGTGGCCGGTCCACGGATGCCGGGCGAACCGGACGTGCGGGGCCTGCCATGCCGCTGCCAATCGCGCCGAGCATCGCGGATCGACCAGCCGGTCCACGTCGGAAGCGACGATGAGCGTGGGGCAGGGCGGCGGCACGTCCTGCGCGCGGAAGCGCGCCGCCGCCAGTAGCTGGCGCCATGCGGCATCGCGTGTGACCGGGGCGCTTTCTCCAATCTCGACCCAGCGGGCAAGGTCGGCATCGCGCGTATCCAGCCGCTCGCAGGTCAGCCGGTGGATCGTGCGCTCGCACCGGACCCGGTCGTGCCAGTGACGTGCCATGCCGAGGATCGCAGCCCAGTTCTGTGGCCGCAGCCGCTGCGTGGGACGGCTGAACGGCCGCATGCTGGTATTGATCAGCACCAGGCTGGCGAGGTCTTCCGGGTGCGTTTGTGCCCAGTCCGTGGCGACCATCGCGCCCAGTGACATGGCCAGGATATGCCATGGCCCGCTTGTGCCGGAGGCGTGTGCCGCATCGCGTATCGCTTGGGCCATGCCGCGCACCGTGCCGGGCACCGGTTGCTGGCGGGCATCGCCATTGCCGGGCAGGTCGATCAGCAGCGGCTGGCCAAGCCCGTGCTGCACCCATCGTGCGGGCAGGTCACCCCAGTGACGCGATTCGCGGGTCAGGCCGCGCAGGAATATCCAACGTCCCATGGTGGATCGAAGGCGCTACGGTGCGGGCCTGCCGCGCCAGTGCGCGCGCGCCTGCGCCAGCAGTTGATTGCGATGGTCGCCGTGTGGCAGCCAGCGCTCGGGCGCCACGGCCACCCGGCCCAGAAAGTCGAACAGGCTCACATGGCGCCGTAGCACGCGCGCCGTGCGGTGCGCCTTGATCGGATTGAAGATGCCCGCCCGTGAAAACAGTTGCCGGGGATTCTTCTTGATCCAGAGCCACGAGCCCAGTTCCAGCGTCATCGGCAGGAACAGGCCACCGGGCGGCGTGCGGTCGTAGGCGTAGTCCCAGAGGTCGCCATGCAGCAGGTACTGGTGGCTCTGGGGCTCGAAGGCATAGCCGTGATGGGGGTGGGCCTGTTCGAACATCGTCTTCAGCAGGTACATCTCCGGGAAATGCGGCATCGGCGCGTGCGTGCGGGCATAGGGGAACCAGATGCTGTCACGCCAGCCGTAGCCGGAATGGCAATCGACCGCAAAGCTGAGCGGGCGGGGCAACAATTCAGTCTCCACCACGCGCAGCAGCGCGCGGCTCTCGGCCTCCATCGGCGCGCCGGCGCGGCCACGATACCACGGCAGCCAGGCGCCAAGCCGCTGTCCACCGGCCAGGAATGGCACACGGTCGTCAGCGTTCTGGGGCGCGTTGCGCATCAGATCCACCCCGTTGGGATTGGCGCGCGTGGCTTCGTACATGCCGCCGGGATTGACGATCGGCATGAACACCAGCCGAACCGTTTCCAGTTGCCGGTGCAGCAGTTCGTCCCAACTGAGCCGGCACAGTAGCGCACGCATGTAGTCGAGCACCAGTTGCGTGCCGATGCGTTCCAGTCCGTGGATACCACCGAAGATGCCAATGGCCGGTGCATCGGGCGAGCGGGTGCCCAGGCTGGCTACGTGGACATCGAAGGTGTGGCCGCGGACATCCACCTGGCAGGCGGACTCGGTCTGGAACCATGGCGCGCCAAGCTCCAGCAGCGTGAGCAACTGGTCGTACTCGGGAAAGCTGGGGCGGCCCGGGTCGGTCATTGCATCGTCAGTGGGAGGTGTCTGGTGGAGGCGTGAGGGCGAAGGGGGGCGCGGACGGACGTCAATTCAATATAGGCGCTGGCGGCGGCACCTCGCCACGCAGGTCCGTGGGGCTGGCGACACTGCCGGGGGTAACCAGGCAGCCGAGTAGGGCGCTCAGCAGTCTGGTGTCGCGTCGACTGTTGAGGCAGTACAGGTATTCGTGGATGACTGGCGCATTGCTGGCGAACTGCACCACGGTGAGCGCCGGATCGCGCGGCACCTCGCCTACCGGCATCACGCTGGCGCCGAGGTTGTGGCGAATGGCTTCGCAGATCGCCTCGCGGCTGCCGATGACGGTGTGCGAGGGCAGGCTGGCCCCGGCGGCGAGCAGCGCGGACTCTGTGGCCTCGCGCGTCATCGAGCCCTGTTCGCGTACCAGCAGGTGGCATGTCGCCAGTTCGGCCACCTCCACGCGGGGCCGACGGGCGAGCGGATGCACGGGATGCACGACCAGCACCATCGGATCGGCGGCCAGGGTCACGCGGTGCAGGCGATCGTCGTCGAGCGCGTGCGAGGACACGGCGGCGTCGATGCGGTACTCGTACAACGCCTCGATCATCTGCCGCGAATTGCCAATCTCGATACTGATCTCGATGGCGGGATAGCGCTGCCGAAACGCGGCCACGCTGCGCAGGATGTAATAGGGGCCGGTAGCACCGATCCGCAGGTTGCCCATGCGCAGGTTGCCGGCATTGCGCAGCAGGAAGTCCGCATTGCTCTCCTGCTGCAGGATCTGCTCGGCCAGGGGCATGAGCGCCACGCCCACATCGCTCAGGTCCACCCGGCCGGACCGGCGATGAAACAACTCCACGCCATAGAGCTCTTCAAGCTGGCGGATACGTCCGGTGACCGTGGGCTGGCTCAGGCGCAGTTGCCGCGCCGCCGTGGTGATGCTGCCCTGTCGTGCCACTTCGTAGAACGTAATGAGCAGATCGCCAAGCATTGAGCTTCCGGAAGAACAAGGTCAGCCGGCGACTGTAAGGCGGGAATGTGACAGGGGGAAGAAGGTGGGGTTGTGCGCGTGTTTGCTCCCCTCTCCCACGCAGTGGGAGAGGGGTTGGGGGAGAGGGCTGGAGGTTCTGCTTGCCGACCGCGTAGCAATTTGCACGGCTCGCCCTCTCCCCCGCCCCTCTCCCGCTCGCGGGAGAGGGGAGAAAACCATCAGCGGGAGAGATGCTGGGGCTTAAACCCCCATCGCCGGATCCGACGTCGTATGCACCCCGTTCTCCAGCCGCCCGGCAAACCGGCGATTGAAACCGCCTTGCTGCGTGGTCACCGTGAAGTCATACCAGTTGGCCTGCGATTTCACCGGGTAGCCCTGGTCCAGGCTCTTGCCGGCCGGTACTTCGAACGACCAAGGCCCGTCGGTGCGGTAGGCGTTGGGCTTGACCGTGAACGTGCAGGTGGCGCTGCCGCGATTGATCAGCGTGAGCCAGACCTTCGGCTCGGGGCCATCGTCGTAGCAGACCTGGATCTCCGGTGCAGCACCGCCGCCGGCGGCCTTCTGTGCAGTCACGTCGCCCTGGAAGGCGCGGTGGTAGCCGTTGGGGCCGAGCACCCAGAGGTCGTAGCGGCCGTTATCGGCGCTGACGTCGATGCGGGCGTCGTGCGACACGCCGGCTTCGAGCGCGTAGCGGCGCGGGACATCGCTGAGGTTCAGACGGTCGTAGACGTGGAACACCGCGGCCTGCTTGCCGTCGTTCTTGAAACGCAGCAGGAAGGAGTTGGTGGCCGGCTCTTCCACGCCGCTGGTGTGCAGCGTGTAGGGCAGGGCGCGCGACGGACGCGTGCCCTTGGCCTGCACCGGCACCGACTGGGCGGCAACGGTCGGCACGGGAATCTGCGTCTTGGCGTCCTGCGCGGCGCGATCCGCGTCGGCCTTGGCCTTGTCGAACGAAACACCTACCGTGACATTGCCATTCGGATTGACGAAGTCGAAGGCCGAAGTCAGGTCGCCCATCACAGCGCGGCGATATGCGCTGATGTTGGTCTCGGCCACGCCGAAGCGCTGTTCCAGGAAGCGCAGCACCGAGGTGTGATCGAACACCTGCGAGTTGACCCAGCCGCCACGGCTCCACGGCGACACCACGTACATCGGCACGCGTGGGCCGGGGCCGAACGGGGTCTTGTCCACGCTGTAGTACTCGGGGGAAGCATCCATCGACGTGTAGCCCACCGGCAGGCCCTTGCCATCGAGCGCCGGGGCGCATGGCGGGGGCAGGTGGTCGAAGAAGCCGTCGTTTTCGTCGAAGTTGATCAGCAGGACGGTGCGGCTCCAGATATCCGGGTTCGACGTCAGCGCGTCGATCACCTGCTGCGTGTACCACGCGCCCTGTACCGGGCTCGACGGTCCCGGGTGCTCGGAGTAGGTGGCCGGTGCCACGACCCACGAGACCTGCGGCAGCGTGCCGGCGGCCACGTCGTCTCGCAGCGCCTGCACGAAGCCGCCATCCGGCATGGTGTTGGAAATGCCCTTGTAGAGCGGGCTCACGGCTTCGTCGGCGGCGGTGTACGGCGGATAGGGCGCGCCATCGATGGCATTGCCCTTGGCCGCATTGGCCGCGCGATATTGCGCAAAGCCGGCCAGCGGGTTGTCCGTGTAGTTGTCCGGCATGTTCTGGTAGACCTTCCAGGTCACGCCGGCGGACTGCAGGCGCTCCGGATAGGTCGTCCAGGTGTAGTTGATGCCGGTGGCGTTCAGCGAGTCGCCGCTGTTGTCGATCACCGGGCCGCCATTCCTGCCGAACGGATCATTGGTGCCGGTCCAGTGGAACAGCCGGTTGGTGTTGGTGCCGCCGTGGAAGCTGCAGTGGTAGGCGTCGCAGAGCGTGAAGGCGTTGGCGAGCGCGTACTGGAAGCCCAGTTCCTGCTCCGTGTAGTAACCCATCGACTGTGTTTTCTTCGATGTCGGCCAGGCGCTCATGCGGCCCAGATCCCAGGCGGCCTGCCCGTCGGGCTGGCTGTGCGGCGTGCCGCTGACGCGCTGGGCGTTGCCCAGGGTCTGGTCGAGGTGATACGGCAGCACCACGCGGTTGGTGTTGCCCGTGGCGTAGGTCTGTTCAAGGACGGTGCGGCCACCCGCGAGCGGAATCGGAAAGCGGTCGCTGAAGCCGCGCACGCCGTTCATGGTGCCGAAGTAGTGGTCGAAGGAGCGGTTTTCCTGCATCAGCACCACGACGTATTCCACGTCGCGGATCGACTTGGTGGCGTTGTTGGCCGGAATGGCCAGTGCGCGGCGGATGGCCGGCGGGAAGGCGGCAAGCGCGGCGGTGGCGGCGGCGCTGCCACCGGCCATTTTCAGGAAGTTACGGCGGCTGGAAGTCATGTTCTCGGTCTGCCCTGGAAGGTCTGAAGCGCTGTTCTGTAGCGGATTGGCGATGTCGGAAAGGGGGAGCGCCGGCGCCTCAGGGCGCGCACTTCACCCCTTGCGGCTTGGCCTCGGGCGTAGTGGTCGGGGCGGTAGTCGGCGTGCCGTTATCGTTGTCGCCGCCGCAGGCGGTCAGCACCGTGCATAGCAGCAGGGCAGCCAGCAGACCCAGTGGGCGGGCCGGTGCGAAGGTTCGGGTGGCTTCGGTCATTGTGGGTGTCTCTTGGGGGAGCATGGCGAGTTGCGATGCGGGACGCAGCGTAAGCCACCCGAAAGTCACAGCATGTGACATCCGCCCCAAGAATCCCGATGCCGGTATCGGTATTCTTTGTCACCCCTGGCAACATCCATGGCACTGTCCATGTTTCTTCAAGGCGCCCATTGCGATAATCGGGCAGGTGTGGCGTGGCGCACGTATCGAGCCATGTCGATGACGGCAAATGCTGCAATGCACCAGTCGCTGTGCTAAGGTTTTAGACGTCTCACTCAAAATACACACAATGATCGCGAAGCCAGCGCGGCAGCGGATTTACGAAGATCCGCGCCAGTGCTGGCTCGCAGGGCGATGGGAGCGGTTGCCAACCCCCATGTGCCATCTTTGTTGCGGTCGCAATGCGCCGTGACCTTTCTTGTAAGCGGGGCAATCCGCCACCACTCTTGGAGGCGGAAGGGACGTTTGCAGGAGCTGCACTATGAACAACGAAACTGGTTACGTCTGGCACTACACGGTCGGCACGCCGCTGGCGGCCATCGCGCGTTCGGGGCAATTGATTCCGGCCGCGGCCCGCGCGGAGGTTCCGCGCCTGGGCGAGCAGGAGATCCTGTGGTTTTCGCGCAACCAGCAATGGGACCCATCGGCCACCAAGGATGACGCGCTGGACCGCGCGCGGCACACGATGTCGCGCGCGGCGCTGCACGCGCGGTTCGGGCTGTACCGGTTCGGCCTGCCGGCCCAGGACATGCGCCTGCTGCCCTGGCCGACGGTGACCCGCGTGGCGGACATCGATGTGCCCGAGGCCATGACGATGGTAGCCAGCGGGCTGCGCTGCGGTGCCGCCCCGACCGACTGGCTCGGTACGCTGACCTCGATCCCGGTCGAGGATCTGCGCTTCGAAAGATGGACCGGCGCCGCGTGGACACCGGCGAACCTCGACGAACTGGCCGCTCAACTGGCTTAGTGATCTAACGCGACATTCAGCGGCTCAGTCCGCGCGCCGAAATCGGCCAGATGCACGCCACGACACCACCCCGCACTCCCACGAGTTCGTCATAGAGATTCAGCGTCGGGTCGCAATGGCCCGGCACCAGCATCATGCGGCTGCCCAGCGGCGGCAGCGCGTCCACAGCACCTTCCTGCTTCGGCCTGACGATGCCATGCTCGTCGTTGGCCGCCACGTAGTCGAACGACTTTGACGGTGCATACTTCTCCCAGATCCACGGCAGGCCCGAATCGACAGCCATCGATTTCAGGCCGGCATCCACGACGACGCGATCTCCTGCTGCCACGCTCATCACGGCCGTGGCGATGAACAGGCCGTGCTCGAAGCGCATCGTGCCGGTGTAGGCGTTGCTGCCGTAGTCGGCATCCATGAACACGTACGAACCGGGCTGGATCTCGGTATAGACGCCGCTGGACAGGTCGAATTCCACGCTGCCGCTGCCGCCGCCAGTGACCACGTCGCAGCGCACACCCGCCGCAGCCAGCCGCGCGACGGCGTTGCCGGTGCGGTCCGCGGCGCGTGCGGCGGCTTCGCGCCGCTCATCCCAGCCACGCAGATGCTGGATGCCGCCGTGGTACGCCTGCAGGCCGCGCAGCGTCAACTGCGAATGTGCGGCGATGCGTTCGACCAGCGGCAATGCCGCATCGCCATCGGCCACGCCGCAGCGGCCCTGGCCGACATCGACTTCCACGAAGATATCGAGCTGGCTGCCGGCAGCCTGCGTGGCGGCGGCGAGCGCGTCGATCTGGCGGAGATCGTCCACGCAGACGCTCAGGTGCGCATGGCGGGCCAGTTCGGCCAGCAGCGCGGCCTTGGCCGGGCCAGCCACTTCGTTGCTGATATGGATGTCGCGCACGCCGGCACGGACAAACGGTATCGCCTCGCTGACCTTCTGGCAGCAGATGCCCACGGCGCCGCGTGCAATCTGCGCCAGCGCGATATCGGGCGTCTTGTGGGCCTTGGCATGCGGGCGCAACTTCACGCCGGCTTTGTCGGCCGCCGCCTGCATGCGCTCGACATTGCGCTCGAAGACAGCGAGGTCGAGTACGAGGGAGGGAGTGTCGATGGATTCGGCAGGTTGGCCGATACGCGCGGCGGGAGGCAGATCGAAGGCGAAGGACATGGCGAGGAGGGGCACAGAGGGTTGGGGCGGAGTGCAGCGTAACACGGCGTGCGGCATACTTCGCCTTGGCGCCCCATGGCATGTCCTCTACGATAGGGGAGTGCCCCCGCCTTCAGGCGCCGCCTTCAGCGTGTTTGCCAACCGGAGTTCGCTCATGTCCGCCATGTCGCGCCGTTCCGTTCTTCGCATCGCCGCCGTCACTGCCATGTCGATGGCCGCAGTTCCCGCTCTCGCACATCACGGCTGGTCCACCTATGACCAGACCAAGCCGCTGACCGTGACCGGCAAGATCGTCGAAACCCATTACGAGAATCCCCACGCCAGCATCCGCATCGACGTGCAGGGCAAACGTTGGCTGGCAATCCTCGCGCCCATCTCGCGCATGGAATCGCGCGGCGCATCGGCAGAGAAAGTTGCCGTGGGCAAGCAGGTGACGCTGGTGGGCTATGCCAGCAAGGAGAAGGGCGACGAAATGCGCGTGGAACGTATCACCTTCGACGGTGGCCAGACCGTGGAATTGCGTTGAACCTGACGACTTGGGCGGCTGCGCTTGCCGAGTCGCCGCTGGCGGTCTGGTTGCGCGCATCGCCCTGGGCCTATCCTGCTGCGGAAATCCTGCACCTGAGCGGTATGGCGCTGCTGTTCGGGGCCATCGTCGTGGTGGATCTGCGGCTGGCAGGACTGGGGCGTCAGTTGCCTGTGACCACGCTGTTGCGGCACGCATTGCCAGCGTCGATGGTGGGATTTGCCTGCATCGTGGTCAGCGGCGCCTTGCTGTTCATCGCGCATGCCGATGAGCTGATCACCAATCGCGCCTTCCTGATCAAGCTCGTGCTGATTTTGCTCGGGCTGCTCAATGCCGCATGGTTTCATCTTGGCCCGTATCGCCGGCTGCACGGCAACGGCGCGTGGGAAACGCAACGTGCGCCGCCGCCGATGGCTCGCGCGTGCGCCGGACTGTCGATCCTGACGTGGTTCCTGGTCATCTGCGCAGGGCGTCTCATCGCCTATGTGTAGGCGTTTTCCAGGCAAATTCGGGTGCATCAATCGGCGCTTTCAAGTGCTGAAATTGATGTAACTCAAACGTGTGAGAGTAGACGCTCAAGAATTAAAGGTGGGCGACGTTAAGGCAGGTCGGACCCCTTACGAGTAGAGCCCCCTGATGAACAACCTCAGTATTCGCCACGGCTTGCTGGCGACGCTTGTGATTTTTGGTTTGATGATTGTTTTTGGCGCCGTGCTCGGCGTCAGCCAGTTGAGTGCGGCCAGCCAGGCTGCCGGCAGCGTGCATGCGGTCTCCACGCGGGCGTTGCTGATTAACGATGCCTACAAGAACATGACCCGCGTGCGCTCCGCGCTGACGCGTGCGTACAGCTCGGCCAAGGCCAGCGGCCAAGTCAATGCCGAAGCGATTGCCAGCGCGGAGAAATCGCTCGGCAAATCGAAGACCGAACTCGACGAATTCGAGAAGGCCGCAGCCTTGCCGCAGCAGGATGCTTCCACGCGCGAGGAAATCGTCAGCGCGGGCCGTTCGCATATGGAAGTGGTGCAGCGCGGGCTGGAAGCGCTGCGCAACGGCGATCCAGATGGCTACGCGGCTATCAACGACCGCGACATCACGGCATCCGGCGCCAGGTATTCGGCCGGCGTGGAGCGGTTTCAGCAGTACGCAACGAAGCTGAACGATGCGGCGATGGAAGAAGATGCGTCGCGCCTGCGCCGTGTGATCGTGCTGGTTTGCGTGGGACTGGTCATGTCCGTGGCGCTGATCGTCATGGTCCACGTAGCACTGCGCCGTTTGGTGGTGGCGCCGTTGATGCAGGCGCGTGACCTGATCATGCGCGTGGCCGATGGCGATCTGACCATCAACGTGCCGAAGGCGGGTCGCAACGAAATCGGCCAGTTGCTCGACGCGCTGTCCCGCATGCAGGCGGGCCTGACGCAGACCGTGAACAAGGTGCGCACGGGTTCGGATGCCGTGACGATCGGCGCGCGCGAGATCGCAGCCGGCAATACGGATCTGTCGTCGCGTACCGAGGAGCAATCGTCGGCGCTCGAACAGACGGCGGCCAGCATGGAGCAACTGACTTCGACCGTGGGCAACAACGCGCAGAGCGCGGCGCACGCCGCCGAACTGGCGAGCAACGCGGCCGACCTGGCCTCGCGCGGTGGCGAGGTGGTGCGTGGCGTGGTCCATACGATGAGCGAGATTAACTCGAGCTCGCAGAAGATCGTCGACATCATCGGCGTGATCGACGGCATTGCATTCCAGACCAACATCCTCGCGCTGAATGCGGCAGTGGAAGCCGCGCGCGCGGGCGAGCAGGGCAGGGGGTTTGCCGTGGTGGCGGGCGAGGTGCGCAGCCTGGCCCAGCGCAGCGCCAACGCCGCAAAGGAAATCAAGACGCTGATCGATTCCTCGGTGAACAAGGTGGATGCGGGCAGCGCCCAGGTGGAGCAGGCCGGCAGCACGATCGAGGAAATCGTATCCGCTGTGCAGCGGCTGGCGAGTACGGTCAGCGAGATCTCGGCGGCGTCGCTGGAGCAGTCCAGCGGCATCACGCAGGTCAGCGAGGCCGTGTCGCAAATGGAGCAGGTCAACCAGCAGAATGCCGCGCTGGTAGAGCAGGCTGCGGCTGCAGCAGATTCGCTCGAATCTCAAGCGAACCAGTTGGCCGCCGCCGTGGGCACGTTCCGTCTGGCCTGACGTGAGTTATCGACCGGCCAGCCGTTCCTCGACGAACAGCAGCCGGTCATTGCCCCAGTACAGTTCTTCATCGACCACGAAGCTCGGCGCGCCGAAGATACCGCGCGCCACGGCTTCCTCGGTGGCCTGCTTGAGCCCGGCCTTGACCTCGGGATCGTCCAGCATCGCCAGCGCCTCGCGCGGATCGAATCCCGCCGCCACCAGCACCTTGCCGATCTCGTTCGGATCGTTCAGGTTCCTGCCGTTCTCCCACATCGCAGCAAAGATCGCTTCCACATAGCGGAGGAATTCGGCTTCGCCCTTGCGCTGATAACCGATCGCGCCGCGCATCAGTGCCAGCGTGTTGATCGGAAAATGCGGGTTGTGCTGGAAAGGCGCGTGGTAGCGCTCGGCCCAGCAGCGAAGATCGAGCTTCGACCAGTCGCTCTTGGCCGGGATCTCCATCGGACTATGGTTGCCCGTGGCCTTGAACACACCACCCAGCAGCATCGGCTTCCAGACGATGGTCGAACCCGTGCGCGCCGCAATGCGCGGCAGTTCGCGATAGGCGAGGTAGGAATAGGGACTGCCGAAGTCGAAGTAGAAGTGGACTTGGTGGGGCATGGGGGTCTCCAGGAATTTTCTTTCGGTTTTCTCCCCTCTCCCACAAGTGGGAGAGGGGAGCTAAAAACGGGAGAGGAAATTGGCAACTACCACCGCTCCACCCACGGCCGCACATCCAGTTCATGCGTCCACGCATCCCTCGGCTGCTGATGCAGCATCCAGTACGTATCCGCAATATGGTCCGGGTTGATGATGCCGTCGTGCTCGCGCGTGGCGTAGCGCTCTGGGAAGTTGTCGCGGATGAAGGCCGTGTCGATGGCCGCGTCGACGATCAGGTGGGCGACGTGGATGTTCTTCGGTCCCAGTTCGCGCGCCATGCTTTGTGCCAGGGCGCGCAGGGCATGCTTGGCGCCGGCAAAGGCCGACATGCCTTCGCGGCCTCGCGTGCTGGCCGTGGCACCGGTGAAGAAGATCGATCCGCGCTGGCGCGGCACCATGACGCGGGCAGCCTCGCGGCCCATCAGGAAGCCGGCGAAGCAGGCCATCTCCCAGACCTTGAAATACACACGCGACGTGGTGTCGAGGATCGGGAAATTGACGTTGGCGCCGATGTTGAAGATCGCCACTTCCAATGGTGCGATCTCGCGTTCGATGCGCGCTATGAGCGCCACGGTGTCTTCTTCCTTGCGCGCATCGCAGGCGAAGGCGTGGGTTTCGCCGCCTTCTGCGCGGATCTGGTCGACGAGGGGCGCGAGCTTGTCGGCGCTGCGGCGCGTAACGCACGCGATGTATCCCTCACGCGCGAAACGGCGCGCGATGGCACCGCCTGTCGCATCTCCAGCACCTACAACGAGTACGGCTTTCTTGTCGGGCATGGGTCTCCTCCGGTCGAAGTGACTTGCATTATGACAGCGTCAATCGCGGGCGGCGTATGCAGATCAACCCTTGACTTTATATCGTACGATATATATCTTACGATACGTCTTACGACATAACGGAGCTATTCCATGCGACATCACTTTGGACATCACGGCGCTCACCACGGTCATCATCATGGCCATGGTGGCAAGCTGCATCGTCATATGCACGGTCTTTTCGCCATGGTGCGCGGCGGCGGGTTCTGGTCGCAAGGCGGCGGATTCGACGGTGGCGAGGGCGATGGAAGCGGTTTCGACGGCGAGAATCTGCGCCGTGGCCGCAAGTTCAGCGCGGAAGACCTGCAACTGCTGCTGCTGTCCCTGCTCGATGAAAAGCCGTCACACGGCTACGAACTGATCAAGGCGCTGGAAACCCGCACCGGTGGCTTCTACAAGCCGAGTCCGGGCGTGGTGTATCCCGCGCTGACGTACCTCGAAGACGTGGGCTATGCCACCGTCGATACCGAGGGCAACAAGAAGCGCTATCAACTGTCGGATGCCGGCCGCGAATACCTGGCCCAGAACCGCGAGCGTCTGGAGCAAATGGTGGCCCGCCTGCAGCACGTGGCGCGCAAGATGGATTTCATGCGCCGCGCCATGAGTGGCCAGCCGCAGCGCGAGCCTGAAGAGGGCGGCTGGGCGCCTGAACTCACGCGTGCCCGTGGCCGTCTCAAGCAGGCAATGATGATGCGCAGCGGGGCCACTGCCGACGAGCAGCGTCGCATCGCCGCCATCCTCGAACGCGCCGCCGACGAGATCGAAGGCGCAGCCGCTCAATCGAATGCCAACCCGAACGCCAACCCGGAGGCTTGAATATGACTGAACCCCGTGACCTGACCGTGCAACGTGTGCGTCATCCGCTCAAGATGCGTCTGCTCAAGGTGCTGCGCACGCAGCAGATGTCGCCGCAACTGCTGCGCGTGACGCTGGGCGGCAATGATCTGGCCGAGTTCGTATCCGCATCGTTCGATGACCACATCAAGGTTTTCTTCCCCGCGCCCGGCGATGAAAAGCCCGTGCTGCCGCAGGTGGGCCCCGACGGCATCGTGTTCCCCGAAGGCCAGCCGCGCCCGCAGGCGCGTGACTACACGCCGCGCCGCTACGATGCCGCTGCGCTGGAACTCGATATCGAATTTGTGCTGCACGGCGATGGCCCCGCATCCACCTGGGCCGCGCAGGCGCAGCCGGGGCAGTACCTCGGCGTGGGTGGCCCGCGCGGATCGTTCGTGATTCCCACTGGATTCGATTGGCATCTGCTGATTGGCGATGACACCGCGCTGCCTGCCATTGGCCGCCGCGTGGAAGACATCACGCAGCAGAATCCGGATGCGCGCGTGGTGGTGGTAGCCGAGGTGGGTGACGAGTCGGCGCGCATTGCGCTGGCATCAAGCGCCAATGTCGAGGTTCATTGGGTCTATCGCGGGGGCGAGCCGGAAGGCAGCCAGTTGCTACCCGCGCTGCGCACACTGACCCTGCCGCAAGGCGAGGGCTACGTATGGGCTGCCGGCGAGGCCGCCGCGATGCGCGACGTGCGGCAGTACCTGGTGGGCGAGCGTGGCATCGACAAGAAGCGCATCCGCGCCTCGGCCTACTGGAAGCATGGCAATGCTGCCGTGCATGAAACGATCGACGACTGAAGCAAGCGGGCGGATGCGGAAGCACGGATGCGCGTGCCCGACTACACTGTTTGGCATGCCCATCGACATGGAACCCTGACATGCCCAGTCTCCGCCGGTTGTCGCTCATCGCCGCCATCCCCTGTTTTGCCCTTGCTGCATGCGCACCGGATTCGGTGCGCAACTACGAGGCGCACGGTCTCAACAAGTATCTCGACAAGATCCAGGACGTCTGCGCCAACACGCGGCTGGGCGGCCAGCCCATGGGCGAGTGGCTGCGCAGCGGCTCCGATGACAGCGACAGCAACTACGTCTACTGGCTGGATCAGACGTCGCGGCTCTACTACAACCGCATCTCTGTGCCGCAATATCGCGACTCCATCGCCGCCACCTTTGGCGGCAACAAGGAGAACGCCGACGCGCTGGACTGCACCGTGCGCAACCTGCCGCCCGATCGGCCGGTCAACGTGCCGGGCGGACTCATCTAGGTGTCACGGGCCAGTTGTGAAAATGCGCACGGCTGGCTATGATCGATCCCCAGTGACCTAGACAGCGGTCACGACGTCGCTCGGACGGTTCCGGGCGCTTACGTAAAGGATCTCTCCATGACTGCCGATTCCGGCAAGCGCCGCTTTGCGCGCATCGATCGCCTTCCCCCGTACGTTTTCAATATCACCGCCGAGTTGAAGATGGCCGCCCGCCGCCGTGGCGAGGACATCATCGACATGAGCATGGGCAACCCCGATGGGGCCACGCCACCGCATATCGTCGCCAAGCTCGTCGATGCCGCGCAGCGGCCCGATACGCACGGCTATTCGACATCGAAAGGCATTCCGCGCCTGCGTCGCGCCATCTCGCACTGGTATCGAGAGCGCTATGACGTGGAGATCGATCCGGACAAGGAAGCCATTGTCACCATCGGTTCGAAGGAAGGTCTGGCCCACCTGATGCTGGCGACGCTGGATCGCGGCGATACGGTGCTGGTGCCGGACCCGAGCTATCCCATCCATATCTACGGCGCCGTGATTGCCGGTGCCGATATCCGTTCGGTGCCGCTGGCGCCGGGTATCGACTTCTTTGCGGAACTGGAGCGCGCCATCCGTGGCAGCTATCCGAAGCCGAAGATGATCGTGCTCGGATTTCCGTCGAACCCTACGGCGCAGTGCGTGGAACTGGATTTCTTCGAGCGCGTGATCGCGCTGGCGCGCAAGCACGACATCTTCGTCGTGCATGACCTGGCCTATGCCGATATCGTGTTCGATGGCTGGAAGGCGCCGTCGATCATGCAGGTGCCCGGCGCCAAGGACATCGCCGTTGAGTTCTTCACGCTGTCCAAGAGCTACAACATGGCGGGCTGGCGCATCGGCTTCATGGTGGGCAACCCCGACCTGGTGGCCGCGCTGACGCGCATCAAGGCGTATCACGACTACGGCACGTTCACGCCGGTGCAGGTGGCCGCCATCGCCGCGCTCGAAGGCGATCAGACCTGCGTGACGGAAATCGCCGCGCAATATCAGTCACGCCGCGACGTACTGGCGCGCGGACTGATCGAGGCGGGCTGGCAGGTGGATATCCCGAAGGCGTCGATGTACATCTGGGCGCGGATTCCGGAACCGTACCGCGCGCTGGGTTCGCTGGAGTTTGCCAAGCAGTTGCTGGCAAAGGCCAAGGTGTCGGTCTCGCCCGGCATCGGGTTTGGCGATTTCGGCGACGAGTACGTGCGCTTCGCCCTGATCGAAAACGAATCCCGCATCCGGCAGGCGGTGCGGGGGATCAAGGCGATGTTCCGGGCGGATGGGTTGGTGAAGGTGGGGGAGTAGCCGTTTTTTTCTCTCTCTCGGTTTTCTCCCCTCTCCCTCTGGGAGAGGGGCGGGGGAGAGGGCAAGCGGATCAAATTGCGACGTGGTCGGCAAGCAGAACCTCCGGCCCTCACCCCCAACCCCTCTCCCGCTATGCGGGAGAGGGGAGCAAACCAGCGAGGGAGGCGGTCAGCAGTTAACCCAGCAACTCGCAAAACCGCGCAATATCCACGTTTCCGCCGCTGATGATCACGCCCACGCGCTTGCCGCGCAGGGCTTCCTTTTGCTGGAGGACGGCGGCCAGTCCCAGGCAGCCGGTCGGCTCCACGATCATCTTCATGCGTTCGGCAAAGAAGCGCATGGCTTCCACCAGTTCGGCGTCCGATGCAGTCAGCACATCGGTCACATCGCGCTTGATGATGCCGAACGTGTAGTTGCCCAGCGCGCCGGTCTGTGCGCCATCGGCGATGGTCTTCGGTGTGTCGATGTGGACGATGGAGCCGCTGCGGAACGATTGCTGGCCGTCGTTGCCGGCTTCGGGTTCCACGCCGTAGAGCTTGCAGTCCGGCGCCAGTGCCCGCGTGGATAGTGCAGTGCCGGAGAGCAGGCCGCCGCCGCCCAGCGGCACGAACAATGCGTCGAGTTTGCCCACTTCCTCGAACAATTCCTTGGCCGCCGTGCCCTGGCCCGTCAGCACGTCGGGGTGGTCGAACGGGGGAATCAGTGTCATGCCGTGTTCTTCGGCCAGCTTGCGGCCGATGGCTTCGCGGTCTTCCGTGTAGCGGTCGTAGCTGACCACGGTGGCGCCATAGCCCTTGGTCGCCGCTACCTTGGCAGCGGGTGCGTCATGCGGCATCACGATCGTGGCGGGCATGCCGAGTAGCCTGGCGGACAGCGCGATGCCTTGTGCGTGATTGCCCGAAGAAAACGCCACCACGCCGCCCTTGCGTTGCTCGAGGGAAAAGCGCGACAGCGCGTTGAACGCGCCACGGAACTTGAACGCGCCCATGCGCTGGAAGTTTTCGCACTTGAAGAACACTTCCGCGCCCAGCAGGTCGTTGAGCGTGCGGCTAGTGTTGACTGGCGTGCGGTTGGCGTAACCGGCGATGCGGCCGGCGGCAGCTTCGACGTCGGCGTAAGTGGGCAGGGTCAGGGTGGTCATGATGGTTCCGCGAGGAGGGCGCGTGGGCACGCGAAGCCCCATAGCTTTAAGGCTGGCTCCTCGATTGTCAAGATACAGACGGCACCGGAACAGCGCCGCCTGTACCCGACTTCACGCTTCCCCTGCGCTGTCCTTACGCCACTTCCGTGACGCGGATCTCCACCAGCAGCTTGCGAAGCTCTGGCACGCAAGAGCCGCAGTTGCCGCCGGCCTTCACGCAGGCCGTGATCTCGGCGGGCGTCTTGAGGTCGTGTTTGCGCACTGCATCGCAAATCGTGTTCCGTCCCACCCCGAAGCAGGAGCAGATCGTGGGTCCTGCATCGGCGGTCTTTTCCAGGGGCTGGCCGAGCAGCAGGCCAATGCGGTCCGCGTCTTCCAGCCGTTCCTGGCCGAACAGTTGCGACAGCCACGCGCGCGATGGCAGTTCGGCGCGCGTCGAGATATAGACGCAGGCCTCGATGCGATCGTTGACGACGTAGCCCGCGTGGTACACGCCTGCCGTGCGATCCTCGTATTCGAGCCAGTCGGCATCCGGGTCCTGCACGCCGAGCAGTGCGCGCGCCCAGGCTGTGCGGTCGGTTACCACATCGCGGCCCGCGAATTCGTAGCGGTGGAATTGCTTGCCCTGGATGCGCGTCCAGTACGTCAGTGCGTCGGCAGGCAGCGCGTTGCGGCTCAGTGCAAAGCCGTGCCACGAGACACGGAACTCGTCCACGCGTACCGGCGTGTGCTTGAACTCGGGCTCGCCCGAGACCGGATCGACGGCGGGATTGACCACGGCGCCCACGCGCGCGTCGGAGCTGAACTGGTTGTTCCAGTGGATCGGCACGAACACGCTGCCGCGCGGGATGCCGCCGCCAAAGCGCACGCGCGCCACCATGGCGCCCCATCGGCTGGTCACGCGCGCGAGCTTGCCTTCGCCCACGCCGCACAGCAGCGCGTCTTGCGGATGCATGTCGACGAAGGGTTCGGGCAGGTGATCGGCCAGTCGCGCGGCGCGGCCGGTGCGCGTCATCGTGTGCCACTGGTCGCGCACGCGGCCCGTGTTCAGGATCAGCGGGAAATCATCGTCCGCGCTGTTCGCAGGTGCGCGGGCAGCCGTAGCGACAAAGCGCGCGCGGCCATCGCCGAATGCAAAGCGTCCGTCTTCGAACAGACGTTGCGTGCCGGGCGCGGTGGCGGTACGCAGCGGCCATTGCACGGGTACGAGTTCGTCGTAGGCTTCCTCGCCAAGACCGGTGAGGCCGCCGATATCGAACATGCGCGGGGCGTGGCGATCATCGGCATCACCATTGCGAAACGCGCTCAGGCGCGCGTGCTCGTCAAAGATTTCATGCTGGCCCGCATAGTCGAAGCCCGCAAAGCCCATGCGACGCGCGACATCGCAGAGGATGTCCCAGTCCGCGCGAGCCTCGCCCGGTGCGGAGAGGAACGCGCGCTGGCGCGAGATGCGGCGCTCGGAGTTGGTGACCGTGCCGTCCTTCTCGCCCCAGCCCAGCGCAGGCAGCAACACGTGCGCAGCGTCGTTGGTATCGGTGCGGGTAACGATGTCGGAAGCCACCACGAGTTCGCACTGCGCCAGCGCGCGGCGTGCCTGATCGGCATCGGGCAGACTCACCACGGGGTTGGTGCCGATGACCCACACGGCCTTCACCTTGCCTTGCTCGATGGCCTGGAACAGATCCACGGCCTTGAGGCCGGGGCGATCGGCCATTTGCGGCGACTGCCAGAAATCCTGCACGATGTCGCGATGCAGCGGATTCGCCAGCTCCATATGCGCCGCCAGCATGTTGGCGAGACCGCCCACTTCGCGCCCACCCATCGCATTGGGCTGCCCGGTCAGCGAGAACGGACCCATGCCGGCGCGGCCGATGCGACCCGTCAGCAGATGGCAATTGACGATCGCGTTGACCTTGTCCGTGCCCGACGATGACTGGTTCACACCCATCGAGAACGCCGTGACGACCTTCTCGGTGCCGGCGAATAGCGCGAAGAAGGTCTCTACGTCTTGCGCATCGAGCTTGCACGCGCGGGCGAGCGCGGCGATCTCGTTGGTTTCCAAGTCGGCGGCGGCCAGAGCGTCATCGAATCCGCTGGTGTGCGCCTCGACAAACGCCTGATCCACATGGCCATGCCGCGACAAGTACGACAGCAGCCCGTTGAACAGCCGCACGTCGGTGCCCGCGCGCAACGGCAGATGCAGGTCGGCCAGTTCGCACGTGGCGGTGCGGCGCGGATCGATAGCCACGATCTTCATCTCGGGCCGCGCTTCCTTGGCGCGCGTGAGGCGCTGGAACAGGATCGGATGGCACCACGCGGTATTTGAGCCAACGAGCACGACGAGATCGGCGGATTCCAGGTCTTCGTAGTTGCACGGCACCAGATCTTCACCGAACGCGCGCTTGTGGCCGGCCACGGCCGATGACATGCACAACCGCGAGTTGGTATCGATATTGGCCGAGCCGATAAAGCCCTTCATGAGCTTGTTGGCGACGTAGTAGTCCTCGGTCAGGATCTGGCCGGAGACGTAGAGCGCCACGGCGTCGGGACCATGGCGAGCAATCACGTCCGCAAAGCCATTCGCGACGCGATCCAGCGCATCGTTCCAGCTCACGCGACGTAGCGTGCCATCGGCATCGCGGAACTGTGGATGCAGCAGCCGGCCGTCGAGGTCGACGGTGTCTCCAAGCGCGGAGCCTTTCACGCACAGGCGACCGAAATTCGATGCATGGTCGGCGTCGCCCTGGACTTCAACCTGGCCATCGGCGCGCACCGTGGCGCGCACGCCGCACCCCACGCCGCAGTATGGGCACGTGGTGGAGACGGTCTTGGTGGCAGTGGTGGCAACCACCGCGATATCGGACAGGTTCACGAATCGATTTCCGGTTTGTGGCGATCAGGCAATCAGGCAGCCAGCGCGTCGCATTGCGCCTGGCCGAACAGCAGGCGCTGGCGCAGCGCGGCCACGGGCTTGCCACTCTGGATCAGGTCGAAGTACCACGGGCCGTCTTTCACATCGCCATAGAGCACGGCGCCAACGAGGCGCCCATCCTGCAGCACGAGCCGCTTGTAGACGCCCCGGCGCGGATCGCGTAGCACGAGGTCTTCGCTGCCTTCGGTGCCGATGAAATCGCCAGCCGAGTAGAGATCCACGCCCGTCACCTTGAGTTTGGTGGCCGTGGCTTGCTGCACGTAACGGCGATGGCCTGCGCCGGCCAGATGCGCCGCGCACACACGCGCCTGATCCCAGATCGGTGCCACCAGGCCGAACGTGGCTTGCCGATGCTGCACGCATTCGCCCACGGCGTAGATGCGGGGGTCGAAGGTCTGCAGTGTGTCATCCACGACGATGGCGCGCTCGCAGCGCAGCCCGGCGCCGGCCGCCAGTTCGATATTGGGACGCACGCCCGCGGTCATCACAACGAGATCGGCGGGAATCCGCGTGCCGTCCTTGAACAGTACGCCGGTCACGCGCTCATCGCCAAGGATGCCGGCGGTCTGCGCGTTAAGCAGGAAGCGCAGCCCTTTGCGTTCGAGCGCGCCCTTGAGCAGTTCGGCGGCGGGCTTGTCGAGCTGGCGCTCCATCAGCGTATCGGCCAGATGGACCACGGTCACGTCCATGCCCTGACGCATCAGGCCGTTGGCCGCTTCGAGCCCCAGCAGTCCGCCGCCGATGACCACCGCGTGGCGATGATTGCGCGCGGCGTGCAACATGGTCTCCACGTCCTGGATGTCGCGGAACGCGATCACGCCATCGAGCGTGTGGCCCGGCACGGGGATGATGAACGGCTTGGAGCCGGTAGCCAGCAGCAGGCGGTCGTAGCGGACTTCGCGGCCCGATGCCGAGCGCACGACGCGGCGCGGACGATCGATGGCCACCACGGGGTCGCCGGCCAGCAGCTCGATCCCGTGCTGCGTGTACCAGTCGCGCGTGTTGAGCATGATGTCGTCGACGGTCTTCTCGCCAGCGAGCACCGGTGACAACAGGACGCGGTTGTAGTTGCCGTGCGGCTCGGCGCCGAAGACGGTGATGTCGTAAAGGTCCGGTGCCAGCTTCAGCAGTTCCTCGACGGTGCGCATACCGGCCATGCCGTTGCCGACGACGACCAGCCGGGGGCGTGCGGGAGCGGTTTGAGCGACGGCGGTCGGGGAGGGGGACATCATGAGCGTCATCCGGTAGAGGGCCGCCCGCTTTCAGGCGGCCCGTAATTCAGGCAGCCAATTCTTCCTCGGATGCTTCCTCGGTCTCGCGCGTCACCGCTTCGGTGGCGACCCACACCTTGCCGTCGTAGACCCGTGCGGAGAAGGCGTCGATGGAGTGCTCCGGTGCTTCCAGGCACTCGCCCGTGCGCAGGTCGAAGTGGTGCTTGTAGATCGGTGACGCCACCACGACGCGATCGCCCAGGCTACCGACCAGCCCGCGCGAGAGCACATTGGCCTGCGAGTTCGGATCGAAATTGGCAATCGCGTAGACGTCTTCGCCACGGCCGATGCGGAACACTGCAACCTGCTGCTTGCCGATCAGCGCGCACACACCAGTATTGGGCACGATGTCGCGCAAGGTGCAGATGGCCGTCCAGGTTTCGGGATGGTGGGCTTGATTCATCACGTTCTCCTCAATTTGACGCGTATCAGGCTGCATTGGCGGGCACGGCAACCACGGGAATGTGGTTCAGGCGGGAACGCTGCAAGTTCCGTTCCTCAGGCGTAGCCGGGCGGATCTGGCCGCGTTCTTCGAGGAAGACGAGGTTGTCGTCGCGCATGTCGCTGTTCACGAAGTGGCGGAAACGCTTGCGGGTCTCGGGGTCGGTGATGGCCTTCTTCCACTCGTCCTCGTAGGTGTTCACCACATGCTGCATCTCGCTTTCGAGTTCGGCACCGATACCAAGCTTGTCGTCGATGATCACGGACTTCAGGTAGTCCAGGCCGCCTTCGAGGTTGTCGCGCCAGGTGCTGGTGCGTTGCAGACGGTCGGCGGTGCGCACGTAGAACATCAGGAAGCGGTCTACGTAGCGGATCAGCGTTTCGCGATCCAGATCGCCCGCCAGCAGTTCGGCGTGGCGCGGCTTCATGCCGCCGTTGCCGCACACGTAGAGGTTCCAGCCCTTTTCCGTGGCGATGATGCCCACGTCCTTGCCCTGTGCTTCGGCGCATTCCCGGGTGCAGCCGGAGACGCCGAACTTGATCTTGTGCGGCGCGCGCAGGCCCTTGTAGCGGTTCTCGATGTCGATGGCGAGGCCGACCGAATCGTCCACGCCATAGCGGCACCATGTGGAGCCGACGCAAGATTTCACGGTGCGCAGAGATTTGCCGTACGCATGGCCCGACTCGAAGCCGGCGGCAACCAGTTCCTCCCAGATCAGCGGCAGTTCTTCGAGGCGAGCGCCAAACATGTCCACGCGCGCACCGCCCGTGATCTTGGTGTAGAGGCCGTACTTCTTGGCCACCTGACCCACGGCGATCAGTCCATCGGGCGTGACTTCGCCACCCGGCATGCGCGGCACCACCGAGTACGTGCCGTCCTTCTGGATGTTGGCGAGGAAGTAGTCGTTGGAATCCTGCAGGCTGGCGTGCTCTTCCTTGAGCACGAAATCGTTCCAGCACGAAGCCAGGATGTTGCCGACCGTGGGCTTGCAGATATCGCAGCCCAGGCCCTTGCCGTGCGCGGCCAGCAGATCGTCGAACGACTTGAACTTGCCCACGCGCACCAGGTGATACATCTCCTGGCGCGAATACGGGAAGTGTTCGCAGAGATGGTTGTTCACCGCCATGCCCTGCTTCTTCATCTCGGCCTTCATGATCTGCGTGACCAGCGGCACGCAGCCGCCGCACGCCGTGCCGGCCTTGGTGCAGGTCTTCAGCGCGCCGATGCTGGTGGCGCCATCGGTTACGGCGGCGCAGATCTGGCCCTTGCTGACGTTGTTGCACGAGCAGATCTGTGCGGTGTCAGGCAATGCGTCGGCGCCCAGCGCGGGCTTGGCCTGGCCATCGGAGGAGGGCAGGATCAGGAATTCGGGCGACTCGGGCAACTCGATGCGGTTCAGCATCATCTGCAGCAGTGTGCCGTATTCCTCGGCGTCGCCAACGAGCACACCGCCGAGCAGGAACTTGCCGCAATCGGACACCACGAGCTTCTTGTAGACCTGCTTGCGCTCGTCGGTGAACTGGTACGAACGGCTGCCCGGCACATTGCCGTGCGGATCGCCGATGCTGGCCACGTCCACACCCATCAGCTTGAGCTTGGTGCTCATGTCGGCGCCGCCGAACTCGGCAGCTTCGCCGCGCAGGTGGCGCGCGGCCACACGCGCCATGTCGTAGCCGGGCGCGACCAGACCGTAGATCTTGCCGTCCCACAGCGCGCATTCGCCGATAGCGTAGACGTGCGGGTCCGAGGTCAGGCAATTGTTGTCGATCACGATGCCGCCGCGCGGGCCGATATTCAGGCCACTGTCGCGCGCCAGCTCGTCACGCGGACGGATGCCCGCCGAGAACACGATCATGTCGGTGTCGAGATGCGTGCCATCGGTGAAGTTCATGCGATGCGTACCGTCCACGCCATCGACGATCTCCACGGTGTTCTTGCCCGTGTGCGCCTTGACGCCGAGGTCTTCGATCTTCTGGCGCAGCATGCGGCCGCCACCATCGTCCACCTGCACAGCCATCAGGCGCGGCGCGAATTCGACGACATGCGTTTCCAGATCCATGTCGCGCAGGGCCTTGGCGCATTCCAGACCCAGCAGGCCGCCGCCGATCACCACACCGGACTTCGCGCGCTTGCCGCATTCCAGCATCGCTTCGAGGTCTTCGATGGTGCGATAGACGAACGTGTCCTTGCGATCCTTGCCCGGCAGTGGCGGCACGAACGGATACGAGCCGGTGGCCAGCACGAGTTTGTCGTAGGAGAGCGTCTCGCCGGTAGAAGTCGTGACCGTACGCGTGGCGGTGTCGATGGCCGTGGCCTTCGCGTTCAGGCGCAGCAGCATGTTGTTGTGCTGCGCGAAGAAGCCTTCCGGCACCAGCGACAGGTCATCGGCGGACTTGCCCGCGAAGAACTCGGACAGGTGAACGCGATCGTAGGCAGGACGAGGCTCCTCGCAGAGCACCGTCACTTCGAGATCCTGCGCGCCGGCTTCAGCCAGGCATTCCAGGAACTTGTGGCCGACCATGCCGTGCCCGACGATGATGATCTTCATGATGCTTTCCTTGTGCGGGGATGTTGTGCTTTGTCGATTAGTTCGCGAGGGCGTTGTCGTAGAGCGCCTGCTCCTGTGCCTTGTGCTCGGCGCTGAAGCGCACGGCGATGGCGCACAGCGCGGCCAGCGTGGCGGCCACGCCGAGATACGTCAGCGTCTGTTGCAGATCGCCCAGACCCTTCATCAGAAAGCCCGCGGCCACTGCGCCCACGTTGCCGCCTGCGCCGATGATCCCGGCCACACCGCCCAGCGCCTTGCGATCGATAAACGGCACCAGCGCATACGTGGCGCCGCAGGCCATGTGGGTGAACAGGCCGAAGACGAGCATTGCGACGATCGCCATGGCCACGCCCGAGGCGTGGGCAAAGGCCAGCAGGCCCAGGCCTTCGCCAAGAATGAAGACGAACAGCACGATGGAGCGGGCATCGAGGCCGCGACGGCGCGCAAAGCGATCCGACACATAGCCGCCCAACGCACGGGCAAACAGCGCCAGCAGGCCGAAGCTCGCCGCTGCCATGCCGGCTGCCGACAGCGACAGGCCGAAGCGATCCACATAGAACGTGGCGGCCACGTTATGGATGAAGATCTCCACGCCGAAACATGCGCCGTACGTGATGAACAGCAGCCAGACGCGATAGTTGGTGCTGGCCGCGCGGAAGCTAGCCCAGCCGCCACCGCCTTTGCCACCGCTCACTGCAATGCCACGTGCGCGCAGATCGGCAAAGTTGCCTTCGGGGCAGTCCTGCGTGAAGCGCCAGTAAATGAACGCCATCACCAGCATCAGCACGCCCGGCACGATCAGCGCCACGCGCCAGCCCATGGCGTGATCCACACCGAGGAACAGCACGGCGGCCAGCAGCAGCGGCATCACGCCCTGCGCGGCCCCGCCGCCGGCATTGCCCCAGCCCGCCGACGCGGCATTGGCCGTACCCACCACGTTTGGCGCGAACATCACCGACGTGTGGTACTGCGTGATCACGAAGCTGGCACCCACCGCACCAATCAGCAGGCGGAAGAACAGGAAGGTCTCGTAGCTCTGCGCGAACGCCACGCCGATCACGGGGATGGCGCCGATGGCGAGCAGGCCGGTGTAGGTCTTGCGCGGGCCAAAGCGATCACACATCGGCCCGATGATCAGGCGCACGATGATGGTGACGGCCACGGCGGCGATATTGATATTGGCGATCTGACCAGGCGTCAGACCGAATTCACCCTTGAGCACGGGCATCAGCGGCGCACAAGCGAACCAAGCGAAGAAGCAGACGAAAAACGCCATCCAGGTCAGGTGGAAAGCGCGCATCTGCGGCGTGCTGAAATTCAGCAGTTCGATCCGGGTGGCTTTGCCGTTCATTCTCGTGCTCCAAAAACAAAAGGCGTCCCGAGAATCTGGCAAGAGTGACCAGTTCAGGGGACGCCGTTGTCCTGACAGACGGCTACATGGCATAGCCGTCGTTTTATGTGGGGTGGGACAGTCGCCGTTGACCGGCCCACGCTCTATATCGCAAGCGGTGTGCCAGGCGTTTGAAGTGTCTTGGAGGTAGCTTGTGGGGCAGAGAAACGCTTAAAAAGTGCGTCTTTATACCCATTTGCACGTTATGGTGCAGCGCCAGACTAGGGCGTTCGCACGGCTATGGTGCAGTGCAATGTGCGGGGGCGGTGCGTGGGACTACTTCAGCAATGACCTTGCAATCCGCATCTGTGCGTTTTCGAATGCCGGAGCGAAATCATCCAAGTCACGGTTCGACATGCCCACTGCGGCCGACTTGCCAACGTTCGCCCATGTGTCGATGGCGCGGCAGACCTGACCCAGCACGCGCTGGACTGCGGACGAATCCAGCCTGAAGTAGCTTGCCACGCCGATGACGGCTTTGATGGAATCCACCGGGCCATAGGCTTCATCGAGCCAAAGCTTGAGTTCCTGGTCCTTGTCGGGGAAGGGATTGATGTCGAACGCGGGCGCCAGGCGCCATTGTCCGTGAGCGACGTGGAGAAAACCGTGGTTTTGCACGTGGTCGTCGACATTCGTAATCAGCAGATTGAAGACGAGGCGACGCCATAGCTCTTCAAGGTCCTCGGCGGGACGCGCACTGTTTGCAATGATGGTTTCCGCGATCTGCGTGTAGGCGTGGTCGTCTTGCCGGGATGCCCGCATCATTGAACCGGCGGAAAGATAGGGAATCCGGCCTCCGCCTTCAACGCGATCGAACCGGCGAATCAGTGCCACGGGGATGTCGTCGGACATGACGACGCGCGAGTCGGAGACGTTGATTCCGGCTGCAGCAGCCAGTTGCAGGGCAAGGACTTCGCCTCGGGTGACGCTGCGATCGTCCTTCACGCTGGGAAACTTTCCGATCGCCAGATGCCCGTCGTCGTCGACGATCGTGCATTTCGGGCGCATGCCGCCTATCGACGTTCCCCGGCCGCGCAGATATCGCAGGTCCGCTTCGGTTTCCTTGTTCAACTCCACGGCGCGCGATGCCGCCATGAGTTGCGAAAGCTCCAGAAGCGGTGGTGTTCCGCGCTCACCGTCTTCAATGACGCGCAGGAAACGCCTAGTTTCTGGATCGAAGAGTCTGATGGCGCCGATCCGGCTTGTGTCGTCGACCCCGAGCAGGTAGTCCATTTCGGTCAGTTCTGCCGATGGCACAGGAAGGTCGTTTCGCTGCGCAGCTTTACGGCGCTTGGCATGGTCGCGCGCGATCACGCGGCAGCCCCAGCCATCGGGTTCGGTGTCCGCAAACGCGAAATGGAAGATGGAGTCGTCTTTGCTCGGTGCCTTCCGAAACTGGTTGCCTGGGACGAGAGGAAGGTCAGGGGAGACCGAGAACTTCGCCGAGTCGGATAGCCACGCGGCGTCGTAGGCGAATGTCGAATGCTCCCGTCGTCCGTCACGGGCATAGGCGAGTTCGCCAAGCGGTATGGCCCGCTGACCCAAGGCGACGCCAACCTTCTTCCGCGTCGGGGCCATGGATCAGAGTGCTCCCGAATCAGGCTTTTGCTTCTTGCCTCGAACCCGCTGAGGAAGTTGTTCATTCATCAGGGTCAGCCCGATGTCGTCGTCGGCAGTCTCCAGCAAGCCGCTGATCTTTTCCAGTTCGCCCAATACGAACATTGCCTGCGCGATGGTGCCGATCGGAATGCGTGGGTCGCCTTTCTCCAGGCGTCGCAGCGTGGACACAGATGTCTGGATGCGTTCGGCCATCGACTGCTGAGTCAGCATCCGCCTCCTTCGAGCCATCGATAAATCGCGACCGAGCTTTATCAGAGCGCGCGAAACCGGAGTAGGGACGACGGCGGTGTCCCTATCGCTCATGTACGATCTTTTAGGCGGTTTAATCGATCCCATGTGAGCGCTTATATTCTTTCGGAGGTTGCTGCATTATTGGGCAAGCATCATCCAGCCGTCAAGCAGCATCGATTTAATCGCTCGCATATGAGCGCTTATTTGTGTTTAGTACTCATGAGTGAGCGCTAAAGCTCGTTGAGGCGCTCATCATGTCTGCTTCGGCGGCGATGGCTAGTCGTCTGCTCTGACTGGCACCAACAACGAAATCAACGCCATTTCATTCGGTGCCACAGGATCGTTGTTTTCGTCGACAAGCGCTGCGCGGACCTTGAGGCCGTTGACCTTCGAGCGGATTTCGGCCGGGCCTTGTCCGCAGGTTGTCAGGTGGTCGTCGCCCCATTGCATCAAGCCCACGATCACGGGCAGCAGCTCGACCGCGGCGCGGGTGGGGTGATAGGCAAAGCGCTCGCGCTCGCCCGGCTCCTTGTAGCCAATCTTGCGGAGCAGGCCGGCCTCGGTCAGCGTTTTCAGCCGGGCAGACAGGACGGCGGGCGAGCACTGGAGCCGCTCCAGGAAATCGTCGAATCGTCGCACACCCGAGAACACATCCCGCAAGATAAGAATGGTCCACTTCTCGCCGATGAGCGACAAGGTGCCGGCAATCGAGCACTGAGCAAAGTCAGCGGGGCTGATCGGCGGGGTTTCGGGTGACGCGATAGGTGTCTTGTCCATGACTTCAGCATAGCAGCCCTAACTTCATTTGCAAAAGCTAGGGTTTCGACTATGCTTCTGGCTATGTAAAACGTAGTCAGGGGTTGTCATGAGCCAAACACAGGGTGCTGCTGCTTATACGGGGATGCCGAACGCGGAAGAATCGTGGCAGGTATCGGGCGGTGCGCGCGTGACGCTGCGCGCGGTACGGCACACGGACCGCGCCGGGCTGCGCGCCTTCATTGATGGCTTGTCGCTGGAGAGCCGCTACTACCGCTATCTGACCGGCGGACGGGTTGCCGACACGATCATCGAGAGTTTCATTGGCTATCGGCCGGATCGCGATGTGGCCGTGGTGCTGACTTCGCCGTCGCCGGATGGTGAGGAGACGATCATTGGCAAGGCCGAATACGTGGTGAATGCCGAAGGCGTGGCCGACCTCGCCGTCGTGGTGGCCGATGGCTGGCAGGGCAAGGGGCTGGGGCGGCGCCTGATCCAGCGGCTCCAGAACATTGCGCGGACCCGCAAGCTGCGGGGGATGCGTGGCGACGTCCTCAGCGAGAACCGCCGCATGCTGGCGATCATGCGCGAGTGCGGCTTCTCCGCACGACGCAATCCGGAGGACAGCTTCCTGCATGAAGTCAGCCTGACGCTGGGCGCGCCTGCCCCGGCACATCCCGGCCGGCTGACGCCTCAGTGGCTGCCAGCCGACTGGTTCGCCGCCAACTGAGCTTCGTCCTGCGGCGGCGGTCGCTTTCCGCGCGCCGTCACTGTGCAGCCGATGGACGCCGTGATGATGGCCCCGATGGCCACCCACTGGATGGGCGTCAGCTGTTCGTGCAGGAAAGCCAGTCCAGCCAGTGCGCCCATGGCCGGCTCCAGGCTCAGCAGAATGCCGAATGTGCGGCGCGGCAGCCGCTTCAACGCCACCATTTCCAGCGAATAGGGAATCGCGCTCGACATCAGGCCGACGGCCAGCCCGGATAGCAGCAGCGCCGGGCTGAACAGGTCGGTTCCTGCATGCGCCACGCCAAACGGCACCGCCACGATGGCTGCCATGGTCATGCCCAGCGAGGTCGCCTGCCCACCATGGGCGTTTCCCGCCATCTGGCCGAACACGATATAGAGTGCCCAACCCACGCCGGCAGCCAGCGCGTAGCCGATGCCGACCGGGTCCAGATGCGTCGAGGCTTCTCCGAGCGGTAGCAGCAGGATCAGACCCAGTACGGCACATGCGATCCACACGAAGTCGATGGCGCGGCGTGATGACAGCACCGCCACCGCCAGTGGCCCGGTGAACTCGATCGCAATGGCAAGACCCAGGGGGATCGTGCGCAGCGACATATAGAACAGCAGGTTCGTGGCGCCGAGCGCGGCACCGTACAGCGCGATGGCCCGGGCATGGGCGCCCGACAGCGGAAAGCGCCAGGGCCGCCAGACGGCAATCAGGATCAGCGCGGCGAAAGACACGCGCATGGCAACCGTGCCTTGCGCGCCAACGGCGCCGAACAGACTTTTGGCGAACGACGTGCCGATGCATAGCGACGCCATCGACGCAATGAGCGCCAGCACGGCAAGCAGCGTATCGCTCTGTTTGAGGCGGGAAAGCGGCAATTGTGATCCTGGGTGCGATGGCCCCGTGGCGGGGTGGTGCGGCATCATGCTCCAACATTGCGCGGCCAACCATGCACAGATGCCGTGATCCGCCACTGTACAGTTGCCTCCGACGCCGCATCTGGCGAAGCGCGGTGCCACGCACTATGGTTGAGAGACCCCAGCGGGGCAGACACCCCCTTTCCAGGAGATCGCCATGGAAGCCAGTGCCGTCCGCCGTCATGTTGTCATCACCGGTGCCGCCGGCGCCCTCGGCCGTGCCATCGCCAGCCGGTTTGCAGCGGAAGGCGCGCGGCTTGCGCTGATCGACCGCGACCTGCAGCATCTGCAGAGCGTGTTCGCCCATCCCGAACCCGACCACGGCGGTACCTTGCTGCACGCCGCCGATGTCACATCGGATACGGCCATGGCCCCGGTGGCAGCAGCCATCCTCGATGCATTGGGCTCGGTCGATGTGCTTGTGCATGTGGCCGGCGGGTTCGAGATGGGTGAGCCCACCCACGCGCTGAGCCGCGAGTCGTTTGTACGGATGATGGATCTCAATGCATGGTCCTTCGTGGCCGTTACCGGCCACTTCATTCCGGCGATGAAGTTCCAGCAGCGCGGAAAAGTAGTGGCCGTGTCCGCGCGAGCTGCCAGCCAGGGCGCCGCGGCGATGGGCGCCTACACCGCGTCCAAGAGTGCATTGCAGCGGCTGGTGGAAAGCCTGTCCCACGAGGTGCGAAGCTCGGGCATCAACGTGAACAGCATCGCCCCGAGTATTCTCGATACCCCCGCCAACCGGCACGCGATGCCTGCCGCCGACCACGCGCTTTGGGTGTCTACCGGCGCGGCGGCGCGCGCCGTGGCGTTCCTGGCCTCGGATGCGGCAGAGGCGGTGCATGGGCAGCATATGGTGCTGGATGGATTGAGCTAGTTGACCAGGCGCATGCCGTTTTCCTTCGCCTTGCGATCGAATGTGAGCGTCTGGGAGCAGCCCGCCGCCTCGCATGTGCGCGTGATCAGGCAGTCGGCGAAATCGCCCTTTTTCTCCCGGAACAGGTAGAGCGCCGACTTCACGATATCGGAGGACTCCACGACGAGTTCGTCGCTGCGGATCATGTACTCGACGACGCGCGCGATCGTGCTCCGGTCCGCACCGTAGTGGCGCCGCATGGTCCAGACCACCTCGACCAGCACTGCAATCGGGATGAAGCCCCGCAGGCTCGTGGAGAGCGACCTCATGATGGAAGTCGCCCTCGGTGTCATTCTGGGGTCATCTCGCGCAAGGAATCTCAGCACGATGTTCGAGTCCAGTCCGATCATGCGAAGCTCCTCAGGTAGCGCTCGCTGGCTGCGTCGGCAATGACTGCGTCCAGTTCTTCCAGCGTTGGCGCGGAACATGAAGCCAGATGGCCCAGACAGCCTTCGAGCTGCACCACGGAACACCGCTGGCCCGGCCGAAGCGGCGGCAGCGTCCGGTTGAAGTCGGCATCGGCACGGGTATCGAGCGTTTCAAGATCCGCAACAGCCGCGCCAATCTCTGCCTCGGTCGGCGTCCGCACCCGGCCCAGGCAGCCTTCGAGATGGTGGATCGAGAAATGATGGTCGGCTGCTACGCTAGCGTCAGCGGATGTGGGAGCCGATGTGGAAGCTGATGTGGAAGCCGTGGTGTCGGCTGCCAGGGTTGCTGCATTCATGGTTGTGCCCCTCGGTTGGTTGTTGGCCCGGCAGCGCATTGGCGCCCGGTGCAACCATTCTCGGGGGAGGGCCGACGAATCGATATGGGACGGTTCTCAAAGTGGCGGCCAGCCGTTTGCGTCCAATCAAAGGGTCAACCAAAGGGCCGGTCAGTCCCTCTCGGCGCCCAGCGGCGGCGCAATGTCCTCCAACGGCCGTCGTTCCGCGTCCACGCCGAATCGCAGCGCCAGCAGCCCCGCCACGATCACCAGGGTGGCGCCGATGCCGTAGCCGATAGCTACCGCGCCGCGGCTGCCGGTCTCGATCAGCATGCCGAACAGCACTGGCGCGATGAAACCACCGGTGCCCGTGCCCACGGCGTAGAACACGGAGATGGCCAGCGCGCGCATTTCCAGCGGGAAGACCTCGCTGGCGGTCAGGTACGCCGAGCTGGCGGCGGCTGACGCAAGGAAGAACACGGCGGACCAGCACAGCGCCTGCGAGCGCGCGTCGAGCACGCCTTCCACAAAGGCCCAGCCCGTGGCCGCAAGTCCGATCCCGGAAAGCACATAGGTCACGGCAATCATCTTGCGACGCCCGATGCGATCGAACAATGGTCCTAGCAGGAACGGACCCAGCGCGTTGCCGAGCGCGAACGGGAAGATGTAGAGCGCCACGCGCTCGTCCGGCACGGCATAGAAGCGCGTCAGCACCAGCGCGTAGGTGAAGAAGATGGCGTTGTAGAAGAATGCCTGTGCCACCATCAGCGCCAGCACCACAACGCTGCGCGAACGGTAGCGGTGGACCAGCAGGCGCACGATATCGCACAGCGCGGGGATGGGTTTGCCGGCGTAGGCCACCACCGCGCGCGGGTCCACGGCGGGCAGCGGGCCATGCTGGCGCGATACCTCGGCTTCAATGGCGTCGATGATCCGGCCGGCTTCCGCATGCCGGCCATGGGTGGTCAGCCAGCGGGGGCTTTCCGGAATATGCCGGCGGATCAGCACGATGGCCACGGCCAGCAGGGCGCCCAGGCCGAAACAGACACGCCAGCCCCAGACCGGGCCGAATACACGAGGATCGAGCAGCACCAGGCTGAGTCCGGCCCCCAATGCGGCACCGAGCCAGAAACTGCCATTGATCGCCAGGTTCACACGGCCGCGCACGCGGGCGGGGATCAGTTCGTCGATGGCCGAGTTGATGGCTGCGTATTCGCCACCGATGCCCAGGCCTGTGACAAATCGGCACACCGCGAAGAACGCGAAGTTGGGCGAGAAGGCGGTGGCGAGCGTGGCAGCCATGTAGACCGCCAGCGTGGCGAGGAACAGCTTCTTGCGGCCGAGCCGGTCGGCCATCCGCCCGAAGACCAGTGCGCCGAACACAGCCCCGAGGATGTAGAGCGAGCCGCTCCAGCCCACCTGCGTGGCATCGAGCGCCAGCGTGTCGGGCCGTTCCAGCACGGCGCCCACCGAACCGACCAACGTGACTTCCAGACCGTCGAGCACCCACGCAACGCCGAGCGCAATGGCTACACGCCAGTGCCATGCCGACCACGGCAGACGGTCAAGCCGTGCGGGAATGTCCGATTGCCAGCCGGTGGAGGAGGGTTGTGTCATGAGTGTGAATGCGGCGCTGGGCGATACGCAGCGCCGTATTCACGGGATGATAAGCACAGGCAGGGCACTTGCCTGTCGGTGAACCACTGATACGCCGTCAGCCCATTCGACCCACGGCGGCCAGCATCGAGCGGCCGTGCGCGGTGATCTGCGGGCAAGGGCGTTTGCCCTGTTCGGATTGCAGGACCACCAGTTCGTGGTTGATCAGGGCGTCGAGATCGACGGGATCGATTTCACGCGATGCGGCAGTGGTGTCGTTACGCGTTTGGGGGCCATTGCCGATCAGCATCAGCGTGGCAAGTTCATGTGGGCTCAGCACGGTGTTCTCCTTGGCGAGAGGGGAGCGGTTGCTGGGGACATAGGGACGCGCTTCTCAGCGGTACTTCATCGGCGATGTGCCGATGCTGGGGGGCGCCTCTCCGTCGAGATTCTGGACTATCGCGCTGCAGCTTGCACGCTGCATTGCATCGTGATCCGCAGTCGACAGTCATTGCATTGGACGGGGCGCCCCGGCATCGGTTCCGGACCGATACAAAACCGCTACACAACGCAGGGTTGTCATCCCCTCGTCATGCAGGCTTCGCCTTGCCTGCATGATGCAACAGGATTGTCATCTGATGATGCAAGCCCCTCACGCGCTCATGGCGATGCCGTCGCTGCGCGGGTCGTGGGCGCCTGCACGGTGTCCGTCGTCGTACAACGCGATGGCACCGGGATGGCCTGCCAGCGGGCTTTGCGCGGGGATGACGCTGACCTCGTGCCCGCGCGCGGCCAGCGCAGCGATCACATCGTCGCCGGCATCGGCCTCGATCTTGAGGCTGTCGCGCGTATCGGAGAATGTGCGGCCGAGCAGAAAACGTGGCCGCGACAGCGCGGTGAGCGGGTCCATGCCGTGGTCGATCATTCGGGTCAGCACCGCCGCAAGCGTCTGCGGCTGACCATCCGCACCCTGTGTGCCATAGAGCAATCGCGGCTTGCCGCCGCGCAGGTACATGCCCGGGTTCAACGTATGAAACGGACGCTTTCCTGCTGCGATGCAATTGGGATGCCGTGGGTCCGTGTTGAACGCTGCGCCCCGGTTGTGCCACAGGATGCCGGTATCGCCTGCCACCACGCCGCTGCCCCAGTCGAAATACACGGTCTGCAGCACGCTCGCGCAGCGGCCTTCGCTATCCACTGCCGCCAGATACACGGTGTCGCCATGCTGGTAGACGTGTGGCCACGGCAATGCGTGCGTCATATCGATATGCGCGGCCAGTGCGGAAAGGCGCGTCGGCGACAGCATCTCGTCCGTCGGCACGGCATGGAACTCGGGGTCCGCCACGTAGCGGTTGCGTTCGATGAACGCCTGTTTCACGGCCTCCACGAGCACGTGGTAGTAGTCCGCGCTGCCTTCCTCCAGGCTCCCGATGTCGAACCGCTCCAGGATGCCCATGATCTGCAGCGTGGTCACACCTTGCGTGGGCGGCGGCAGGCTCAGTAGCTCGCCGCCGCGATATGGCACGCGCAGCGGCGCTTCATCGCGCGCGGCAGTGCGGGCCAGATCCTGCATCGACAACGGAGAACCCGCTTCGCGCAGACCAGCGACGATACGCTCGGCCAGTTCGCCTTCGTAGAATTCGCGCGCGCCATGCGTGGCAATGCGCTCCAGACTGCGGGCCAGTGCGGGTTGGCGCAGCCAATCGCCGGCTTCGGGCAGCCTGCCATCGGGCATGAACGTGCTCGAGAAGCCGGGCCAGCTACCAACTTCGTCCTTGCGGAAGGCTTGCCAGAAGCGCTGCGACGGCGTGACCTCGAATCCTTCATGCGCCAGCGTGATGGCGCGCTGGAACAAACTGCTCCAATTCTGGGTGCCGCCCCACTGGCCGCGGCTGATGGCGAACGCGCGGTCCCAGGTATCGACCGTGGCAGCGGTGGTGAGGGCGGACGCGGCGCCGCGCGTGGGAATCGCATCGCCGTAGTCCGGCAGCGTGCCGGCGGCCTGCCCTATGCCGGACAACGTGCGCACGTTGCCCGCGCCATCGCTGACGATGAAGAACGCATCGCCGCCCAATCCCGTGAAGTGCGGGTAAGTCACGGCCAGCGTTGCGCCGATGGCGATGACGGCCTCGATGGCATTGCCACCCGCGTGCAGGACTTCCAGCCCCGCCTCGCTGGCCAGTGCATGCGGGCTGGTGACCATGCCCGCGCGGGAAGTGGCGAGCCGGCTCATGCGTGTTGTCCGCCGAGGTAAGCCTGCACCAGTGCGGGATCGCGCGCCAGCGTCTGCGCATCGCCGCTCGCCACCACGCGGCCTTCTTCGAGCACGTAGGCGCGGTCTGCCAGAGACAGCGCAAGTGCCGCCATCTGGTCTACCAGCAGAATCGTGATCGAGGCTTCGCGCAGCTTGTCGAGCGAGGCGAACAGTTCGTCGATAACCTTCGGCGCGAGGCCCAGCGATGGCTCGTCGAGCAGCACCACGGTCGGCTTCGACATCAGACCACGTGCCACGGCCAGCATCTGCTGCTCCCCGCCGGACAGCAGCCCGGCGCGTTGATGCTGCCGCTCGCGCAGGCGCGGGAAGCGCGTGAACATCAATTCAACCCGCTGCAGCATCTCTGAGCGCGCGATGCGGCCCGAGGGGAAGGCGCCGAGTTTCAGGTTGTCGAGCACTGACAGTTCAGGGAAGACCTGCCGGCCTTCGGGCACCAGCACCACACCCATTTCGACGATGCGTGCGGCATCGAGTCGGGCCAGGTCGGTGCCGTCGAATGTGATGCCGCCTTGCACAGGGCGATGCAGGCCGGCCATCGCACGCATCAACGTGGATTTGCCTGCACCATTGGCGCCGAGGAGCGCCACCATCTCGCCCTCGCGCACCTGCAGATCCACATCGTGCAGCACGGGGGCCGCGCCATAGCCGGCACGCAGGCGGCTGACGCCGATGACTTCGGGCAACTGCGCAGCGTTCTTCGATGCCGCACGATGACGCGTAGGTACCGCTGCCGCATCGCCGAGATACGCGCGGCGCACGGCGGGGTCCTCGCGCACGGCATCGGGCGTGCCCGCAGCCAGATGCTGGCCTGCGTCGATCACGACGATGCTGTCCGACACGTCCATGACCAGCGACATATCGTGTTCGACCAGACCCACGGCCACGCCGCTGTCCGCAATCTTGCGCAGCAGACGGCCGAGCGTGGCCTTGTCTTCGCGCGAGAGGCCGGCAGCCGGTTCGTCGAGCAGCAATACAGCAGGCCGCGTTGCCAGTGCGCGTGCGATTTCCACGAGTCGGCGATCCACGTGCGCGAGGTCCGCTGCGCTCGTGTCGGGGTTGCCCATGTAGCCGCAGGCGGCCAGCAGTGCGCGGGCTTCGTCGCGTACGGACGGTGCGGTGAAACCGGCAATGCCGAGGAACGTCCCGAGCTTGCCGCGCGACAGCGCAATCGCCACGTTATCCAGCGCACTCATGCCCGCGAACAGTTGCGTAGTCTGGTAGGTGCGAGAGATGCCTTGCCGCGCGCTGTGGCACGCGCCACGAGCGGGCAGGGTGTCGCTGCCGAGCTTGCGACCCCCCGCGCGCGGACGGTAGTAGCCCGACAGCATGTTCAGGACGGTGGACTTGCCCGCACCGTTGGGGCCGATCAGGCTCGTCACCTGTCCAGGAGGAAGATCGAACGAAAGGTTGTCCACGGCACGCACGCCGCCGAACACCATCGACAGACCGAGCGCGGAAAGTCCTCGCCGCGCCTCTGGTGCGCGCGCGGGCAGCGTGGCACCGGTCACGGCGTCGTGCTGGGCTGCGGCCTTGGGATGCAGGCGGCGGAACGCGGATGTTGCGACACCAACGAGACCGGTCGGTGCAACCCACAACACCACCAGCAGCAGTACGCCGAAGCACAGCAGGCGCAGGTTTTCCAGGCTCGACAGGATCTCGGGCAACAGGCCGACGATGATCGCGCCTGCCACCGGGCCAGCCACCGTGCCCGCGCCACCAATCATCACCACGAGCACGAACAGGATCGACTGCAGGAACGAGAACATGCCCGGCGTGACCATGCCCTGCAGCGGCGCGAAGAGTCCACCTGCCAGACCGGCCAGTGCTGCCGAGAATGCGAAGCCTACGGTCTTGACCACCAGTGGATTCACGCCGATCGATGCAGCGGCGGCTTCGCTGTCGCGTACTGCACGCATCGCGGCACCCCAGCTACCGCGCGAAATGCGAGCGTAAGCCGCCAGCGCCACACCGAGCACGGCGATGGCGATCAGCGCCAGCGCGCGCTCGCCACCTTCGACACCAGGCAGCGAAGGCTGCGCGATACCCATCAGGCCATTCTGGCCGCCGGTCAGGGCACGCCATTCCACCGCACCGTGTTCGACGATAAAGCCGAAGGCGATGGTCACCATCGCCAGACCCGGCCCCTTGACACGTAGCGCAGGCAGCGCCAGCAATGCGCCGAGTGCGGCGGCGATCAGCATGCCCACCGGCCATGCGGCCCAGAAACTCCAGCCGGCCTGTCCGGTCAGGATCGCCACCGTATAGGCGCCGATGGCATAGAAACCGACATGGCCGAACGATACCTGCCCGGTCAGGCCGAGCAGCAGATTCAGTCCGACGCCGCAGATCGCCAGCATTGCAACGCCAGCAATCACGAACACAAAGTAGCCGTTGAGCGTTAGCGTGAGTGCGGCCGATGCCACCAGCACGGCGATCATTGCCGAGATCTGCAGCGGCGTGCCCAGACCAAGCACGGGGGCAGCGGCACGCGGTGCCTGGGTAGCGGGTGCGGTTGGCACCGGGGAAGTCATTGTCTTGCTCATACCTTGCGCACCTCCGCGCGTCCGAACAGACCATCGGGCCGCAGGGCCAGAATGGCGATCACCAGCGCGAACGTGATGATCTGGGTGTAGCTGGAACCCAGCGATGCGGTGATCATCGCCTCGACCAAACCAAAGATCAGGCCGGCCACCATCACGCCCCATGCGCTCGACAGTCCGCCGAGAATCGCTACGGCAAACGCCTTGAGACCGAAGACCGTGCCCATGTCGGCCTGCACATTGAACAGCGGCGCGATCAGCACGCCGGCAATGCCTGCCAGCAGCGTGGAGAGCGCGAATGCGCCAGCGATGGTGCGTCGGATGGGAATCCCCATCAGGCGCGCCGCATCGCGGTTCTGCACCACGGCAAGCATCGCCACGCCCCATCGCGATTTGCGCAGCACGTAGTGGAGGACGGCGGCCAGCGCGAGTCCTACCACCGGAATCACGAGTTGCAGCGGATAGACGCCCACGCCCGTGCTGCCGAGTTGCACCGACTGCGTGGCAAGCGGGGAGGGCAGGCTGCGCGGCTCCGTGCCGAACCACAGCATCACCACGTTATCGAGCACGATGCCCAGTGCTACGGTTGCCATCAGCCACGCGTTGGAGCCACGGCTTGCAAACGGACGCACTGCGAGGAATTCGACGGCAAGGCCGTAGAGCGCGCACAACGCGAGCGCCAGCAGGATAGCCAGCGGCATCGGCCAGCCCAGCGTCTGCGCGAACGTGTAGGTGAGCACGGCGCCCAGCATCATCGAGCTGCCCTGCGCGAAATTGACCGTGGCCGATACCGCGTAGGTGATGTGAAATCCCAGCGCCATCAGCCCGTACATGCTGCCCAGGCCAAGCCCGCTGATCAGGGCGGATATCCATAACATGGTGAGTCCTTTTTCTTTCTTCTTTCGGGGTGTTCTCCCCTCTCCCGCAAGCGGGAGAGGGGCGGGGGAGAGGGCCAGCGGTGAAATATGCGATACGGTGGGCAAGCAGAGCCTCCGGCCCTCACCCCCAACCCCTCTCCCGCGACGCGGGAGAGGGGAGCAAGACAAGCGGTAGGCAACTAGCGCGTTACTTCTTCACCGGCACGATCCGGTTGTCGATGAACTGCGCCCAGACGTAGTCGTTCTCGCCCAGCGCGTCATGCTGTTGCGGCGAGAACGGCTTCACGTAGGTCTTGATCAGACCTTCGTAGCGGTCGATCTTGTAGAAGCCTTCGCGGATCGCGTCGCCCTTGGTGCTGCCGGCCTTGGCGATAGCAAGCGCGGCGAGTTGCGTGGCGTCGTACGCATTGGCCACACCCACGGCCGGGGTGATGTCGTCCGGACCCTTGATGTCGCTGTACTTGGCCTTGAGGTCGGTGACCACGCGATTGCTGACCGGGGTCTGCGCGCCGAAGAAGCTGTACGTTTGCACGAAGTGAACGTTCTTCGCGTTCGGTCCCGCCAGTTCGGTGAAACGGCCGCCTGCGGGGCCCCAGTGCGAAACCACCGGCACCTTCCAGCCCATGCGATCGAGCGATTTCACGACCTGTGCCGACGGCCCCACGTTGCCGACCATCAGCAGCACATCGGCACCGGCAGCCTTCAGGCGGCCCAGTTGCGGCACCACGTCTACATCGGTGCCTTCGAATTTCTCGATGCCCACCGGCTTGCCGCCCTTGGCGGCCATCGCGGCGACGATGCCTTTCTCGTTCGATTCACCCCACGGGTTGTTCACGAGGATCAGGCCGACCTTGGTGGCGCTGAAAGTCTTCTGCGCGTACTGCACCATGGCCTTGTCCACCACTTCGTCCACTGCCGAGACACGGAAGGCAAAGTTCGGATTCGCGCCGTTATGCGTGATCGGCGTGCCAGCGGCCCACGGGCCCATGAACGGCACCTTCTCCTGGTTGGCGATCGGCACGATGGCCAGCGAGACCGGCGTATCGAGACCGCCGAACAGCACCGCCACCTTCTCCTTGTAGATCAGTTCGCGCGCAGCCAGCACACCCTTGGCCGGGTTGCCTTCGTCGTCGCGGCGCACCAGTTCCAGCTTGCGGCCGCCCAGCAGGCCGCCACGGGCGTTGATCTCGTCGATGGCGATGGTGATACCGCGCGTCAGCGATTCGCCCGCCCGTGCAGACTGGCCGGACAGCGCTGTGATCAGGCCGATCTTGATGGTGTCGGCGGCGAGCGCCGGCAGCGTGGTCATCGCAAGGGCGGCAGCGGTGGCGAGCAGTGCGCGGCGTTGGGGACGAAACATGGCAGATCTCCGGGGGTTGGATGGGATTCGCCGGGTGGGCTTGCAAGAGCCATGCCACGGCGTTGACAAATCCACCCCAAGGTCCGCGACATAACGGATTCCCAAGCGTTGACGATCTGGCCCGCAATTTGCGAACGATTGGTATCGATCAGTGCATACGATCACAAACGGGGCGCCACGCACGAAGGCGGTGCGTACGGACCCGGCGGATGCACCAACCAGAAGAAAGGCAACGTTCATGACCCTCAATCCGAGTCCGCTGGCTGCCGCGCAGGCGGCTGCGACGCCCACGTTCGGTCCGCTGCGCCACCATGGCCGCTTTCCGTATCGGCCCATCATCGATGTCGATCACTTCCGCTGGCCGAATGGCGCACGGCTGGCCGTCTATCTGGGCTTCAATATCGAGCACTTCGCGTTTGGCGAGGGGTTGGGTGCGAACCTCGGCCCCGTATCGCCGCAGCCTGACGTGCTGAACTACAGCTGGCGCGAGTATGGCAATCGCGTGGGCGCATGGCGTTGCCTGGAGTTGTTCGATCAGTTGGAGATGCCTGCCGGCGTGATCCTGAACACCGCGCTCTACGATCACTGCCCGGAACTGCTCGACGCCTGTCTGGAACGTGGAGACGAACTGATCGGCCATGGTCATACCAATGCGCATCGGCAGAGCGAATTCGATGAGGCAGGGGAGCGCGCACTGATCGAAAATTGCCGCGACCGTATCCAGTCGCACAGCGGTCGCGCCCCGACGGGCTGGCTGTCGCCATGGATCTCCGAGACGATGGCCACGCCGGATCTGCTGGCCGAAGCCGGTTACCGCTACACGCTGAACTGGGCACACGATGACCGCCCGGTGCCGATGCAGACGCGCGACGGCGGCGCAATCTGGTCGATCCCGTATCCGCAGGAACTGAACGATATCCCGATGATCATCGGTCGCCAGCTCGACGGCGCGGCGTTTGCCGATATGATCATCGACCAGTTCGACGAGATGCTGCAGCAGGCCAATCATCCGCAGCATCCCCAGCCGCTGGTGATGGGCATTGCGCTGCATCCGTATCTCGTGGGCCAGCCGTACCGGCTGCGCCACCTGCGGCGCGCACTGGCGCATATCGCCGCGCGGCGCTCGCATGGCGATGTGTGGATGACCACGCCCGGCGCGATCTGCGACGCGATGGAGCAGGTTGCGAAAACGGCTTCGCGCTAACATCATGGCCATCGTTTCCCTGACCGACGTCATGTCAAACAAAGCTGCACGGAAGCCCGCCCCCGCTACCGAAGCGCCCGAGGCCATCGAGCCTGCGGACGCCGACACGCGCATCTACCAGGCCATTTTCGATGGCGTACTCAATCATCGGCTGACGCCCGGCACCAAGCTGCCCGAGCCCGAGCTATGCAGCCTGTTCGGCGTGGGCCGCGCCGTGGTGCGACGTGTGCTGGAAAAGCTCGCGCATGATGGCATCGTCGCACTGCGTCCCAACAAGGGCGCCGTGATTGCCGAACCCACGCCCGAGGAAACGAGCCAGATTTTCGAGGCGCGCCGCGCCATGGAGCGTGTGCTTGTGGAACTGGCGGTGGAACGCGTGACGGAGGATGACCTGCGCGAACTGCGTCGCCAGCTTGCAGACGAACACGATGCGATGCATCGCTTCGATCAGCCGTCGTGGGCGCGGCTGGCCAGCGGCTTTCACCTGCGCATTGCCGCGCTGGCCCGCAACGCAGTGCTGCAACGCTACCTGACCGAACTGGTCTCGCGCTGCTCGCTGATCGTGGGGCTGTACGAGCCGCCGGGCCATGCACCGTGCGAGCACGACGAGCATGCGGCCATCGTGGCGTGCATCGAAGCACGCGATGCGGAAGGCGCCGTGGCCCGGATGGAAGCGCACCTGCGCGAACTGGAACAGCGGATCGAAACCTCGCGCATGTCGGGCGAGAAGAGCCTGGCGCAGATGCTTGGGCTGCCGCAGCCCTGAACAAAGGAAGAGTATGGAAATCGATTTCAGCGCGATCACCGAGTATCAGCGCTACAAGCTCATGGCCAGCCTGATCGTGCCGCGTCCCATCGCACTCGTCACCACGCTGGGTCCCGACGGCACCGCCAACGCCGCGCCGTTCTCGATGTTCAACATGCTGGGCGAAGAGCCTCCTATCGTCATGATCAGCGTGAACCGTCTTGACGACGGCGCGTTGAAAGATACCGCCGCCAACATTGTGCGGACTGGCGAGTTTGTCGTACACCTCGGCGATGAAGCGATGGTCGAGAAGATGCATCGATGCGGCGAGCGTTTGCCGCCTAACGTGAGCGAGCTCGCACACGTGGGCCTGACGCCCGCGCCGTGCACGCAGGTGGCCCCGCCCCGTATCGCGGAAGCGCCCGTGGCCTTCGAATGCAATCTTTGGGAAACGCTGGAGACAGAAAGCCGCCAGATCTTCATCGGTCGCGTGCTGCGTCTGCATGCACGCGATGGGTTGATCGATACGGAGCGCTGGCGCGTGCGGCTGCAGGAGTACTTTCCTGTAGGCCGCTTCGGCGCCAGCTTCTACGTGACCACGCGTGACCGCTTCTCGCTGGAGAAGGATGCCGGCGCGGTTACCGCATCAACCGCGATCGACGAGATGTGAGCCCAGCGGCGCGGTGGCCGTCTTGCGCCGCGCCCGCCACTGGTCTGCCACGACGATGATCTCGCCGACGATGCCGCGCCGGAATGTCAGCACGCAGATCACGAAGATGATGCCAGTGACCATCGTCACCGATTCGCCCAGCGTGTTGAACCACGCCACGCCAGTCGCATTGGCGAGGAACATGCCGAGATCGCCAAGCTTGTTCTCCAGCGCGATCACAACCAATGCGCCGACGATGGGGCCAGTCAGCGTGCCGAGGCCGCCGACCAGCGTCATCAGGATCACCGCACCCGACATCGACCAGTGCACATCGGTCAGTGTCTCGAAGCCCAGCACGAGCGCTTTCAGCGAACCAGCCAGACCGGACAGCGCGGCTGAGAGCACGAATGCCAGCAGCTTGAAGCGATCCACGTCATAGCCCAGCGACACCGCACGCGGCTCGTTTTCCTTGATCGCCTTCAGGATCTGCCCGAACGGCGAATGGATCGTACGCACGATCAGTGCGAACGCTACCACCACGATGGCCAGCACCACGTAATACAGCGTCAGGTCGCTGTCGAGCGGCAGGAAGCCGAGCAGCTTGCCGCGCGGGATTCCCTGAATGCCGTCCTCGCCTCCCGTGAACGGTGCTTGCAGGCAGAAGAAGTAAAGCATCTGCGCGAGCGCAAGCGTGATCATCGAGAAGTAGATGCCCTGACGACGAATCGCCAGCGCGCCCATCGCCCAGCCGCCGAGCGCGGCAAACGCCATGCCCGCCAGCAGACCGAGTTCGGGCGTGAGGCCCCATTCCTTCATGGCGTGCCCGGCCACATAGCCCGCGCCGCCGAAGAATGCGGCATGACCGAACGACAGCAGCCCGGTATAGCCAATCAGCAAGTTGAATGCGCAGGCGAACAGCGCGAAGCAGAGCACCTTGAGCACGAAGACCGGATAGACGCCCAGCGCAGGCGCCAGCAGCACGGCCAGCAGTGCCACGCCATAGACCGCGAACTGGCCGCGGCGATTTTGGTTTTGCAGCATCATTTTTCCTTCCCGAACAGACCTGCGGGACGCAGCAGCAACACGATCACCATGATGAAGAACACCACGGTCGACGACGCTTCCGGATAGAACACCTTGGTCAGGCCCTCGATCACGCCCAGCCCCAGGCCGGTGAGGATCGAACCCATGATCGATCCCATGCCGCCAATCACTACCACGGCGAAGACGACGATGATCAGGTTCTGACCCATCAGCGGCGACACCTGGATCACCGGTGCGGCGAGCACACCGGCAAACGCGGCCAGCGCCACGCCGAAACCGTAGGTCAGCGTGACCATCAACGGCACGTTGACGCCGAAGGCTTCCACGATCTTCGGGTTCTCCGTGCCGGCGCGCAGGTAGGCGCCGAGCTTGGTCTTTTCAATCGTGTACCAGGTGGCGATGCACACCACCAGCGATGCCACCACCACCCAGGCACGGTAGTTCGGCAGCATCATGAAGCCGAGGTCCGTCGCGCCTTGCAGCAGTTCGGGCGGCGAGTAGGGCAGGCCGGACACGCCATAGATCGAACGCAGCACACCTTCGATCACCAGCGTGATACCGAGGGTGAGCAGTAGGCCGTAGATGTGATCGAGCTTGTAGATCCAGCGCAGCAGTGTCTTCTCGATGATGACGCCGAGTGCACCGGCCAGCAGCGGCGACAGCGCCAGCATGACCCAGTAGTTGAGCCCGGCGTATTCCATGCCGGCCCACGCCAGCACGGCACCCAGCATGAACAGTGCGCCGTGCGCGAAGTTGATCACGTTGAGCAGGCCGAAGATCACAGCGAGGCCAAGACTCAGCATCGCGTAGAACGCGCCGTTGACGAGCCCGAGCAGCAACTGCGAGAGCAGCGCGGGCAGGGGAATTCCAATATCGAATGTCATGAAATGCGTTATCCCTTTCCTGTCTACACGCCTAGCAGTTCATTGAGCACCGGCATCTTGGCCTGCAGCTCGTTCGCGGCAAAGCGCTCGACTATCGCGCCGTGCTCCATCACGTAGAAGCGATCTGCCAGCGGTGCGGCAAAGCGGAAGTTCTGCTCTACCATCACCACCGTGTAGCCCTTCTTCTTGAGCATCAGGATCATGCGCGCCAGTGCCTGCACGATGACCGGTGCCAGCCCTTCCGAGATTTCATCGAGCAGCAGCAGGTTCGCACCAGTGCGCAGGATGCGGCCGACGGCCAGCATCTGTTGCTCGCCGCCAGAAAGACGCGTGCCCTGGCTCTGCTTGCGTTCCTTCAGGTTCGGGAACATCTCGTAGATCTCGGCCTCGCTCATGCCCTGGCTGGATCCTTTCAGTACCGGCGGCAGCAGCAGGTTCTCTTCGCACGAGAGCGACGAGAAGATCGCGCGCTCTTCGGGGCAGTAACCAATGCCGTAGTGCGCAATCTTGTGCGTGGGCAGGTTGATGGTTTCCTTGCCATCGACCTTGATCGATCCCTTGCGTGCGCCGGTCAGGCCCATGATCGCGCGCATGGTGGTGGTACGGCCTGCGCCATTGCGGCCCAGCAGCGTTACCACTTCGCCACGATTCACAGTGAGGTCCACACCATGCAGGATGTGCGATTCGCCGTACCAGGCGTGCAGGTCCTTGATTTCGAGAGCGGGAACGTTGGATGCGTTCGTGGACATATCAGTGCGCTCCCTGCAGTTCGGCGTCGGCGGTGCCCATGTAGGCTTCCATCACGCGCGGGTCTTTCGACACTTCGGCGTACGGACCTTCGGCCAGAATCGCGCCACGTTGCAGCACCGTGATCTTGTCGGCAATCGACGAGACCACGTTCATGTTGTGTTCCACCATCAGGATGGTGCGGCCAGCCGATACCTTCTTGATCAGTTGCGTCACGCGATCCACGTCCTCGTGGCCCATGCCCTGCGTCGGCTCGTCGAGCAGCATCAGCTCGGGTTCCATTGCGAGCGTCGTGGCGATCTCCAGCGCGCGCTTGCGGCCGTAAGGCAGGTTGACGGTGACGGTCTCGGCGAACTCGGTCAGGCCCACCTGATCGAGCAAGTCCATCGCACGTGCATCGAGCACATCGAGCGAACGTTCACTGCGCCAGAACTGGAACGCGGTGCCAAGCTGGCGTTGCAGACCAATGCGCACGTTCTCGCGCACGGTCAGGTGCGGGAACACGGCGGAAATCTGGAACGAGCGAATCACGCCGCGCCGCGCAATCTGTGCGGGCTTCTCGCGCGTGATGTCGATGCCGTTGAAAAGAATGGTGCCCGTGGTGGGCTCCAGGAACTTGGTGAGCAGGTTGAAGCAGGTGGTCTTGCCCGCGCCGTTCGGCCCGATCAATGCATGGATCGAGCCGCGACGCACTTGCAGGTCCACACCGTCGACCGCCGTGAAGCCTTTGAAGGACTTCGTGAGGTTGTGGACTTCCAGTACGTTGGTTGTCATGTGATACGAGAAAATTTGCCGTGAAATCGCTGCTGGTTTTCTCCCCTCTCCCGCTTGCGGGAGAGGGGAACCGTCCCCGAGTTATTTTTTAACCAACGGGCAGCGCGATTGCGCCAGCGGCTGGAAGGCTTCCTCGCCCGGCACGGTGGCCACCAGCTTCAGGTAGTCCCACGGCGTCTTGGAGTCGGCGGGCTTCTTCACTTCCATCAGGTACATGTCGTGCACCATGCGGCCATCCGCGCGGACATAGCCGTTCTTGGCGAAGGCGTCGTTGATCTTGGCCTTCTTCAACGCAGCCATGACGGTGTCCGAATCATCGCTGCCCGTGGCCTGTACGGCCTTCAGGTAGTTCAGCACAGCGGAGTAGGTGCCAGCGTGAACCATGTTCGGCATGCGCTTCATGCGCGCGAAGAAGCGGGTGCCGAACTCGCGCGTCTGCGGGTTCAGGTCCCAGTACCACGCGTCGGTCATCTTCATGCCTTGCGTCAGCTTCAGGCCCAGGCTGTGCACGTCGCTGATGGTCATCAGCAGACCCACCAGCGTCTGGTTCTTCGGCAGGCCGAAGTCGTTGGCGGCCTTGATGGCGTTGATGGTGTCGCCGCCGCCATTGGCCAGAGCCACGACCTGCGCCTTCGATGCCTGTGCTTGCAGCACGAACGACGAGAAGTCGGAGGCGTTGAGCGGATGCTTGACCTGACCTACCACGCTGCCGCCCGATGCCTTGACCACGTCAGCCGTAGCGGTTTCCAGCGACGCGCCGAAGGCGTAGTCGGCCGTCATGAAGTACCAGCTCTTTAGGCCCTGCTTGACCATCGCCTTGCCGGCCACGTTGGCCAGCGCGTACGTGTCATAGACCCAATGCACGATGTACGGCGAGCATTCCTCGTTGGTATGGCGCAGATTGGCGCCGCCCGTGATCAGCGAGATGCGCTTCTTCTCCGATGCAATGCGCGACACGGCCAGCGCGACCGACGAATTCGGCAGGTCGACGATGGTGTCCACGCCGTCGCGGTCGATCCACTCGCGCGCCTTGGCGCTGCCGATGTCGGCCTTGTTCTGGTGGTCGGCGGTAACCAGTTCGATCTTCTTGCCGGGCAGGCCATTGCCAAAGTCCTCGATAGCCATCTTGGCGGCTTCGACGGAACCCTTGCCGGCGTAATCCAGATACACGCCGGACAGATCGGTCATCACGCCGATCTTGACGACGTCACCGGAAATCGCCGCGCTGGCTGCGCCGGCAAACGTGGTCAGGCTGAACGCCAGGGCGGACAGCAGGGTGGCTCGCTTCATCTCTTTTTCTCCGTGGTGGTGTGGCTTGAAAACTGTCTCTCTCGATCTCTCGATGTACCGGCTTTAGCCGGCCATATGCGGGTAGCGGTAGTCGGCGGGTGGCACGAACGTTTCCTTGACCGTGCGCGGCGAAACCCAGCGCAGCAGGTTCAGCGGCGAGCCCGCCTTGTCGTTGGTGCCGCTGCGGCGCGCGCCGCCAAACGGCTGCTGGCCAACCACGGCGCCCGTGGGCTTGTCGTTGATATAGAAGTTGCCTGCGGCATAGCGCAGGGCTTCGGATGCCTGTGTGACGGCTGTGCGGTCCCTGGCGAACACCGCGCCGGTGAGTGCGTAAGGACTGGTGCCGTTCACCAGCGACAGCACTTCGGGCCAGTGCTCGTCCGCGTAGACATAGACGCTCAGCACCGGGCCGAACAGTTCGGTTTCCATCAGCGTGTGGCGCGGATCGCTGACTTCGAGCACGGTCGGCTCGATGAAGTAACCGACGCTGTCATCGGCCTTGCCGCCGGTGATGATCTTCACGTTGCTATCGCTGGCCGCGCGTTGTAGATGACCGGCGATACGGTCGAACGCACGACGATCGATCACGGCGCCCATGAAGTTGGTGAAGTCGGTGACGTCGCCCATGCGGATGGTGTCGACCAGCGCAGCCAGTCGATCCTTGACCTCTGGCCACAGCGACGCGGGAATGTAGGCGCGCGATGCCGCGCTGCACTTCTGGCCCTGGTATTCGAAGGCGCCGCGCAGCAGGGCCACGGCCAGCGTTTCGGCATCGGCCGATGCGTGCGCGAGCACGAAATCCTTGCCGCCCGTTTCGCCAACCAGACGCGGATAGCTGCGATAGCGCGACACATTGCGGCCCACTTCGCCCCACAGCATGTCGAACACGGCGGTCGAGCCCGTGAAGTGGATGCCAGCCAGTTCCGGACGCGCCAGCACGGCGCCGCTGACCGCCACCGGATCGCCCGGCACGAAGTTGATAACGCCTTTCGGCAGACCCGCCGCTTCGAGCAATTCCATGAACAGGTAGTTCGACAGCGAGGCCGTGGCCGCAGGCTTCCAGAGCACGGTGTTGCCCATCAGTGCCGGAGCGATGGCGAGGTTGCCGCCAATAGCCGTGAAGTTGAACGGCGTCACGGCGTAGACGAAGCCTTCCAGCGGACGGTATTCGAGGTGGTTGCGCATGCCCGGCGACGAGATCGGCTGGCCGTTGGCGATCTCGTGCGCGAACTGCACGTTGAAGCGCAGGAAGTCGATCAGTTCGCAGGCGGAGTCGATCTCGGCCTGATAGGAAGTCTTGCCCTGGCCGAGCATCGTTGCGGCATTCAGCTTTGCGCGCCACGGACCAGCCAGCAGGTCGGCGGCCTTGAGGAACACGGCCGAGCGTTCGGCCAGCGACGCGTTGGCCCAGTCCCGCTGCGCAGCCACGGCGGAATCGATCGCGGCGTTGATGGTGGGGGTGTCGGCGTTGTGGACCTGGCCCAGCATCTGCGCATGGGCGTGCGGGGCGCGCACATCGGTATGGCTGGCGCTGGTGATGCGCTCACCGTTGACCACGGCGGGGATTTCGAGGACGTGTGCCTGCTGCGCGTCCAGTTCGGCAATCAGCGCCTTGCGCTCGGCACTGCCGGGTGCGTAGCTCAGAACGGTTTCATTAGTGGTTTTTGGATGCAGATTGTTTGCAGACATATACGACAAATTACCTATTGGATATGCAATGTTTGAAATTGGATCCAATATAGCAGCGCGAATATTCAGGCACAATAGGGACCTCACTCGAATCGCACACCGATCTCCAGCACTTCCCATGTCAATTCAACCGGGCCGCACCAGCGCCCCTACCAAGGGTTTACCCCAGATCATCCGTGACCAGCTTCGCTATGAAATCCTGAAAGGCACGCTTGCCGTGGGTGTTCAACTGCGGCAGGACGCGTTGGCCGAGCGCTTCAACGCAAGTCGCATTCCTGTGCGCGAGGCACTGCGCCAGCTAGAAACGGAAGGGTTGGTGACGTACCAGCGCAACCGGGGCGCCGTGGTGTCGGGGATGGATGTGTCGCAGATCTGCGAACTGCTCGATATCCGCGTGGCGCTCGAATGCCACGCGGCGCGGCTGGGCGTGCCGAACATGGTTCAGCAGGATTTCCAGCAAATGCAGGAGATTCTTGACGCGTACTCGAGTTCGGAGTCGCTCGCGGAATGGGCCGAGTACAACCGGCGCTTCCACCTGGCACTCTGCGCGCCGGCCAACAACAAGCGCCTGCGCCGACTGATCGAGGAGTTTTGCCTCAATACCGATCGCTATACGCACGAACAGATGTCACTGGCTACCGGCAAGGAAGGCCCGCAGGCTGACCACTATCGCATCCTCGAAGCGTGCAAGGCGCGCGATGCGGTGAAGGTGGCGGCTTTGCTCGAGGAACACATCCTGGAGACGAAGCGGAATTTGCTGGCGAGCGAGCGGATGAAGGAGGAGGGGTAACGTTTTCCCTTGCTCTTCGGTTTTCTCCCCTCTCCCGCTTGCGGGAGAGGGGAGCGAAACAATCCGGGAGAACTACGTCAGTAGTTCAAGTCGGATGCACCACCACCAACAACGCCGTCGCCACACCTTTCCCCGGATTCCCAATCGCATGTGCCACGTCCGCGCCATAGCGCGCCGTTTCGCCATGCTTCAACTTCTTCTCGTCGCCCCCGGCTTGCACTGTCATGGCGCCGGTGAGCACCGTCAGGTGCTCCTGCGTGCCCGTATCGTGCGGATCGGATGCCAGTACGCCGCCGGGCTGGATCGATAACTCATACCACTCGAAGCGCCCCGCGAGGTCGATCGGACCCAGGATACGTAGCTCGCAGCGCGTATCCGGGCTCTTGAGCGCCGGAATCGCGTGCGGCTGCACCACGGTAATGGCCGGGGCCGGTGGCGCGCTGCCGCCTTGCGCCAGGAAGTCGGCCAGGCTCACCCCCAGGGCGTTTGCCAGCCGCCACAGCACCGCCACGGTGGGATTGGCAAGATTCCGTTCGATCTGCGACAGCATAGACTTGGAAACACCGGCGCGCCGCGAGAGGTCGTCCAGCGACAGTTGCTGGCTCTGGCGCAGGGCCTGCAGCGTGCTGCCAACGGCTGGTGGCCCTTCTGCGGGGACGGGTTGCGTCGTCGTCATTCGTTCGTTATAGTGCACGGCACGTTCGTTATATAGAACTCGTTCGATTTATCGATCGAGTGATTCGAGACACTACCACCGGGAGTCTGGCCATGTCGAGTGCCGAGGCGTTTTATGCATCGATCCGCGCGGAGCTTGCTGCCATCCGCGAAGCGGGGCTGTACAAGCGTGAGCGCATCATCGCTACGCCGCAGGGCGCAACGATCCGCACGGCGGATGGCCGCGAGGTCATCAATCTCTGTGCGAACAATTATCTCGGGCTGTCCTCGCACCCCAAGGTGATCGAAGCCGCGCACGAGGCGTTGCGCACCCATGGCTACGGCCTGTCGTCGGTGCGTTTCATCTGCGGCACGCAAGATTTGCACAAGTCGCTCGAACAGCGGCTCGCCGCATTCCTCGGCACCGAGGACACCATCCTCTATGGCTCGGCGTTCGACGCCAACGGTGGCCTGTTCGAAACGCTGCTCGGCCCCGATGACGCCGTGATCAGCGACGAACTGAACCATGCGTCGATCATCGACGGCATCCGCCTCTCCAAGGCGAAGCGCTACCGCTACAAGCACAACGATCTCGCCGATCTTGACGCGCAGTTGAAGCAGGCCGATGCCGATGGCGCGCGCTTCAAGCTCGTGTTCAGCGATGGCGTGTTCTCGATGGATGGCACCGTAGCGCGGCTCGACGAGATTCGGCGCATCTGTGATGCGCACGGCGCGCTACTGGGTATCGACGAATGCCACGCCACCGGCTTCATGGGTGCGCGCGGTCGCGGCACGCACGAAGCACGCGGCGTCTTCGGCAAGATCGACATCATCACCGGCACGCTCGGCAAGGCACTGGGTGGCGCATCGGGTGGTTTCACATCGGGCCGCAAGGAAGTCATCGACCTGCTGCGCCAGCGCTCGCGTCCCTATCTGTTCTCGAATACCGTGGCGCCCGCCATCGTCGGCGCCAGCATTGCCGTGCTCGATATCCTCGAAGGCAGCACCGAACTGCGCGACCGGCTCGAAGCCAATACGAAGTTCTTCCGCGAAGGCATTGCCGCGCTGGGCTTCGACATCAAGCCGGGCGATCATCCCATCGTGCCGATCATGGTCTACGACGCAGAGAAGGCGCAGAAACTGTCCGAGCGGCTGCTTGAACTCGGCGTTTATGTGGTGGGCTTCTTCTATCCCGTGGTGGCAAAGGGCCAGGCGCGTATCCGCGTGCAGATGAGCGCCGGACACGATGAGACCACGCTGCGCACTGCGCTCGATGCATTTGCACAGGCAGGTCGTGAACTGGGGCTGGTGCAATGAACGCAGCAGTCAACACTGGCGCGCCGAAGATCCTGATCGTCGGCGCCAATGGGCAGCTTGGTTCCGAACTGGCGCTCGCCCTGGCCGAGCGCCATGGGCGCGAACAGGTGGTGACTTCCGATGTCGTGCCCACGGGCCGCCACGTCCACATCGCCCACGAAATGCTCAACATCACGGATCGCGGCGAACTGACCACGGTGATCGAGCGTCATGGCATTACGCAGATCTATCTGTTGGCCGCAGCACTGTCCGCCACCGGCGAGAAGGCACCGCAATGGGCGTGGAACCTGAACATGACGGGTCTGCTCAATGTGCTGGAAGCCGCGCGCCATCACGGTATCTCGCGCGTGTTCTGGCCCAGTTCGATTGCCGCGTTCGGCCCCTCGACACCGCGCGTGGACACGCCGCAGAAAACCATCATGGAGCCGACCACGGTCTATGGCATCTCCAAGCAGGCGGGCGAGGGCTGGTGCCGCTGGTACTTCGAGAATCATGGCGTGGATGTGCGCAGCGTGCGCTATCCGGGCCTGATCTCGCACAAGACGCCGCCCGGCGGCGGCACGACGGACTACGCAATCGATATCTTTCATCACGCGGTGCGTGGCGAGCCCTACACCTGCTTCCTCGAAGCTGACGAGCGCCTGCCGATGATGTATATGCCCGACGCGATCCGCGCCACGCTGGAGCTGATGGAAGCGCCGGCCGAACAGGTGCGCGAGCGCGGCAGCTACAACCTGGCCGGCATGAGCTTCACACCCACCCAGATCGCCGAAGCGATCCAGCGCCGCGTGCCGGATTTCAAGGTGAACTACGCGCCCGACTATCGGCAGGCCATTGCCCAGGGTTGGCCCGATTCGATCGACGACAGCGCCGCGCGCCGTGACTGGGGCTGGCAGCCGCATTTCTCGCTGCAGCAGATGGTGGACGACATGCTGGAGAACTTGCGCCTGAGTGTGGCTGCGGCTTAAGCGCCGCAAAGGCGAGATAGCGCAGTGCATCGGCAGGCACTGCGGGTGAAGTACTTGCCATGTGAACTAATTCGCAAATAAATCATTTGCATTCTAATTAATTCATGTCTATTATTCGCCCATGCCAAAGATCGATGCTCTCCGATTCGCCTTTACCGGCCAGCTGATGCTTGCCGGCCGCCAATGGCGACAGATCAGCCAGGCTGCTGTGACTGCGCACGGAATCTCCGCCGCCGCCGCCGCGCCGCTGCTCTTTATCCGCCGCCTGGGCGGTGGTGTTCGCCAGGTCACATTGGCCGACTACGTGGGCGTCGAAGGCGCCACGCTGGTGCGGCTGGTGGATCAACTGAGCGCCGCCGAACTGGTGCGCCGCGAGGTGGATCCCAGCGACCGGCGCGCCAATGTGCTGTCCTTGACCGAGGCCGGCGACCGCATGGCCGAGCAGATCGAGGTGGAACTCAAGCAGTTGCGCAGCGAGGTGTTCGCGGAAATTTCCGAAGAGGACATGGCTGCCACGCTGCGCGTGCTCGAAGCGTTGTCGCGCGCGGCCGCCGCCGCTTCGTCGAACCGGCAGGAGTCCGGCGCAGCATGATGAGTTGGCCGTCTGCCCGGGACTGGATCTTTTCCTTCAAGGCTTTCATTGCAGCGATGCTGGCCTTGTGGATAGCGATGTACCTGGGCTTGCCTCGTCCGTACTGGGCGATGGGCTCTGTCTATATCGTGGCGCACCCCCTGACGGGAGCAACGCGCTCCAAGGCGCTGTACCGCGTGCTCGGTACGCTGATCGGTGCCGCCGCAGGTATCGCGATGGTGCCGCCGCTGGTCAACTCGCCGCCGCTGCTGATGGCCGCCGTGGCCATCTGGGTGGCCTGCCTGTTGTATGTGGCATTGATGCACCGCACGCCGCGCAGCTACGTGTTCATGCTCGCGGCCTACACGCTGCCGCTGGTGGCGCTGCCTTCCGTCGATAACCCCACCGGTATTTTCGATCTCGCCGTCGCGCGCTCCGAGGAAATCTGCCTCGGTATTCTCTGCGCTGCGGTAGTGGGCGCCGTGCTGATGCCGGCCAGCGTGGCCAACGTGCTGCGCGACAAGACACGCCAGTGGATGGCCGATGCCACGCTGTGGGCCACCGACATGCTGTCCGCGGCGCCCGGCGCCCGCGTCTCGTTGCACCAGAGCCGTCATCGCCTGGCTGCCGACATCCTGGCCCTCGACCAACTCATCAGCCAGCTTGGCTACGACGCCGAAAGCGCAGACCGCGTACGCGCCGCGCGGGAACTGCGTGGCCGCATGACGATGCTGCTGCCGGTGCTGTCTTCGCTGGCGACCATCGTCGAATCGATGCAGGCCGCTGGCGGGGTGCCCGCGCCGCTGGCCGTGCAGATGCAGGCCGTGAAGGCGTGGATACAGGCTGGCGCCGCCAGCGATACACGCCCCACGTTGCCGTCCACACCGCTGGAACCCGGTTGGGATGCCGCGCTGGTGACCGCCGCCGAAGATCGCCTGCACCAGATGGTGGCGCTGTGGCATGACTGCATGACGCTGTGCCGTCGCCTGGGCGAGAAACACATCCAGGGCGAGTGGGTGCCGGAATTCCTGCGCTGGGAAGTGGGTCGTGCCCGCCACTACGATCACGGCATGCTGCTGTTCTCCACGGTGACCGTGGCGCTGGCGATCTTCGCCATGGGGCTGGTGTGGATCCATACGGGCTGGGCCGATGGCGCGGGCGCCGTGGCGCTGGGCGCGATCTCGTGCTGCTTCTTTGCCGCGCTCGACGAGCCTGCGCCGATGATCCGCTCGTTCTTCAACTGGAACATCGTCTGCCTGCTGATCTCGATGGTCATGCTGTTCGCGGTGCTGCCCGTGGCGCACGATTTCGAGATGCTGGTGCTGATGTTCGCCGTGCCGTATCTCATCATCGGCCTGCTCGTGGCGCAGCCGCGCCTGGCGATGATCGGCATGCCGCTGGCCGTGGTGACGGCCAACGACATCGGCATCCAGGGTGCCTACAGCGCGAACTTCCAGTCGTTCTTCAACAGCAACATTGCCGGCATTGCGGGGATTGCTTTCGCGCTGGCGTGGACGCTGGTGGTGCGGCCATTCGGCACGCGCGCCGCCACGCGCCGGCTGGTGCGGGCAGGGTGGAGCGACATCGCGGAGAACGCGCTGGGCCAGCATCCTGATTCGCATACCCGGTTGCGCGCCCGCATGCTGGACCGTCTTGCGCAACTGGTGCCCCGGCTGGCCGCCAGCGAAAGCGAGGTGTCGAGCGATGGCTTCAGCGAAGTGCGTGTGGAACTGACCGCGCTGGCGCTGCAACGCGAGATGGCGTCGATGCCCGGCGACGAGCAGCATGCGGTGCGCCGCGTGTTGCGCAGTATCACCACGTACTACAAGGCCCGGCTCGACGGATCCGCCGATGCGCCGCCGCAGGCGTTGCAGACCCGCATCACGAACGCGCAGCAGAAGGTGCGTTCCCGCGTGGCGCTGGCCGCGCTGGTCGATATGCAGGTGGCCCTGTTTCCGCCGGCGCTGCCGGCAACCGTTTCCAGGAAGGCATGATGCCCGGTGAATTCAGTATCTATGGCGTGTTCATCCCGAGCTTGCTCGTATGGATGTTCGCGGCCTTCCTCATCACGAGTGGCGCACGCGCGGTGTTGACGCGCGTGGGCTTCTACCGGCTCGTTTGGCACCGTTCACTGTTCAATCTTGCGCTGTACGCGATCATCCTCGGTGGGGTGGTGGCGCTGGCGCCATCGCTGCAATCATGAAATTCAGACTCTCTACGCTCGGGCCGGTCGTGTTGACGCTGGCTGTAACGGCCGTTGGCGCGGTCGTTGTCAAACACCTTTGGGATTACTACACCGTGGCGCCATGGACGCGCGACGGGCACATCCGCGCGGAGGTGGTGCAGGTCTCGCCCGATGTCTCCGGTCTGGTCACGCGCATCGCCGTGAAGGACAACCAGCATGTGAAGGCCGGCGACGTCCTGTTCGAGATCGATCGCGAACGCTACGCGCTGGCGCTGCGGCAGGCCGAGGCCACCGCTGCTGCCGTGCGCGCGAACCTGTCGCAGGCGCGCCGCGAGGCCAAGCGCAGCCAGACGCTGTCTGACGTGGTGTCCAAGGAAATCATCGAGGAAGGGTTGGCCAAGGTGCAGCAGGGCGAAGCCCAACTGGCGCAGGCCGATGCCGCCATCGGCGTGGCAAAGCTCAATCTGGCGCGCACGCAGGTGACGAGCCCGGTGGAAGGCTACGTCAACGATCGCCTGCCGCGACTGGGTGACTACGTGGTGACGGGCAAGCCGGTGCTGTCGATGGTGGATTCCACATCGTTCCATGTGGAAGGCTACTTCGAGGAAACCAAACTGCAGGGCATCCATATCGGCAGCGCGGTCGAGATCCGCATCATGGGCGAGAAGCGTGTGCTGCACGGCCATGTGCAAAGTATCGCGGCTGGCATCGAGGATCGCGACCGTAGCAATGGCTCGAACCTGCTGCCCAACGTGAATCCGACATTCAACTGGGTGCGCCTGGCCCAGCGGATTCCGGTGCGTATCCAGTTCGACCAGATGCCTGACGATGTGCGTCTGGTGGCGGGCCGTACCGCGACGGTATCGGTGCGCGATGACGGTTCGAAAGCAACCAAGGCTGCGCCGGCAGCCGCGACGCAATCGCAAGACAAGGTAGCGCTGGCCGGCAAGCGCGCACCCGCAACCGGAGCTGTGCAGTGAAACGTTTTGCCCGTGTCGCGCTGACGGCGATGTTGCCGCTGGCGCTGGCCGCCTGCATGACCGTGGGCCCCGACCACAAGGTGCCTGACGATGCCGTCGTGCAATCTTCCGCAGCGAATGGCCCGTTCGGCGGTCCCGACAACGGCGCCGTGTCGATTGGCGACGTACCCAACGACTGGTGGCGTCTCTACGACGACCCGCATATCGACGGACTCGTCCAACAGGCGCTGGTCGCCAACACCGACCTGCGCGTGGCGGCCGCCAACCTCAAGCGCGCCATCGCCATCTACCACGAGGTGGAGGCGGAGAACCTGCCCGAAGCCAAGTTCCGCGCCAGCGCCGAACGCGGCCAGATTGCCGGCGAACCGCTGCTGCACGAAGAAAAAATCCCGGCGATGAATTTTGGCGACATCGGTTTCGAGGTGTCGTACCTGATCGACTTCTGGGGCAAGCTCAAGCGCGCCGACGAGGCCGCGCTGGCCGCCGCGCAGGCGAGTCATGCCGCGCTGGATCAGGCCCGCGTCGGCGTGGTGGCCGAGACCGTGCGCGCCTATGTGCAGGGCTGCACCGCTACGCACGAACTGCACGTGGCGCAACACCAACTCGACCTGCAGGAACGCGGCGTGACACTCGCGCAGAAACTCGTCGATGCCGGCCGTGGCCAGCCGACCGACGTACTGCGCGCGCAGGCACAGGCCGATACGTTGCGCGCCGTGCTGCCGAAGTATCGCGCCGAACAGGAAGGCGCTGCATACCGGCTGGCCGTGATGCTGGGCAAGCCGCCGATGGCGCTCGACATCCAGAGCGTGGCGTGCGAGCACGTGCCCGCTCTGAAGCAGCCGCTGCCGGTGGGCGATGGCATGGCGCTGCTCAAGCGCCGTCCGGATGTGCGCCAGGCCGAGCGCGAACTGGCTTCGGCCACGGCCAAGATCGGTGTGGCCACCGCTGACCTGTTCCCGCAGATCCGCATCGGCGCGTCGGCGGGTTTCACCGGGATTCTCGATCACCTGGGCCAGGCGCCCACGGCGCACTGGGGCTGGGGGCCGGCGATATCGTGGACCATTCCCACGAGCGGCACGCGGGCACGCATTCACAACATGGAATTCGGGGCGGAAGGTTCACTCGCGCATTTCGATGGCGTGGTGCTGAAGGCGCTGCGCGAGACGCAGAGCGCGCTGTCGGCCTACACGCATGAACTGGAGCGCAACCAGTCGCTGCGCTCGGCCCGCGACAAGGCCGAGGAAGCCGCACGCCAGAACCGCAAGCTGTGGCAGGCAGGGCGCTCGCCGTACCTGCAAAGCCTGGACGCGGACCGCACGCTGGCCAACACGGACGCGGCGCTCGCCACCTCGGATGCGGTGGTGGCGATGGATCAGATCAATCTGTTCCTCGCTCTGGGTGGTGGGTGGCAGGATGCGCCGGCGATTGCCTGCGCCCATAGAATAGGGCTTGTCAAATCCGCATCATGTGGCTTGTCAAACCAATCCAATCCGCCGCAAACCGTTGTCAGGTAAGGGTTTGACAAACGCTCCCCTTTTTTGCTCTGAGCGCGCTAGAAGGGGAGCCGCTCTCAAATTCTTGTATTTCGCCTATCGTCCGTCCAAGTCCGCTTCTGCTTTGGGTGACCCTTTGTATGGGGTCAAACCGTCACTGCACTATAGACTAATCTGGACCCAGTAGAACTGACAGTGAGACTAGGGGTGCCCGATCAAATACCTCGTTTGGCAGTGCATTTCCCCAGCATAATTTGCAGTACGGAAGGATTCGCCTGGCTTAATTCTTTGGTATCGGTCGCGTAGCCATACAGCCGGTGCAGCCCTAACGCGATCGCGCTCGACCGTGAGTAGCCTCCCTCGCAATGCACGACGACAGTTGCCACCTCTATTGGTAGCACCTCGACGAACCTTCGAATCGCTTCCGCATGCTTCGGTCGGAACGCCTCCACCAGCTTCTCTCTTGCTTGAGCCGATAGCTCCGGGTTCATGAAGTCGACATCGGCGAAGCTCAGCCGCAACACTTGCTCAAATCCCTCCAGACTGGCCAGCGGCCTCCCAGGCGCAGTAACTGAGATAACCGCCACGGATTCCAATCGTGGCAACTTTTCAGCGACAACCCGCGACACCGCCAGCACCTGGCGTTTTCCATCCCTCGGCGGCTTGTAAAGCTTGTCGATGGCATCCTTTAGTTGAAGCGGCACGGCAGCATCTCCCTGGTCGCCCGCTCAAGCTTGCAGCAGCACAGCCAGTCTCCCGATAAGCCAACCCAACTCGTCCTCAGAGCACCAACCCTTCTGCGACACGGAAATCCGGACTCTCTTAAGCGTCATTTCCCGCGACTGCCCTGGATGTTCCGTCTCATCCTTCCTGGCAACCCGCAACAACTGCCGCGCCAGATCCTCACACATATCCCAACGCCCATAGCGCTCTTCCTCGGTTTGACCGGCGACGTATTGGCCGTCAATCTCCCGAACGCCAATCTTCGGCTGCACGCCCGTCACCACTGCCGGAATCGCGATGCGCGGGAAGTCCTCTGGCACGTCATTGAGGTTCATGGTTCGTCTCCGGTTTCTTCGGTCGAGGCTTGCTGGCGCGCTGGCGAGGCTCTGCATCTCTCGTCATCATCAATGGATTGATTGTCGCGACAGGCCCGATCATGTTGAACCATTCCTGCCGACCGAGTGCACGAACTACGCAGACAAGCGTATGTAAGGAGGAGCCGTTACCCAGCTCGAGATTCCGCAAAGCTCGCGTGCTGACACCTGCGCACTCTGCCAGGACGACTTGCTCCAGATTTCGATTGATACGTAGACGTCTGAGACTGGAGCCAATCTCATATTGGAGCTCTTCAGCGGTGTACGAGCGCGCCGGGTCTATGCGCGCCATGTCCGTACCTCTTGGCGCAAAAATGTCTTTGCAATTAACGGTGCATTTCTGCCCCTACAAGCCTGCTCGACTCCAATACAGGCAAGCTCTTGCCGGTTGAACCTTGAGGGTAGGGCGGCTCGTTTCGGCATGTTGGTCCGCGTTACTCAGGCTTGTGGGTGGCGTGGTACTTCGCCATAGCTCTGAGCGCAGCCACGAAGTAAGTCTTCCCCGTTGCCGTGACATCGTCAATTGCGCAGGTCACTTCGCCGCGGATGACTGTGAAGCTTGCGCCGTGCGTCTGCGCGTACTCCAGGACGGCGAGTCGGCTCGTCGAGTCGCAAGGCGTCATCTGAACGTGAGCATTGTTCATTGAATAGACCCTGAGACTGCTTCTGCCGGCGTCGTATGCAGCAAAAGCCTTCGTCGGGTCTCCAATGATTTCGAGGCCATCGGTTATGCAAAGTTGGTACATCAACTCCAGCTCTGTCATTTGGTCGATGGCCTTGCCGAAGCTGTACCTCTTATGGGTGGTCGCAGCTCCCTCAGGCCACTCTTCTAGCAGAGTGACCAAGCCTTTTCGTATGTGTTCCATTTCCATCCCGGGTCTCCGCAGACCGATGTGCCATTTCCGCTCAGCGCCGGCGCTAGAAGGGGACCGGCCGCTAAGATTCGTCAATAGTGCGATTTTAGAGTATTCAAATTTAACACTATTGGGCATTTGACGGCAAGCTAGCGGGTTCACTACCCGTCACGCCGGCAATGAGAACTTCCATTCCTGAGGAGGAGTACGCCCTTTTGCTCAACGCTCTTCGGGCGGAACGCGAGTCCAGAGCGATAACGCAAGTTGAGCTTGCCGCCAGGATGGGAGTCGATCAGAACTTCATTAGCAAGTGCGAGCTGGGAGGGCGCCGGCTCGATGTGCTGGAGTTCCGGAAGTGGTGCATGGCGCTTGGTACGACGATAGTCGACGTCCTCGCGCGGGTCGAAGTGCAGCTTTCTGAGTTTGAAGCCGCAATGGAGACCACCCGGCGCGTCCAGAAGAAGCTCGCCCGGAAGCCAAAGTCGGTCAAGTAGCGCAGTTCTTACGAGCCAGTAGCTTAAGGACGATTTCTCGGTATACGTCCCCCGCCGGCAAAAGGCCCCAGCTAGCCCAGAGTTTTCACCCCCTCAAGCCGTGTCACGCAGCCCACGTCGAATTCATGAGTCTTCCGCGCGCCTACACTCCTAAGTAGGCCATTCGCCTGCGCGATCTGCCTGCCCGCAGCAACCTCGGTTGGATAGCAGCTTCTCCCCCAACCTGGTCGCCTCTCCAGAGTCAGAGCACGTGGCCTTCCGTGACGATCGCGGCGCCGCCGAAGATCGCACAATTTTCGCGAAAATTCTTTCCAGCAGTCCACGCGAGGAAAACTCCCTTCCTGCCGGCGCGATTTCCGTCCGACAGCACCTGCGATGAGGAACGGACACACCTTCCGACTCACTTTCGAATCCGTCATCGCGTCCATTTCGCTCTATACCCTCTGCAGCCCAATCGGAGCTGCGTGAGTGCTTCACCTGGAGCGCTCACCACCTAGGTTCTATGCAGGAGTGGAAATGTACGTTTATAGGGTATCGCGAGGCCTGAAGTTGCTGGAGGAAAAGCCAGACCCGTTCACCTACGAGGTCGACCCCGTGACGGCCAAGGACAGGACGAACGTGGAGCTTGTTACGAGACTTGATTCAGACTTCGGCACGCGCCCGAACCTTCGGCCCGAGTATCTTTGCGATGCGTTGTACACGTACGAGCAGCGCTTCGAATACAAGCTGTTCTTCGGCGATTTTCTCGAGTGGGACGCCGCACTTGCCCGGCTCGTCGGCTATGACCAAGAGAACGAGGACAACAATGCTCCGGGCGGGCCGTTCTACGAGATTCTCCATCGAAGCTTTGGATGCTCTCCTATCGGCCCAGCGGTAGCGAAGAAGCTGATTGCAGACTTCGATGCCTGGGAGGATCGCGCTCGCAAGTTCGAAGACGAACCTCTGTTCTATCTGACCTTCTGGTGGGCCCGATGCGCGTTTGGGCATGTCCTGCATGACGGCTTGTTGCATCGCCACGTCGACTGGCAAGTCCCGTAACGCTGCTGGCACCTCTCGAGCGCAGCGACTAGCTGCGCTCATTTCCTATCTTGCCGGCACGTCAAATCATGACGTCGCTGCGAACCTACACTCATAGACAGGCTTGAGGCCTGCGCGAGCCCGCACTTAGCGAGGTTCGCAATCCAACAATGTGAAACAAATGAACGATTTCGAAAACGGTGTGCATGCTGTAGTGCAGTTCAACCTCTTTGGGCAGTTCTGGCGCAAGCGGGAGATGCCGGAAGGGCTGCCACCTTACGTTGGTGCATTGACATGCCCCGTGGCCACATGCGACCTGGCTAGCCTGCCAGAGGATTTCTCGCCCGCTACCCTGACTTTCGGAAGCCTGCAGCTCGGCGACCAGCCCATCTTCGAGATGACACTCTCCGTCGGCGACTTGATGTTGCGCTGGCTTGCGGATGCGAGGGACCGGGATGTTTGGGAAGACCTCCACATGTGGAAGGAGTGGAAGGTGCTGCCGGTTGTGCTCGGCGTTGAACAAGACGGAACTTGGGCTTATCGATTCTACTTTCCCGAGATTCCCGAACTTCCGCCGACTCCTGACGGGCTGGTGAACTATCGCAATGTCCGGGACGAGCCAGAACCGTGGAATAGCATGGCGGAGTATGTAGAACACCATCCAGAAGCGTATCCAATGATGTCGAACCGGGTGCCTTTGTTGCCAACATCGGACAATGCCAAGCGGTTAAGGGTCGTGCTCAGTCCAACGGAGTTTTGAGTCAGACGAATAGAGATTTCGACGATGGACTGCCTGCCAGTGGCGGGCAAGTCGGAACGACTCATTGTGATGCTGCCAGATTCGGTGCCGGTAGCAATGCGATATGACTCCTTCCGACTCATCTGACGACCGTGCCATCGTTATAGAAAGACCGGAAGTTGTCCGAAACGAGACGCGCGGATCTCGTCAGATTTATCCGCTTCTTGCAACCATCCGACCGCTCGCCCACGTCCCCGCTAACCCAAAGCACCGGCAAGATGTGGGTGTAGTTTGCAATGTCGCCAAGGATCTCCTTGCCATGCTTCTTCATGGCGGCATGGTAGCCCTCGGCCAAATCACAGATGAATCCGCACATTGCTACGAAGGCGTGCGGTGGCCCTGCCGCCGCTCTATCGGCAAGCCCCTCTCGACGGTGTGCACCCGCACGCCGAAGTCGCGCGCTTCGACCACGCCTACTCAACCGGCACATGCCGTTGGTAAAGGCGAGGTTGGGCAGTGCCTTCGCATACTAGGCGCCAATCTCACTCGAACTCTAGGATAACGTCGGCAACGCGCTGGCCAAAATGGAGAGCCGCTTGTTCCGCCGATTCACGCGTGAAATAGTCGCTTTCGTCCTCGTCGGCACCGTCATAGTGGGAGTCGATCGATGGAACTTCGCTGCGACCGACGCCCACCAAATAGCCCCATTTGGGTCCGGGAAAGGAACATTTTGTGGAACTGTCTGAGAGCTGAAATGCCAAGGCGTGGATATACAGGCCACGATGCGGAGCAGTGATCCAGCGTAGTCGTTCACTCATGGCGGCACTCCGTCGTCGGTTGGGCTCTGTTGGCTTCGTCCACGGTAGCAATGTATCACCTGATGACATGTCTCCAAATCATCCAAATGGTGCGGTCGCCTCGTTGTAGGTTTTACCTTTTGGGGCGCTGTCACGGGCTAGAGACTATGTGGAGTCGAAGCGATTCGAGGGACCGGAGGTGGCGATTTGTTAGCGTACGTCGCAAGAAGCTTCGCGATTCGATCGTCTATCGGCCATATGTCTCTCTCCGTCATATGCGTCTGAACGCAAAATTCTCGTCGCCTTAGATGCGCTACGTGCACAATAGGACGAAGCGGTGCAGGAACTGCGCAGCATGACCGTGGTAGCGGGGCTCCCCATGTAGGACGGATACCTACAGCCGAAGAGTGCTCGCCTTTACTGGCCAGTTCGGACACCATGGCCCTGCTGGAAACAGCATTTTGAACTAGCTACCACGCCGCCGCGTCCCTGCGCTGCGGCGTTTTTTTTGCCGGACCTTGTCGGACGCTCGCCTATAGCACCCACCCCCATCCGCGCGCAGACTATGCTCACAGGAATAGGAGACGGTCATGCCCAGCAAGGATGTTCATGTAGTGCCCGCTGGCGAAGGGTGGGCAGTGGAAGTGCCGGATGGCGGTAAGCGCACCATGTTCGCCACCCAGGAGGAAGCCATCGAGGCAGGCACCGAACGCGCCCAACGCGACAAGGTCGAACTGCTGATCCACGGCCGCGATGGCCAAATCCGCGAGCGGAATTCTTTCGGCCACGATCCCCGCGACGTCAAAGGCTAGGAGGCATGCCGCAGGACTCACCCACGTCGACAGTGGCCCAGCGGTTTCCCTGCTGCTTCTCGAGCGTAAGTCCATGCCGCGCTAGGGCAACAGACACTACGAGACCGTGTTAACGGCAATTTGCCAGCTGACCGCCTGGACGACGTAATGCGGATGGTCTAAGCGCTGCGAACTGAGGGTGGGTGACTTGCCGTGGAACGGCCTTTGCCGTCCACCAACACTCTGAGGATCCTCCTGCTTTGCTGGCTGAAGTCCCCAAAGAACCTTCATGAACATCTTGATCGTCCGAAGCGACGGTAAAGCTCTATTCCTCCCCGCTGCCTTTTCCCTTCAAGATTGCCCGGTTGCTGTGCTGCGGTGGCTTGGCTCGCCCGTCTCTGAAGTGTTCACCGAGTTGAACTGTTCAACTGCGATGAGGTATCGAGGCCTAAGCGGTGCTAGATGAAATCTCGAAGGTCGGTTTCTGCGCAATCGACGCCGCCGGCATATTGCGACCGACTTAGTGGAAGCGATCGAGTCAAGCAGCCTTGAGCTAAGCCGCTCGGGCCCCCCTTTTGCGAGTCGCCCAATGCCTCTTGGCCAGATATCGGTCTTGTGAATCCGGTCGTGGTATGCCTGCGCCAGAGGCGAGTTCCGACCCTTCTGCGCCATCGGCCTCTCAAACGTGAGTGGCCGATCTTTGTCAGGGAACGGTCAGCGGACTCTGACATCGTGCATGTTCAGAGAACATATGCTCGGCAGCTGTGCATAAGCAGCTTTCGTGATGCCGAAAGCGTGGGGATTTGAGCAAGAACGGTGATGGACGCTGGAGGGGTTCCCTCAGGGAGCGTGCATGCACGCGCCTGAGGGAAGATG
>NZ_SCMX01000024.1 GCF_005503625.1 Cupriavidus sp. 2SB | reverse complement strand
GCCCATTTCACAAGCCGCTCTTCTCCTGGATCGTCTGCTCGCAGGAGAGCTTCTTCCCGCCAACTTGCTTCGGGATATGCAGGAGACCCGGGGCCTGGGTGGCCCGATTGCCGAGCGCCCCTCCCCTTCATCCATTAGATCCATTCGATCCCATCCACAGTTCCGGCGAGAGATGACCGGGCAAGAAGGAGCAGCCCAATCCCGCCCCGGCACCAGGACAGCAGCAGCGCACCCGGCTCTCAGGAAGAACAGGGAGCGAGATCCCGCGGCGACACAAGGAAGGAAGAGGACAAATGGTTATGCTCACGGCGACGCAACAACCCCGACGCAGGAGGGCGCACAAGCGCAGCCCGCACACCACCAGAACGAGCCCCGGCAGGACAAATAGTTATCCCGTCGGCAGAACCATAGCCCCTCACGGGGCCCGCGCTGATGCGCCGGCGACACCAAAGGCTCCGGCGGACCACGGGCCGCCGAGGGACACCAAACCCAAGCCACCGCCAACCGAAGTTCTCACTCCGCGCCCAAGCTCACTCCGCACCAAGCCATCGCCGGCTACCTCCCCGCCCCACCGCAACAAGCACAGGACCACCGGCCGCCCAATCGGACAGAGAGAGAACAAGGGAACAAGGCGGACACCCGCGCAGGCGAGAGAACGACCACCGGTCGGCAGAGTGAGACAACCAGCCCATCCACCCGCCCGCAGAACAGCGCACTACGCAAAGCCGCAGAACAGGCCAAACCCGAGATCCCGCCAGAGCCAGTCCCGTCTCCCATCGCACAGAGCCCAGGACTCCCTCCGCCCAATACCCCGCGTGGCAGAAATCCCGACTCCCCACAGGACCTCCGCCTGGCAGCTATCTCCTCTACGTCCGCCTCAATCCAATCTTCGCCCAATATCCGGCCCGGCCGAGACACTCGCTACCCATAAAGAAAAAGCCCCGGCACAGTCTCTGCACCAGGGCCTTGGTCGGCATTGATCCCGCTTAGCCTATTCGTCCTCAAGTTCCATATCGCCTTCGAACCGTGCCTCGATCCGCTCCAGCAGCCCGTCCACTAGGGCGACCGTGTCGCTTATCGCAGCCTCTCGGGCCCTGGTGGAACGGGTCGATCCATGCGAGAAACGCCAGAGCCGGTCCACCGCTTGCGACCGCAACTCAAACAGCAGGGTGACTCGATCGCAGAGCAACTGCAGGAACTTGTAGTTTGCCTCCCACTCCCGGGAACGCTTCACGCGGCGCCGCAACCCCTTGTGGCTCGCAAACGAGGAGACCCACTTGCGGCTACGGAGCTGCCGAAAGATTCGCACTTCCCAGCGCAATTTCCGCTTACTTAGCGACCGCTTTATGCCGATTCGGCCGGACTGAAACGGCTGCATCACGTACATCAGCTGGTCGATTCGTTCGAGGGTTGTATCAATGGTTCGGATAAGGTTCTCCGTCTCCTCGACCGCTTTTCGGGCGGCGGTGAGGGCAACTGCAAAATCGTCGATCTCGGGGGGTTGAGTACGTACCATGTATTAAGCGTCCTTTGGGGGTTGAGTACGGAACTCCGTAAACGTCCCCCGGAGGCGAATTCTCCATTCGCTACAGTCGCCTTGTCAATACGTGTTATGTATTCTAAAATGCGGACGCGTAACAGGTGCGGTATCTGCAGTGAACAATGAGCAGTACACATTGCGCACAGCGGATTGCGCATCGGTGGCCGGCCCCGGTTGCGGGGCCTTTTCGACTCTGCACTGTGAGAATTTCATGCTTACCCAAACCATCATTGGCCTCGACGTGGGCCGAAGCGCCGTCAAGGCCGTAGCCTTTGCCCAAGGCGAGTCCTACCACCTCACCTTCCCCTCCATCGTCTCGCCTGCCATCGGGATCTCAGACGAGACTACCGCGCGGCGAGCCGCCATCGAAACCGTCGAAATCGAGGGAAAGCAGTTCTTCACGGGCGACACGGCTCGGCTCCAGGGCAGTCCCGGCGCCAATGCCGGTCTGTCGAACGACTGGATCAACACCCCCGAGTACCAGGCGTTGGTCGCCTCGACCATGAAGCGCTTTGAAGCCATGGGGGTTCCCGGCCTCGACAAACCGCTTCTCGTGATCGGTACCCCGGCGAACTTGTTCTCTTCCCAGCAAGCTCGACTCAAAGAGGTCACGGAACGTATCGTCAAGGCCGAGATGCGCGTCCTGCCCCAACCCATGGGCGCGTATTGCGACTTCTACTTGGACGAGAAGGGGCTCCCGATCCGGAGTCATATCAAGGACGCATCCGATCGGACGAAGAGTTGGGCTGTCATCGAAGTCGGCCACTTCACGACCGACTTTCTACTGATGCTCGAAGGGCAGTACGTTGAACGCGGCGCCGGCACATGCGAAGGGCTGAATTTCGCCGCGGAGCATCTGGTACGCATTCTCGATGGCCGCGGGATTCACTCGAATCTCATCGAGTGCGAAACCGCGATCCGGACCAAGTCGATTTTGCAGTTTGGTCAAGAAATCGACATCTCAGAAGAAGTTGCAAAGGCGGTCTCGCACGTTGCCCAGAAGATCAACGCCAAGGCCGACTCCTTGCTGTCCATGGACGTGCGGAAGTTGCACGGCGTGATCCTGGCCGGCGGCGGCGCTCCGCTGCTCTACGAAGAAATCAAGAAGAAGTGGTCGCACTGCATTCTCCTTGACAACCCCCGCATGTCAGTAGCGAATGGCTTCGGCCGTTACGGCATGGGCGTGGCGCTGCGCCAAGCAATGAAGCGGCAGAGCCAACAGGAAACCGTAGATGCCTAAGCTCATCCGGGTGTTCGACCCAGACGAACCGGAGCGGCGCATCAACTTGGTGATCGCGGAGGCAACCTGCCCTGGGGCTCTTGAGTTCCTCGCAGAAATGCCATACCGGACCGAAACCCCTCTCATCAGGGGCGTCCTGTATCAGTGGTTCATCAAGCACCGGGATGCAGGAACATTGGATGACGCCATTGAGGAGGCACTGGCTGGTCCCGGGGGTCTCATCGAATCCGCACCGCACGACAAACAGGTGCGCCGAGGCGCCAAGGGACGCTCTGCCAGGGTGCTGAAGCCCCGCGCAATTTCAGCCCGGCCGGCTGCCCGTCCTGCTACCCCGTCTCCGGTAGCAGTGGCGCCGGCGGAGCAACCACCACCCTTGCGCGAAACCGTGGTCGAGCCCATCCAACCACTTCTCGCGCAGGGTGTGGAGGAAGCGGAAACGCCTGCCACGATCGTGCCCCCTGCCATTGCCGTTGCCGCAAACCCTGGAACCGTCCCTGCCACGCAACCGGCGCCGGCGAGCCCCCAGAGCTTCGACCCCGTTGCGCTCGAAGCACTGGAAAAACTTGGCGACATGTTCGGCTAGCAATGGGAAAACGGCTCAGCGAGAAGGAGTACGAGGCGCTGCTCGGTCGTGTTCAGAAGACCAGCACGCCGGTGGTTCCCCAGGAGAAGCCCACGAAGCGGGCGGCGAGAGCGAAGCCGACCGATCCGCCGTCGCCGCGCGAAACCAAAGTACTGCTGGCATGCATGGAGCTGCTCGAGCAGCATCCCAGCGTTGCCTGGGTCATGCGCATGAACACAGGCGTGGCTGTGTACGGCGAAGGGGATCAGAAGCGCTTTGTCCGGTTCTCTATCCCTGGCGTCTCAGACATCGTCGGACAACTGAAAGACGGTCGATTCTTCGCTGTGGAAGTGAAGCGCCCGGGAAAGGAGCCCACCGACGATCAATGGGCATTCCTTCGGAACGTGGCGCAGAACGGAGGATTGGCCGGCTGGGTCGATGACGCATCTCAACTTGCCGACTTCATCCCTGCACGCATTGGTCAGGGGATCTCTCCTTGCACTGTGTACGAGCCGCCAAAGAGGACCAGACTACGATGAAATCGCACCTGCTCGCCGCCCTGCTGTGCGTGCTGGCAATCCCGGGGTACGCGCAAGACCCAGCCTGCGCGCGAAGCTACTACCAGGGCACGGCGCCTATCGTCGCGAACGCCCGCCTGGCGCAGGGCGCTACGGAGCTCTGCTTTACCGAGTTCGCCGTCATGCATTCGCCCCTAAGCCGTGCGGCAATCTGGTCGGCGGAACATCTCACGCCGTCGCGTGTTCGCGCAGCCCGTTCGCTACAACGGGCGGACGCGTTTCACCCTGATTCACGCCTCCCATCCAAGGACCGCGCCGAGCTCGCGGACTTCGCACGCTCGGGGATGGATCGAGGCCACCTCGCTCCGAGTGGCGATATGAGCACTCCAGAGGCCCAGTATGAGAGCTTCACGCTCAGCAACATCGTTGCGCAGGACCCGGACAACAACCGGCACCTTTTTGCCGGAATCGAGATGGCCGTCCGCAACCTTGTCGAGCGTCGCGGCTCGCTCTATGTCATCACCGGCCCACTCTTCACCGGCGCCAAAGTCAAACAGCTCAATGGACGCATCCTGGTCCCGGACCGGATTTTCAAGGTCGTCTTCGACCCAGCCGCACAGAAGGGAGCGGCCTACGTTGTCAACAACGAACCCGGGACAGCCTACGAGGTCGTCTCACTCCCTGAGCTTGAAGCGATGGCCGGCTTGGTCTTCTTCCCAAGTTTGCCGGCAGAAGCCAAGGCATCGAAGCTCCCCCTCCCCCGCCCCGAACTCCGCGGCAGATCGGATCGGGGGATCGAAAAATCTGCCGAGCGGGTCCTGAACGACCTTTCCCGGGCAGCACAACTACTCACGCGATAGGAAATTCCCAATGATCACGAAACGAAACGTCCTGCCAAGGGTCCTGCTCATCAGTCGGCGGCTGGGCGCGAATGCCGTAGATGCATGTATCCTCGCAGCAGGAGTGGCCGCAGCAACCATCGGTGCAGCGTGGATAGCGGCGATGATGATGGATATGCCGTCAGCCGATCAGCTGCAGGTGATCTTTGCGGGTGTGCCTGCTGACCACCTGACTTTTGCCTGGTACGAAGCGATCGCGCGAGGTATCGCGCCATACGTGATGGCCGGCCTCCCCGCCATCTGGTGGGCCTACGAATCAATGTTTGCGAAGCTGCGGATGGAAGGAACTCCCGGCAAGTGGCTGTTCCGACTGGCCACGCGCAGCGCGGCCGACCGAAAGCTGCGCTTTGGGGAAATTCTGCTGCGAAGTGCGATGAAGGTGGTTACCCTGACTTGCCTCCTCTTCATCGCTTCGCCGGCTTTCCTCGCTGCAGTGGCTGGCCTGCTGCTTCTCATCCCCCTGATGAGTGCAAACGGCCAGTTCCTGCACGACTTCATTCCCGGGACCAACGTTGTCGCCAAGGCAAAGGCGATCGCCCCAAAGCTCGGCAAGGCCGAACAAAGGATCTGAGATGTCCACCTCACAAACGCTCAGCCCGTTTGCAAACGAGTCCGAGGTCGTAGCCATCGGCGAGATGACCATCGAGAACCGCCTTGATCGCGTATCCATCTATGGAAGCTTAGACCTGACAAGGGACAAAGCGGGCCTCAGCATGGCAAAGGCATTGAAAGCAAACCTCGACCTGATTGTCGCTTCGCTCGAGGCCGGGCCGTTGCCAGATCAAGTTGCCGTGGCACCCCCGGGAGTTGCACCCAATCCGTTCAGTGGAAGCAATGGATAGGTCCGCCCTGCGGGCACCTGCACATCAGCGTGCCCCTGCCCGCGACTACGGCACCGCGGTTATTCCCACATGCGCCGCATTACTCCTCTGCAAACCAACCCGTAGGGAGTAACTGATGCCGAACCAAGTAGAGCGAACTGAAGTGTATTCGCGCGTCGAGGGCGAAATCGTCGTTCGCGTAATCCATGCCGTACCGTCCAACAGAATCCTTGGCACGTTTGAAGTCCTAGGCGAAATCGGAGGCGACTGGGTCGCTGCGGGAACCGAATCATCGCGCTGCCGCGCTGTGGAAGTTGCGGACGCGTGGATTGAGAAGGAAATCGCTTCGATCATCGAAGTCACTCAGGAACAGCACGACCAGATTGAAACTGCCTGGAAGATCTGCGCACCTAGCGGGCGCCGAACAACCGGGGCCTGGTCGGAGCGATTCCGACAGTGCGCCTCCGTCATCCTCGGGCGAAAGCTTCCGGATACCTTCACGCTCCGGATCGTACCAGCCAACTAGCCCCACCCCCTCTCCTGGCCAGCCAGTGAGGGGGTTTTCCTTCCCGTCTACGCTTAGTCCCGCCTGTGTCTCATTGCCTCTTGCAAGTTAAACCTTCAAGAGGAGAGATCCATGCCACAAATCCCCATCCAACACAGTTCGAACCAAGCAGGCCTGGACGCCGTCAAGTTTTGCGAGACGGCGCGCAAGGTTCTGAAGGCGAACATCTACCCGCTCTTGCCGCTGGAGCAGAAGATCGAGGCACAGGTAGCTATCAACCGCATGGACCACAACGAGCTTCGCGCGGCGCTCATCAACCTGGGCAAGTCTGAGCCGGGTCACCAAGCAAGGGAATGGCCATGACTCAGGCTGAAATCCGCGAGGCTATTGAGTGGCTCGTACGTGACGCTCGATATCTCGCCCGCTGGGCTCGCATCCACCGGAAGCGCGGCCAACTGGCCGGAACCTGGCTGGCGGACAGGACACGGGCGAACGCGTCGTACAGCTTCAAGCTTGCTCGTCAATACAAGGCTAGCCTCACTGCCGAACCCAAACCCGCTCTACTCGGCGGCCACTGAACCACGGAACACCACGCAAGGAGACGAGAAAAGTGCGCTCAATTTCCGATGATGATCTGTGCGCGACCTGCGCGCACTGCACGTACAGGCCTGGAGAGCTGAGCCAGTGCTCAAAGAACTGGCCAACCGAAGACGCCGATGAAGTTGAGAACTGCCCCGCTTTCGAGCAGCTCTGCGTCGACCGTCTCGCCAACGCGCAAGGAGATGAATGATGGCCAAGGAAAGCTACCTGGTTGCGGTAATTGGCGAAACCAAGGCCGTCATCACATCGATATTCGATACAACCAAGGAACGGGCCGAAACCGCATGTGCCGCACTGTTCGTAGACACGTTCGGTGAGGATGGCACCGCGACCGCCTTCGACACTGGCGCCACGCCGAACGTGTGGATCGAGGGTCGGCCGGAATACATCCGCAGCGTAATCGCCGCCTGATCGCACTACTTCCTAACTCCCTCACGCCCCTCCTGGTAAGCCAGTGAGGGGCGTTTTCCTTTCCGCCCCCGCTTAGTCTCGCCTGTGTCTCATTGCCTCTTGCAAGTCCAACCTTCAATAGGAGAGATCCATGGCTGAAACCCTCACCAACTATGTCTGCGGCGCTGACAGCGTTTTCAAGAACCCGAGCAAGGCAGCTGCATTTGCTGCCAACCTCAAATCGGCTCGCTTCTCAGACGAGGCCTTTCGTAAGCTGCCTGGCCTGGAACAATACCGAGCGAGTCTCCATCGCGGCCGTAGGCATTGTGGCCAATGCCGCGGCGCCGGAGCGGGAGGCGAGTTCATGCAGTTGGTAGCCATTTGAGTCCCCTGAAAAGAAAAACCCACCGGTACCTCGTGAGAGGGTACTCGGTGGGCACCACGGTTACAGGAGAAGCGATCGCCGAGGCGATCCCCATTCAGTTCGACGGATTTGACGGCTTGCACAAGCCGGCGGCCAAATCCAGCCGCTTAGCACGAGCCGCCAGCTGCTGTGCTCGATCGAAGAGACTTGCCGCCTCTCGCCTGTTCCGCTCGGCTTCCAGTCCCATCCAATCGTGCTCGTTGACACCAGGCGGAATGACAATGGTGGTTTCCGAGTCCTTGGTATGCAGCACGAGAACGCGATTGTGGCCGCCAGTGATGCGCTCGATTCGCGTTTCGCCAGAGTGAGTTTCGTTAGTGTCCATCCAAAGCTCCTAGGGGGCGGCAGCGCCTGGAGCGGCCCCACGTATCTGAGGACACAAGGACTCTCTTAAAATAAGGGATAGTCTTGTGCCTATCAGTAAGCCTAGTCATTACGTGGAACCCATCGAAATTCTGACCGAGCCGGAGCGCCGTCGTCGGCGCACGGCGCAGGAAAAAGTCGCTATCGTGCAGGAGACGCTGGCCCCTGGCGCCTCGGTATCTGCCGTGGCCCGGCGGCATGGCGTGAATCCGAACCAGGTGTTCGGTTGGCGCAAGCAATACCAGGAAGGCAGTCTGGCGGCGGTGCAAGCTGGCGAAACTGTAGTCCCGGCATCGGAGCTGGCCGCCGCGATCAAGGAAATCAAGGAACTGCAGCGCCTGCTTGGGAAGAAGACGATGGAAGTCGAGATCCTGAAGGAGGCTGTTGAGTGGGGCCGCTCAAAAAACCTGATTGCGCGCTCGCCCTTGCTGCCGGGGGACGACCATTGAAAACGGTCTGCGAAGTTCTCGGCGTAGCGCGCTCCGGTGTGGCGGTGAAACGGGTTCGTCCGTCCGATTGGCAAGATGGTCGCAGCGCTAGAGTGACTGACGACACGGAACTGGTCGAAGAAATCCAGGCCCACGTTGCGCACCTGCCAACCTACGGCTACCGGCGCATCTGGGCGCTGCTGCGCCGCACTCGCGAGCTGGTCGGCGCACCGCGCACCAACCACAAGCGCGTGTATCGGGTCATGCGCGAGCATCATTTGTTGCTGCGCCGTCCCGGCGTGCGCCGAGACACTCGGCGGCACGACGGCCGCGTGGCCGTGGACAGAAGCAATAGCCGGTGGTGCTCCGACGGATTCGAGTTCCGGTGCGACGACGGCACGCCGCTGCGCGTGACCTTCGCACTGGATTGCTGCGACCGAGAAGCGATTAGCTGGGCGGCAACGACTGGCGGCCATAGCGGGGACGTGGTGCGCGACGTCATGCTGGCTGCCGTCGAACAGCGCTTCGGCACCACGCATGCCCCGCAGCCCATCGAATGGCTTACGGACAACGGCTCGGCCTACATCGACCACCGCACGCGCAGCTTCGCTCGCGAACTGGGCCTGGAGCCGCTGACTACGCCGGTACGTTCACCGCAGAGCAATGGCATGGCCGAATCGTTCGTGAAGACCATGAAGCACAACTACGTCGCCTATATGGACAAGGCCGACGTGCCAACGGCACTCTCTCGCCTGGCCATTGCGTTTGAACACTACAATGAGCGCCACCCGCACAAAGCCCTGAAATATCGCTCACCGCGCGAGTTCAGACGGACTGCAGTGTCATCAACCTAGCGGTGTCTGCGTGTCCTGAGGTACAGGGGCAACTCCAGCGCCGCTGTTGTTTGACTCTGGAGAGATGAGTCACATGAATTAGCAACTGTCCCCGGTCGGCTTCGGTGGGTGGTCGGGCGCGGACACCCTTCCCCATCGGGTCTGGTCTCACCCTCCCAGCAAGATAGGAACAGGCAGGCTGCAGCACAGGAAGGAAAGGGAGGAGGAGGAGAGGTCACACGGCATACCCGCCCAGTCCCTGTATGCGCGGATGTTGCACATCACCAAGGGCAAGGTTCAACGGATGCAGGAACTGGAGACACCAGGCTGATCCGAGGTAGCGACGCCTCCCTTGTAGTCATCTAGGGTGACGGGCCAGCGCAATGCCCCATCACCGCTTGAGCGTATCTTTCCCCAACGCCTCCCACGTGATTGTTTTGTGTGCTCGACGACGGCTATGCACGCCGATGTCTTAGATGAACGTGACTTCGGTCACTGGATTCGCTGAGAACCGACAACTGTCGCACGCCGGGTGTCTCCCGAGCGTTGGACAACACGTGATTCCGCAAGGAACCAACGGAGGAATGGGTCGTAGAGATACAAACCCTCAAGTGCTCCCCCTACGGGAGCAAGCGCCAATGACTATCCCCGGACGCAAAGTCCATCACACAGCGGCCATGTGCATACTGGTGGGGAGTCGCAAAGGCACACCTAGCCTAGAAACGTCGTACTGCTGTCGACGAATCCAATCAGGTAAAGCTATGGGCCCAGTCTTGAAACGGTGCCTCGGCACCCTTTGGTCGAATGCTACGGCGTTCGATGTTCTCAAGACTGGGCTCACGTGATACGCGAGCCCAGTTTTTTTATGAGCTCTCACACAGCGCAGTCGTATCACACATCCCGGGGTAACTTCCCCAAAACTTGACAATCCATATACAATCAACCCCAGCAATAATATACATACGTGTTACTAGGAGGGTCACATGAACTTTCGAGGAGTTTTCGCCGCCATCGCGGTCCTGATCACGGCCTGCAGTTCCCCTGCATTCGCAGCAAAGCCGTCAATTGTTGCGACTGACGACTATCGAGTTATCGCTGCGCATGTGAATACCAATCTCGGCTCCTTTTCGGGCAAGGTTGGGGTCACTGCTCCAGAGGGACAAGAGGCAGTAGCTGAAAAGCTAAGCCAGAAGATTGCCGCGGCTGGGTACAACGTCTCCAACGACGACCCAGGCATCCGCTACTCCGTGCGCGAGCTTTACGCCGGCGAGGCAGACAAGTACACACCACAAGGCAAAGACGGTAAAGTCAGCCTGAGCACAGGGGTTGGAATCGCAGCCTCAATTGGACTTTGCCTGGCTTTTGGCACTTGTTCCGACCCAAGCTATATGGCCAACGATGTGCTGGTGAATCTGGACCACGTGAATAAGGACCTCACTAGCCAGAATCCAGCGACTACCGATCCTGCGACAGCAGACTCCGCGGCGGCCGTAAAGAAGCCCGTGCTCGTCGTGGAGTATGAGGTTTGCCGGGTGGGCCGCAGTTGCGCGACTTCCGTGGCGGCTTCCTACAATCCTGAACTGACGCTCGACGATCTGCGGCTGGTGAACGCCAGCGAAGGACTCAGCCGCGCTATCAATCTCAAGATTGCGCAGTAGGCCAGGATAACCGACAAAGAAGAAGGCCCGCTTGTAACACAAGCGGGCCCTTCTTGTTTATGGACTGCAAACGCCTAGTTGCTCGAAAGGTAACTGTGCAGGAATCCAGCGACGGCTTCAGTGTAACCGCCGGTGAATCCCGGCGAAGCCACTCGGCCCAGAGCGCTAAGTCGGCGCTCGATGTTCTCCCTGGCATTACCGTACGCTCGATCAAACTCTGCGTTGGCGCGGAAGTAGTCCTCTGGCGTAGGGCTCCAGCGAAGCACTCCTTTTGGCATGGCGGCGTCAAGCGAGGCCCGATAAGCGGCATTCCCCCTCCTGGCCGCCTTTGCCAGCATGGCTACTGACCTACGCTCAATACGCCGACTAGCTTGCGCCGCTTTGAACATTCGGCCGCGCAGGTTCTGTTCGACGGCATCGACCAGTGCTTTGGCGAGCGGAGCCGCCAAATCGATCTCGAACAAACCCACAAAGTTTGCCAGGCGGTCAAACGCGAGGTTGCAGCGAAGCTTTCCCTCCCCCTGTGTGATGAACGCATGGCGATCTGCTCCGCGCAGGGGGTCCAGGGCGACGCATTTCAGCATGGCGATGGTCATTCGGGCCTTCTCAACATCGTACTTCTCAGCGGTGACTAAGCCATCAGTGAACGCCTGACTCTCCACGAAGGCGCGTACGTCACCACTCAGCATATGAGCCCCAGTCCGGAGCTGGTTGTGAATCGAACATGGTTTCGAGTAAAGCGTCATGGGTATCTCTCCGTTAATAAAGGTTGGGCCGACGATTCGGCATAGCAGGACCCTCTGAGATGCCCGACAACCGCATATACGTGACGCCAGTTATGGCTTCCTGTGAGTCATTCCTTCCGCGCAAGGACATGACGATGAACTTGCGTCCAACCAACCTATCGGAGAAAAAGTACATGAGAAAGCTCTTCCTCGCCCTGCTGGTGGCCATTGGAGCCATTGGGGTCTCTGCGTGCTCGGACAAGCCTGCGGTGTACACCGCGACGAAGATGTTTGGGGGAAGTTCTGTCGGTGTCACGGCGAAACTCTCCCTCAACAATTTCGGTGGTGATGCCAAGGAAGGAACCGGAACTCTCGAGGTCACGAAGGACCCAAGCAGCCAGTGGGCAGGGTCCGTCGGAACGTTCGACGTCACCTGGAAGAGTTGGGATAGCCAGGGGCACGAATTCATGATCTTGGTGCCAAGCCGTAAGGACGCATTCGTGCTTGGGCTGAACCCGCTGACCACAACGTTGCTGGGTACTCAGAAGTCCTTCTGGTGCCAAGACTGTGAGAGACTGCGTTCGGGTGTCGGTGTTGGCATCCTGCCTGGGCTGTTCCAAAGGGAGTAAGCACCGCCCGCAAGCCCACATTAGTAAGACAGGTCCTTCGTTATTCGTAACGGAGGGCTTTTTTCATTTTGAAACACGTTCTCCATCCATGTCATCTGCGTCGATGGCATAGAATGTGCGCATGCTGTCAGAACTTGAGCCTCTTGACGTCGACACGATTGTGCCGCCAGTTCACCGAGCCGCCCAATGGCATGCGGAGGTAACGGCCGGCCTTGACTGGAAGTTTGATGATTGGCTGGTCTTTCGGTTGACAGCCGTTGAGAATAGTCGAGGGTCCGCAGTGTCCGCCGGTGTTGGAGAATTCTCGGTCCGGTACCGTCAAGGACCAGTAGGTTTCGAGCTTGTGCATGGCGCCGCCTACGCGGTTTCCCGCCCCTCGAAGCCACCTAGATACTTCCGTTGACTGCTGGACGGAAGCTTCCCCTATATCTCCTTCTATCGCCCCTGCATTGGAAGCGGCTTTCCTTGGATCACGCTGGCGCGCGTTTTCATCGCCGATGAGCTCCGGTCGCTACGCCGTGTCGATGCCTCACACATCTTCACCGGCTGTCTAGGCTGGCCTGACGCAGCCATCTGTTGGCCGACGAGCCCGGCTTAGCTGCACGCGTTCTTCATCTCCTAGGGTCAAGCGAAAACGCCGTGCTATGGCATGGCAACCCCGAGGAGATCTCCATGGCAATGCAAGTCCTGTCAGGGCCGGCAACTATTCAGGGCTCACCTGAATGGCTTGCTTGGCGCCTCAAGGGCATCGGAGCATCAGATGCCCCAATCATCATGGGAAAGTCGCTCTACACCCGCGCTTATGAGCTGTTCAAGCATAAGACGGGTAAGGGTACGGACCCGAAACGTAATCCTATCCTTCAGAAGATCCGCGAGCGGGGCAAGCTCCTTGAACCTCTTGCGCGGGCGCAGTACGAGAAGCTGACAAGCACCACAGTCACTCCCCTCGTCGCCGAGAGTGCCGTCCACCCGTTCATTCGGGCTTCATTCGACGGATTCGACTTGTTCTCGGGCGAGCCGCTCGAGGTCAAGTGTCCGGGTGAACGTGCCCACAAATTGGCCCTTAGCGGCCTCGTCCCTGACGAGTACGTCGACCAAGTCCAGCAACAGATCTTCGTTGCAGAGGCCGATTACGGGAACTACTACTCCTTTGACGGCCAGGACGGAGTCTTGTTGCGAGTACACCGTGATCAGGCGCGGATTGACCAGATTGTCGCAGCAGAGATAGCTTTCTGGGAGCGAGTGCAATCTGGGATATGGGAGTCCGACGAGTGGGCTGCAGCAGCGACTCACTACCTTCTCATCAAGCGTGAGAAAGACGAGTTGGAGGAACGCGAGCAGTTGGCCCGGGAAGCACTTATCGCATTGTTGCCACCTGGTGCAAAGCTGAGAGAAGGCTGTGGCGTGCTTCTATCCAGAACCAGCAAGAAGGGCGAAGTGGACTACACAAAATTGCTTGCTGACAAAGGCGTTGTTGTGACCGATACGGTCGTGGATTCGTACCGCGGCAAGGGTAAGGAGTCCTTCCGAATCACCGTTGCAAAGGACTTCAATCTCGCTGACGTGGATACCACGCCACTGCAGATCCATCCTCCGAGGTCGATCGCCGTGCCGGACGCTCCTCCAAATCTTGGCAAATATCGAGAAGCCGTCGAGCTTGTCATCTAACCCCAAGCCTCCCGCACCCCGGGAGGCTTTTTCTTTGCGCGCTCGCGCAGGATCTACGCATGGCTGTGCACCATTTCTCCTGACAAGGCTTTCCGTCTTAACTTTAACCCCCCATTTCAGGGAGACCCTGCATGAATCCACAAGTAGCACTCAAGAAGATCATCGAAGCCGCCAAAGCACAGTTGGACGATGTAACGACCGGCGTCGAAGCAAACCTTTACGATCCGAAGGAAAACGACGTGGCTGGCCTCGAAACCGCGATCGCCCTGATTGAGCACGAAGCTGGCATCAGCGCCGTCAACCCGGCGATCGTACTTGTCACCACCAAGGACGGTATCCTCAGCACCGCTCACGATGGGCAAGCCACCATTGAGGTGATCGACTTCGATGCACCCACCGGGAACGACGCGCGCCTCCTTCCGGAAGCCTATCGCGAGCTGGTCACCACGGCGTTTGGTGATCCATACCACCAGGGCATCCGGTACCAAGGTGAGAACACAAAGCTAGAGCTCGTGTACTGCGACGCCGCAAGCTGCCAGGTCAGCGAGTGCGTTGTCGTCGCCGGCGCGATCTCCAATGACCAGCTTGCTTTGATCGCCGCGAAGCTGCAACAAGGCGGGCTGCTAGTCGCGCAACAGGTTGGGCTGCCGACGCCGAGTCTTCAATTGCGGGGCACAAACGGGTGGCCGAGCGAGATTGACCATGTCTTCACCTGCCTTGAGGCGTTTGAAGTTGGTGCTCCCGAGCTGAGGACAATGCTCACGCTTGATGAACCCACCCACGACATCACCATCAACGAGCTTGTCGGGCGATTCGCCGCGGTCTCAGCCTGGGATGTTGACGCCGAATGGACCCGCCTCAAAGCGCTTGTCTGATTGGTAATCTCCCTGACCCGGCCACTTCTGCTTGGCCGGGTTCTCTCTTTGCTGCGGCCGCCACGGGCTGACACGGAACCCACTCTCCCGTTCTCCGCCCGAGACAAGTACCAATTCTTTGCGGCTGTTCGTCATCTCTCTCGCGTCCAGACTACCGCGCAAGGGTGCAGCAGATGAAAGTAAAACGATGGATGTGCTTCGCAGTGTTCTACGCCTTGGCATTCAGCGTTGTGATCACGATTAAATCCAATCCTGACCACGGGTACTGGTGGGCCCCTCCCCTCCTGTATGCGCTGATGAGTTGGCCATTCTTCATGTGGTATTACTGCGGAAAATTTCAGTTCGCACCGCACCACCTCGAGCCGATCGAACTGCGAAGCGACGAGACGCACTTGCCTCGCATCGAAGTCGAGCGCCCCGTGCGCAGGCGGGGACCAAGCTCTCTGGAGCTGCTTCGACAGACGCACTTGGAGCACCAGCGGCAACCAGCGCCGCCGGAGGAGCGAACATCGAAACCCGTGCCTGCTGTTCAACGACCGACAACTCCGCCCAAACCAGAGCCGGCTGACAAGCCAGTGAATGGGAAGCGCGCCTCAGTCTCAAAGCACTCCGTACCGATTGTCCCGACACGCCTGCCTGCGGCAGCGGCAGCGAAGACCGACCACGCTGAAGAAACAACCGACGACGCTAAGGATTACTGGCAGGCCAAGCTCCATCGCCGAGTTCGGCATCCAGACGAGTTCTCGTTGCCTCTGTTCCCTGAGGAAGAGAAGGCACTGAACGCGAACATCTCCAACGAAGATCCGTTCCTTTAACCGGCCCGCCACCCTCTTTTGCAGGGTGGCGTTTTTCTTATTCTGTACCCTGTTTTCTGGCTGAAAAGCGAATCTGGGCCAAAACACTCGATCCGCATCGCTTAATCCACTTAAAGAAGTGCAAAAAAAACGCAGACGTGTTTTCGGTGACCAAACTTGCATTACGCTTTTTTGCAAACAAATCCCTTTAAAAACAATAACTTACCGACAATTTTAATTGACCTAACATTTGTGGCGTATTTATAATGTGCCTCACCTTGTTACCAACGGGGCAAGGGCCAAGCACAAACCAAAAACGATTAGAGGCAAGGAAGGTCAAGATGAACAAAGTCGCCGGGGAAACGTCGCTCGCAACAACAATCGGGATGGCATCAATGGGATGTCTCGACTCCGAGGGTCAACCGAAGTGCTCCAAGTTTGTGAACGCCAGCTGCTCGGGGATGCGAGCAATGACGTGTATGAGCAATGCGCTCCAGGACTACCCCGAGGCGCGTGCGGAAATCTTGTTGGCAGGCCTCACCGTTGTAAGCAAATCCTCCAAGAACATCCTCGAGATCCGGAAGTTCGTCCCCCGCATGGAGATGGCTGTCCAGGTCACAGCCTGATCCGTTCCCGCGCGATCGCATCTGCTGTAGTCGCGCCAAAGCCGGCCTGAGGGATTACCCTCCGGTCACTCGTACGTGTTATGTATCCCAACCATCTGCCTGGTTGGTTTATTGACACGTGTTGCCCCGTAGGTATAATTGTTAAAGCGTCGCTCGGCAGAAGGCGGCCAAGGATGGAACAGTCATGCAACGTGAGTACAGCCCTATCGAAATCGGCCTTGACGCGCTCGGCGTGCGAGAGAACCAAAACCCGGTCCTTGCACTCCGGCTCGAAGGTAAATCGGCCGATCAGGCGGTCGCTCTTGTGAACAAGCGTATGGAACGCGCAATGTTGCTCTACCCAGAGATGAAGTCAGACATCCTGGTAGCCGGCGTGCATATCATGCTCGACCTGGTGGATTCAGTGGAGCAAGTGCAACGCGCAGTTCTACCGCGCCTGGACCGAGTGGTTGACCGGGTTGCTACCTAGGAACACAGTCCATCTAACTCCATTCAATGGTGACTGAAGAAGTAGCCGAATTCATTCCTGCCGAAGACGAAGGCGTCGATCCTGTGGACACCACTGAGGTTGACGGCTTTGACACCCCTACCGCAACGGGCAAGCCGTCGGAACTTGAGCGCATGAGCGCCGAGTTCCTGGACAATCCCAAGCGCCCGAAGACCTTCATCGATCGGTTCATCAAAGCGATGTATGCAGATGAGCGTACGCACAAGATTTGCCGCGTACGAGCTCTGAAGTCTAAGGTCGATCTTGGCGATGTCGACGAGATCCTGCAGCGAGTAGTGGTAGTCTTCTTCGCCACCAAGCAACTGGATAAGCTGCGCGAGGCAAACGCGATCTATGCGGTAATCTACGCAATTGCGAGCAATGTTTGCCGGGAGCACATTCGTGACGCTCTCGCACTTACCATCAACCACGATTCGATCGAAGAGATGCGAGAGCGTGGTGAAGAGCTGGAAAATGTTGGCTTGGTAGACAGCGAACCAATTGATAGGGACCAGGTCATCGATTCCAGGACTGCTGCTGCGAAAATGGCCCTGGCCTTCCGAAGGCATTTGAATGGAGAAGAGAAAATGAGCAATCTCGGCGTTTTCGACCTTGATCCTCTGATTGCGCCCGTCGCGCCGGCGCCCGAATCCGCCGCAGCGGACAAGAATCTGGAGGCCCTCCCAGCCCCTGCCGCGCCTAAGCCGCGGGTTCGCCGTGCAAACCGCAACGAGACTCTTTCGGCCGACCAGCTCGAGTTGGTACAAATCTGCGCAGATCTGCAAATGCGCAACCAGGACTTTGCCGCAGCACTCGGCATCGGCCTGCCGCGGCTCTCCTCGTATATCTACGGCCGCACGGCCTCGGTGCCGGCAGACATTATGACCGCCGCCCGAAAGCTGCGCGACGAAGAGCCTGAGGCCATGGCACGTCGCGAGATGTTCAATCGGCCGATGAGCGATATCCTTGGGCGCTGGGCGAACGACCTGCAAGTCGAGTCGGACACCGATCTTGCTACCATCCTGGGCGTCACGAAGATGACCATCTTCCGGTGGCGTACGGATGAAACCAAGCCGGACAATACTGCACTGAACCGATATGAGCAGGTTGTCCGGACGTTTAAGAATCGGCTTGCCGCCATCAAGCAGCGCTAACCTTCTCCATGCGCCATCAAGCCCACTGAGGAATCGGTGGGCTTTTTTTTGCCCGGCTGCAGCAGTGTGGGGAAACAATAGATCTGCAAAACCTATTGCAACAAAGGCCAAAAGAACTTTTCCATGCCCTGCGGGCAAAAAAAACACCCAAGTGAGCACGGCTCAACTTGGGTGTGGCATAGCCAACCGAAGCATGGCTTCAGAAGACCTAGTTGGCGTCAGACGGACGTGGAGCGAACCACATTCGAAGATCAGTTCTTCTTCGCAAACGGATAGCCGCAAGCGAACAGGAAAAGCGAGAGGGCGATAGCAGCAAGCATTGTCAACTCCAGAGTGTCCTGAGGGAAAGTGCAAAGGGCTTTTTGCGTAGTCCTTGCACAATGGGCATGCAGAACAGGCTCGTGTAAGTCCTTACAATGGCCATCGCACGATGAACAACAGCAGCAGCAGTTGCTGCTTCGACATTGCTTGGCGTGGTGTTGCCCCAGGGAAACGCCGGCGTTGAATTGAAAAGCCCGCGGCCGACTGAGTCGGTCACGCGGGCGTCGGGCTACACAATTCAGGAACTGAGTTTCAGCTCCGCGAGAGAGGCTTCGGCGGCCTCGATTCGATCCTGGTCACCGAGCGCTTGCACTATGGCGAGCCGCAACGCGTAGGCTGCATGCTGGGTCGCCGCGGAATCTAGCGCCCCAGTCGTATCGAGAATCGTGTTGAGCCGCTCGAATGCCGCGTCGATGTTTGCGAGTTCAGGACTGGTAGGCAATTCGTTCTCCCTCCATTTGCTTCGGTTGAACTGAGTTAGCCCTGCCCTTGCAGCACTTCCTCAGTGACTTCCGCGAATACTTCGCCGATTGCGTCGACAGCATCCGCCCCGGAAATCTCCTCGTCCGTGCCGAAGCCAAGCTTCGCCATAACGTGGAGCACCTTCTGCAATGCAAGGCGGACCTGATGCTCGCTCGCCCCTTCAATCAGTGCGTTCATCTGCTCCGACGTGAAACCGCCCTTGTTCTCGTCCGCATTGTCGTAGTGGATTGCCATGGTCGTTCTCCTGAGTTCGGTGCGGCAATGCCGCGATTGTTGGTGCTGAGAGATGGTTCACAGGGGACCACAACGGCGAGGGCCCGAAACCTCTGCGCGCTGCGAAATGAAAAGAAAGCCCCCTCTTCTGGAAGAGGGGGCTACTGTGGTTACGAGTTGATGGCGTGCTGCTGTGTATCGGGCCTGGCCCAACCCATCGCCGTGCATTCCAGACGTTCCCGATAGATGTAGGTCGCGCGAGGCTGCTTTACACCATCGAGTAGGCTCTCGATGGCTGACGCAACACCTTTGACCTCCGCCCTTAGTCGATCGATCGCCTCGATCCGTCGCCCCTCTACCGCCAACTCCTCAACAAACGGCATCAGGGTCTGGTCCGAAACCACACTTACCGTCGCACGGATGTCGAGTTCGCCAGCGGTGAGAGGCTTCGGTTCAACAGTCGCACTGAGGATCAGACTCACCCCGCTTACGAGACGCACATTCCAGACCTCCAGCTTGCTTGGCTTACCGTCCAGCCGGAACTCGATTGGCACCGATAGTGGACTGGACACCGCCGATACTGCTGCATTGGCCATCAGGTTCACCAACGTCCCTTCGACGGCCTCTATCAACACATGCCACTTTGATACGCCGGGAAACAGCGAGTCGGGATCGAGCTCTTGTACGTCACTCAGGGGCAAACCAAGATTCTGGAAAGTGTCGCGAAGTTCGGATTGGTTCATCTTCAGATCTCCAGAGTGAAGGCAGTGTTTGCAGGAGCCGCGGAAGCCTCCTTCTCCATCGGCGTCTGAACCAACTCGGCCCATTCGCCAACAAATGGATCAGCTCCAAGGTATTGCACAGCTCCTTCCACTTCCCCTCGTCGCCGAAAGTCATCCAGAACATCGGCCGGGGTAGATCCAGCGTCGAAAGCACTGGCAACTGCAGCCACTACTACGATTGCAGAGCCGGCGGGGGTCACCGGGATCTCGAACAGGTTTCCTTCCGCCATCTTGATCAAGATCGAATCGGCTCCCTTTCGGTACCCGAAGTACTGCAGACCCGTCGATCGCTTAATGCGCCCGGCCAGGACATCGTGCTTCGCGCCTGAGACCAGGTCCTTACTGCTTGTCGTCATCTGCTTCTCCTTTGCGTTGTTCCTTGCAGCTAAGGAATGCACCACAGCGGCAGTGAAGTGCCTAGCGCACGGCAGCACCGGCCAGGATGCTGTGCTGTGGAGGGACGATGAATCGCGAGGTGTTCGGGTGGGCGCAGCGATCGGGACCGAAGGCGGACAAAAAATGCCCACCGTCTGTAGAGACCGGCGGGCGGGAGTTTTCAGATGCCGACCTTGCCGAGACAGGCCGGGCCATCCGACTGAGTTGAGCTCAGAATTTCACAGCATGAGGGCCAACTGAGTAGCCGCGGCCGATGGGCGAGGGCTCGATTCAGCCTTCGCACGTTCCGGAACGGTCTTCCAGGCGCAAATGTGGACCGTAGCAACGCTAGTTCCTGACTCCTTGAATGCCCCCGCCTCGATCTCAGCGATCTCGGCATGGTTCTGCTCGAGGAACTCAATGAACGCGCGATGCTTGCGCTGAGATCCTCGCTGCCAGCCCGTTGATGCGACCACTGACAAGCAACCACCTGGCTTCAAGAACGACCACATGTGCTGGATGTGGTCGATATCCTGGTTGTTTCTGAATGGCGGGTTCGCGATCACGCCATCGAACAAACCAATCTCGCTCGGCGACACTGTGAGGAAATCACGGTCCAGAACGTCATAGCCTTTGCCTTCTAGGATATGCACATTCGGCGCATGATTCTCCACGACCACAATCTCCGCCCCGGCCGCACGCACGATGTCCGCCAATGCGCCACCACCAGCTGACGGCTCCAAGTACCGCCGCCCGGGTCTCGGCATCGCTGCTTCACAAACCCGACGTGCAACAGGCTGGGGGGAAAAGAACGATTGGGAATCCTTCTTTCCATTCACGACATTCCCGCACCGCAACTCCTCGAGGATGACTGCAGCATCAATGCCCGCAGGGAACTTGAAGTACCCGCGAGAATCGTAGCGCCCCCCGCCCTTCTGGATCAGCCGCTTGATTTCCGCATAGCATTGCAGTCTCTCCGACGGCAGTTGAATCGTGCCTTCTTCGATCGTCAACAGCTCCAGCTCAGATGCCAGGCGATCGTCCTCGCGGCGCCGCGGCGCAGAAACTGTGGGAGACGGCCTAACTGCAGGCGCTTTCTCCACGTTCTCAGGAGCCCAGACGTGGTACCGACCGTCCTCATCCGGCTTCGCGATCTCGCCCTCCCGCAACGCGGGCTCTCCGATCCGGATGTTCCCCTCTGCAAGTGGAATGTCCGCAGAGGAATAGCCCATCTGTTGATAGTAGCGATCGGCTGCTTGCTTTGAAGTAAAGTGACAGGTGCCGTATTGCATGGGTATGCTCCTTGTTGGTTGGTCCTTGCAGCTCGTAATGGCGAACAGCGACCATCAACACCAAGGGCATAGCTTTCCCATCAATCCATCGCGGACTCAAACCCACGGCAGTACTCAAATGATGCAAACCATCGTCGCGCGAAAGTTCGCATTGAGCGGGCAGCATGATCACCTTGCCACCCTGGCATCAGGCCTGCATTTCCACGGGCTGTACACCCTCAGGCAGCGCCCCACCGTAGCCACCGTCCAGGGTGAGCTTTGCTACAGCTTGTGGGTGGAGGATCTGACCGGCCGGCTGCAGTGCACGATTCCGGTCTGGAAGACGGCCTGGCAGGAAGACGGCAACTTCAAGTCGCAACATCTCCTGATCAAGGCGTACGCAGTGGGTGATGGATCTCGCCTGGTAGGCAGGATCAACTCAATGGAGCCTGTCCACGTCGTGTGGGACTAGCAGGCACGCTCGAGCAAAAAAAATGGGAGACCCCTGGTGAAGGGATCTCCCGTGGACGTCAAAGTGCATCGATCGCAGCAAGATTCAATGAGCTGCGTGCCACCGTCGCGAGCGTCTTCACTTGAAGCGCGGCAGTGGTGACCTCTACCTGCAGCGCAGCCTCCGCAAGTGCAAGAAGCGCGAATGCTGGCTCAAAGTAGTGCACGTGACCCCGACAGTCTTCGAATTCCAGGGTCATGTTCTCGTCCGACATCTCCATGGCACCATGCGTCAGTCCTTCGAACGCAAGCGGTGCCTCGGCAAGCAGCAATCCAACGTACTCAGTGTAGGCAAAGAGGCGATCGCGGTCGCTGAGGTCACCATCCATGCGCGGTTGCATGGTGGAGATCAGATCAGTGACGCACTGGACTACCCCTTCAATGGCTTCAACTTCCGGCAACAAGTCGTGCTGGGCCGACAGCAGAGCACCGTCAACCACCCGGCCCGTCTCCGCGTCAATCACGCTGGAGACTGCAAGGTCGCCACCGTCGTCTGAATAGCGACGGTCTGCAAGAACACGAATCATTGCCTCGAAAGAGGAGCCGGCCTTCACGGTACCGGAGAATTTCTGCCCACTCGGGTAGAACCCGAAAATGGTGAGATCGCGAATGTTGGACGGAGTGAGAATGTTGTGAGTAGCAGTAGTCATGTAATTCTCCGAGATAGGTTGTGGCTTCGGCGCCTGACCGCCTTACAGAGGGAAATGCGTAACAGGCTTCTGTACGCACCACCCGAAGCAGCCCACTCTTCCCCCTCGCCCCGCTCGCCACCGGGCCGCCGGTGCGGCCATCTGCGCCTAAGCGGCAAAAGATTGGTGTAACTTGACTAATGAATGCATGTCATGGGCGCGTAGAACAGTAAGAGAGCTGCCTCGCCCCGCAAACCCTGAGGCCACATAAAGAAATAGCCCCGGATCTAGTCCGGGGCGTCGTGGGTTAAAGGCCTTCGATCAGGTCATTGAGGATGACGTCGAGCGTCTCGCCGTACTTCTGGTGGACGTGTGCACGGGTCTCCGCGTTCAGCGGAGCGCTGATGTACACGTACGTATCGGAATCCCCGGCCTCGCACTTCTCCAGCCAGCAGATCTTCCGCTTGGCAGCTCGCTTCAGTTGATCGATCGTCTGTTTGGCATCCGTCATGATTCCGATCACCATGGCAGTCGTGTCGTCTGCGCGCTTGAGCGGGGCGTCCTTGGCCGCTTCAATCTCAGCGTCGAAGTCGCGAGTTTCGCCATCCTTCGCGTACTTCTTCTCCGCCTTCAGTACGTCGATCATCGCGTCTCGGATGATCTGAGCGACCTCTGGGACGGCGTACAGTTCGTCAACATAGCGGCCGATCTCGTCATCGTTCTGCAGCAAGCTGCGAACTTCGTCCGGCCCGCCGAAACCTCCATTGCTGATGTGGAGGATCTCGACCTTGCCCTTCTTCAGAGTTACCTCCCAGCAGAGCCCGTCTTGCGCTTCCACCGAGCGAAGCTTCGCCAGACTGAAGCCGGCGACCAAGAATGCCTTGTAAAGTGCGATCTGCGATTTGAAACCCATAGCGGAGTTCTCCTTTGTTAGTTCAGGGTTGGACTTGCTATGGGATATGCGTACCAGGGAGATATAGGCGTGCCACTGCCTAGCGTCACTGCACGGAAGGAAATAGAAATCCCACCGCCTCAAAGAGAGCGGTGGGCATGCTGCTGGTTAATGTGTCACGCGATCGCCGGCGGCTCAGGGGTATTCATGCCCCGATCTGGATCGGTTTTGGCCCGGATGGCTTCGAGGTCGAGATCGTAACGGTGCGCGACGGTCGTAAGGCCTTCCTCGCCCAATGCCTTCACTGCCTGCGACAGTGCTTCATCGTAGGCGTCAGTGATTCCCTCGTTGTAGAGGGCCTGCCACAAGCTGCCCTCTTTGTCCGCCCGAAGAAGAACACCAACCAAGTCTGGCAGCGCGTTGAACGAGCCTACAATTCGCCGCTTCATCACTTCGGCTTCCGCGGGGGAATCTCCCGGCTGGAATACCTCAGCCACCTTGCGGTTTCGATTGTCCGTAATGAACCGGCCAGAGGGCGCCAGAATCACTGGCGAGTCCGCGTAGCCCTGCATCACCTGGCCAGTCACTGCTGGCACCATATTCTCCTGTTGATTCATGTCCGACTCCTTGTAGGGTTGAGTTGCTGCTGGAGATGAGCAACGCCGGGACATATTGAGGGGCGGTCCAGTTGACACCTCCTCTGGAGTCGACCATGAAAAAGCCCTCCGAACGCTTGGTAGCGTAGGGAGGGGGGGAGCTCTTCAGAACGGCGATGTGGAGCTGGGTGCGGTATCTGCGTCCCGTTGACGTAGAAGGCGAACCGAGTACGCTCCAGTTATCCTGTACTCCATCTCGGCAACAAGCGCCTCGACAGCTTTCTGGATTTCATTGGGAGGCATCCCGATGGGAATGATCGCATGGCAGGCCGCCAGTACGTTCTCTCCGGCACTGGTGAACTCACCGTTGCGGAGCCACCAGCGATTGCCCTCCTGATCGAAACTCAGCCAAACGCTGGCCTTCTTCGGTGCAACGACAGTTTCGAACGTCTTGCTGAAGGCATCGACAATGCTGTCCTTCTGCCAGCCGAGTTCCGCGAGGCAATCAATGATCGTTGATTTCACAGTCTCTCCTGAGATCGATAGGCTTTAGCACACCGGACGAAGCACGGTCTCCCGCAGCTCCTTGATTGCTTTGTAGACTGCAACCCGAAGGATGCGGTCAGCCGGCACACCGTTTCGATTCAGCGCGTCGCGGACAGCGATATCGAATTGAAGTTTGGACTTGGCAGCCTCAACGCGTGCTCGCAGATCTGGAGATGTCGAGTACACCATCTCCGCCTCGAGAGCTTCTTCAGTGACGAACATGCTTGCGCCGGTATCGGCGTCGGGGGATGCGCGCAGCGTCGCCTCGGCTTGTTCCTTCGTGCAGAAGCAATGCTCGACCACGCCAGCCTGGGATTCATGGACCAAGATCGCGCTCTTCAGGCCTTGCTGTTCCGATTGGTTAAGTGTCATTTCCCTTCTCCTTGTGGTGTGCGGACGGCGCCGCGATTGATCAGATGGAGAGAGATGCACCACACGCGGTTGCACGAACCTCGGCACGGGTGGGATGAGCCGACTGTTGGGGGGGGGCGATCCAGTTGGCGTCCCCCAGCCCGGCCGGCGCACGCCAGCGCCAAAGAGAAAAGCCCGCTGCACGACCTAAGTCGCGTCAGCGGGCTTGGAGGGAGTTTCACGCAACAGATGCGTTCCGACTACGCGAAGAACACGTACCCAGTTTCCCGCACCTCCTTCTTGACTTTGGCCACGTGCATCAAGAAAGCCAGCTTCTCGCCGGTTCTCACTACACACTCAACAGTCAGGAAGTCGTCGCGAATCCAAATGAATCGCTTTTCATCGGCCTTCTTCAAGAACTCCGACGTCACTGGCCCTTGTATCCAGCGTTTGGCAAAGCCGACAAGCGGCGTCAAATTCGGTCTCTGTCATCGCACATCCATATTGGGTTTGGTTTCACGTCAACCAAAACAAAGCTCCGTCTGCTGGGGATAGGTATCCTCCGCCGAGCCAGCTTTGCCCTTGGCCACTTTCAGCTCCAGCAAACTGCCGTAACGGTTCAGCACGCTGGTGGCATCGAGGCACTGGGCGTTGAGCCCGAGTAGCGCCGAAACCTCCGTGCGAACACCAGCCAGGAGCCCCGCCTCTTCCCGCGAGGGAAGGCACGTCGGCCAACCAGCCGTATAGAGTAGATGTTCCGGGATCGCGGCCTCTATCACCTGTCGCTGTGCCGCAACTGCCTTGGCCTTGTCGGCCCGGATTCGCAGCGACGGCGGCAGGACGTGGGGCGCCACGTCGGACAACCACCGGTTCCCCTGGAAGGCAAATGACGACCTTGCCTCCAGTTCCACCATGCGGATGTATGGCTCGTGGTTGTCCTCGCACATCGCGGAGGCTATCAGATCGGCCTCGGATGACATTATGCAGAACGAACATGAGACCCTTGACATACCGTACTTCGTGTAAGCCTCATGGAGCTCGAGTTCCGCATCATGGATCGCATGCACCACGTCCTGGACAGGCCAGTCGATGATGGCGTTCCACGTCATCCCAACCCCACTCTTGCGGGTCAGTCCGGAGTTCGGCGCCCAGATCGGCATCTTGCTGCGGTTCTTGCTTTCCTGTCGGCGAATCCCCGTCACGTTGAGAATGTCTCCCTGCGGGAAGCGCTTTCGCAACGCACTGGATATGAGGTGTGTCTTCATTTCGCTCGTGCAGAATCGCATCGACGGCGTGCTCCAGGGAAGGATGAGCTTCACACAGGACATGTCCTCGTACCGCGAGACACTTTTCTGCCACCGTACTTCCCAGCGGTCCAGCATATCGCCAGCCTGCCGACGAACCACCAGCAGTTCCCAACCCAATCGATGTGCCAACCGCTCGCAGCTCGGCAGGCTATCCTTCCACTCGATACGGCCTAGGTCGGAATGCACCAGCAGCCGCGGTCCCTTGTGGCCGATCTGATCCAAGTGCCTTGCCACCGCAATAGCGCAGGCATCCGAATCCTTGCCGCCTGAGACCCCGACCGCCACCACCGCATCGCGGGCAAGCATGGATTCGACCTCTGGCGACAAACCAACCTGATTGGGCTTTCCGGCCGGGGCACCTTCCAGGAACTTCGGCGTGATGAAGCGAATTGCTTGTTCTTGCGTTCCTACGGACATGTCCATGTTATGAATCTCCCTGTGATGGAGGCCATGCGAGGCCTTGCCCGTAGGGGATGCAGCTCATCAAGCTATAACCCCTCGCATTTCCGCAGTATCATGTACGCATACTCCAGTTGTGCGCGTCGCACAAGGGAACACATCAAACGTGAAAGGCGTAGAGGGAGCAACACTGATGGCCGCAATCATGATCGTGGATGGATCTGCAGTTGGTTACGCAAATCAGTACTCTCACACCCTGACCGCGCAAGGGATGGAGGTACAAGCGATCAGCGGCACTCTCTGGTCGTTGTCCGTGCTGCTGCGCACCCACCGTCGGACACGGCATCGGTTGGTTCGATTCACGCGCAAAAAAGCTGATCGCCACAGCAGACGACTTGCATGACCATGTCGGGACGCCAGACCCTTGGACCTACCTTCAGGCCAAGGCATTGGCGGGCGACGCGTCTGATACCATAGAAGGTCTTCCGCGGGTAGGTATCTCAACCGCACTCAAGGTGTTTGGACAGCATGGCGGCTCCATTGAGAGCTTCTATGCACATGTCGAGGCCGGCAAGGTCGATTTAAAGAAGAAGACTCTCGGTGCCATTGCTTCGGCAGCAGGCCGGGCTACGTATGAAAGGAACATGAAGTTGATGGACCTTTCCCGAGCTCCCGTTCTCCGGGCGTCCGACGTGACGGTTTCCTGCGAACCACTAGACGAAGTTGTCTTCTCGGACTGGGTGGAGCATTTCTCGCTGCAGGCGATCTTGCGCAATGTTGGTCAGTTCATCGAGCCGTTCATTGAGGCAACACGTCGGCCTGGCCAACGTGACCTGGAGGCTGCAATCGCTCGGCTTGGCACATGACGGACCCTCAAACCCCGGAAATCACGCCCCCACCTCGCCGCCCTGCTGGAGTTTTATGATGCCCCTCAACAAGGTCTTTGACCAAACCGTCAAGCTGCCAACGATTCCGCAGGTGGTGTACGACCTTGTCGAAATGACGCGGTACGAGAAAACTGACCTGTCCGATATCATCGATCTCGTTCGGCGGGATCAAACCATTGCCGCAAAGGTCATCCGTGTCGCGAACTCCAGCTTTTACGGAGAAAGCGGCCGAATCGCCAGCGTGGAACGTGCAGTGAATCTGGTTGGCCTGCAAACACTCCGCACCACGGTGATCACGTCTGGGGTTATGAGTGCCTTCCCACAGGTGGCTGGGATAAGCATGGGCAACTACTGGCGGCACGGCCTCACCAGTGCGTACATGGGGGCAGAGATTGCCGGCACCCTTGGCGTGGACGCCGAAGAGGCCTTCACCGCCGGGCTCATGCAAGGGCTCGGCGTCCTACTCATCCAGCTGAGACTCCCAGCGGAAGCCAAACAGATTGGCACTCTGGTGCACCCTCTGGATCTGGCCAAACGCGTAAGCGTGGAGCGAGAAATCCTTGGGTTTTCCCACAACGATGTCACTGCGGAACTCTTGCTCCGCTGGCGATTCCCGCAAAGCGTTAGGACTGCAATCGCGGACTTCCCCGAGCCTGACCGCGCAGCAATCCTCGGTAAGATACTGCGTGCGTCTTCCGAGTACTCGTGGTACACCCTGTCAGGAGTAAGGGAAGAACTGATCATGGCATCGCTTGACAGCAAACTGGCATCGGCGCTGGGCCTCTCGCAAGAGCGGCTGGAACGTCTTCGTGGCCCCGTGCGAGATGCAGTTGATGCGATCGTGATTTCGAGCTGAGAAACCGTTTCCCGTGCAAACAGGACTTCGCCTTTACCAGGCAATCATCGATCAATCCCAAGCTCTCGGCATCGACTTCGATGCCGCGGCTCACTCATGTGGCGTGAGTGCCGACCTCCTCATGAGTTGTTTCGATGAGCCCACGCATACCAAGCCCCATGATCTCTATGACGTTCTGACGCGAAGGAGAATAGACGCAATCAGTTCGTTTCTGGACTGTTCTGGCTTCAGAGTGTTTCTCCTCGCCGACGTTTTCAAGTGGGAAGACTACTCGCTGATCTCGGGATCAGGCCTGTTTGCAGGCCCAAGCACGGCTGATGTCACACGAGCGAATGAGGCGGCCCTCTACCTCCACTCGGTGGTCAGTGCTGATGTTTTCGGGTCGCCCGAGTTCATCGTTGGCGAGTTTATTGCGGCCACTTGGTCAAAGACGCTTGCCGAAGCGTGCACCAAAGTCGCAGTCAGCTATCGCAAGCTCCTGGCCTGGAAGAATGGAGTGGTAACGCCGGAACTGAGCGACATCGAAGAGATCAAGTTGATGGCTGCCGCTATGGAGGTTGGCACTCCAATGGTGATGGGCGGCCTCGGTTTGCTGAAGTACGAAGATTTTCTGCTGCACGGAACCCGCATCGACATTGAGCATGAGCTCAATGCCGCGCTAGAAGTCGAGATCTGGTAGCCGCACAATTGTTGCGCGAGTGCCGCGAATCGCTCGATCGTAGGGGCCTTTCGCTTTTGCGCCTCTCCACGATAGTTCGCGTTTGTCCTATGACTGCTTCTAACCGTAAGCCGTGAGTTCAAAGTTGGGGGCCAGAAGCCAAGGTCGGGTTCTGGCCCCCAAAGTGGTTCTTGCGGTTCGCGCGCTGTCCCACCAAATTCCCTACCGGTTGTCCCAAGGACAACCTAGCATTTGGAATCATGAGGAGGCAGCCATGAAGCATCCGTCCTATCTCAGGCTACGGCCCAACAGCCGATACTTCCAATTCCGGATCAAGATCCCCGAAGACCTCCGGCAGCATTTTGAGGGACACCCCAGCCATATTGAGCGGAGCCTCAGAACTGCCAGCAAGCGAGAGGCAAATGCGCTCGCGGCTCAGCTCGCTGCCAGCCTACAGCGGCAATTCGAAGCGCTGCGCGCCGGGGAGGCGCCGGATACTGCCAGTTCCCAGACATTGGATATATGCCGTACAAGGAGGCCCTCCATGCCGCAACGCGACGACGAAGAGTCATTGCGAAGGCAGCTAGAGGTTGCATACGTGGCCATAGAGGAGATGCTGCCCATCCACATCTCCGAGTTCTACGAAGGCAGGTACAGAGTCACATCTACCAAAGAAGGGCGCGAATGGTGGAAGTTGTTTCTCGACGAAATCGTGCAACATTCGGGTGCTGCGAGCCACGATCGGCGGGTTCCCTGCCCGCTTTGTGGGCGCGGCGCGGAGACCTCCCTTTCCTCAGCGTCGTCCGGCTTCGTTAATCCAGACGGGATACTGAGGCACCTAATGGGCTATGGAAATGCACACCAATGCCCAGTGACGAAGGCCCTGGAAGATCACGCGAAGACCGATTGGAACGAGAGATTTGCTGCGGTCGACCGAGCTGCAGTGGAAGCGGAACTTCAAGCGCACGTGAACCGTTAGAGACGGAACCTCGCTTTTGTCGATTCGCCTGACGGCACGCCACGCATCTTGGGCGAGATGTCCCCTCATACGATACGGCTCGCGCCCGCGAAGATATCGGTCGCGTCGAGGACCAGCTAAGGGCCATAGGATTTGCTCGGCGGGAGTAAGGTACCCAGTTTTCCTGGGTCTTTGAGGACAACGTTTCCATTGTTTACGCGAATCCCTACTACAGTGCCAAGGTCTTGTTCTCTGTCTATCACTAGCCCAATACCAGGCACGCTTTGATTTTCGAGATGCCTGGACCGACTGGCCTACCAAGTTCGGGGTGCGCCTAGCAAAGGTTGCAGCGTCCTACGGGGGAACGCTTCAGAATTAACTAGACGCTATAACACGTATTGATAAACTAACTGTATCTTTGCTATAGTCAAGTCAATGTACGACTCGACGGAGAAACGGAAATGTCACTGGATACCGCGGCGTTGTGTGCGGACTTGCAGCAACTCAAGATCCCTGCGCCCGATGTCCGCATGCTCATGTCCGTCTACGACATCGAGGGAGACCGCATCACGCAAGCCGTTGCAGATGTAAAGCACGGCAATGAGCAAGCACTGAAGTTCCTTCAAGGCATCTTCTTCTCGATTACACCGAAGCTGAAGCAACGACTACAGCGCCTGAACGTCCGCATCCCTTCCCTACGCGTGTTGATCGAGATCGGCAAGCGCGAAGGTCCCCAATTTGCGGCTCGACTCAAGCGATGGGATGAGACCGGTAACGAGGGGGATGACTCCCGTTACGTCAGGCTGACCATGGCCGAGTTTCTCGAGCTGGAGCGCTCAGGTTTTCGTCGGCGCCGCCAGGAGTCTAGCCCTACTCGACCCTCCGGCACCGGCGCTGAGGCTATCCCGGCTGGGCGGCCGATGGAACCGAGCAGGAGGGAGAGCATTCCCCCGCCGATGAGCTCTCCCTCTCTGTCCGAGGAGCCGGGCGTGGAAGAACCGGCAAGGCAGTCTGGCCAAGGCAAAGAGATCATCAGCCAGCACGTATATGGCGGAAGTGCCGCGGCATGCTTCTCCACTGACGTATCCCGCGCCGGCCAAGCAACTGTTCGTATCGAGGTGGCTCAAACCAGTGGCAATTCTCGGCAATACAACTGGGCAGACAAGGTATCGATTCAGCTGTCGCAGCGAGAATTGCCGCTTGTCCTGGCGACGCTCATGCAATGGGTACCGAAGTTTGAGGGCAAGGGGCATGGTGCCGCAAACGAGAAGTGGTTCACCCTGGAGAATCAGGGCTCCAAGGTCTTCTTGTCGGTCAACTGCAAGGGCAAGGCAGTACGAGGGGTGCCAATTATGGCCGGGGACACCTATTCACTCAGCACGTTGCTCATGCGGCAGATGCTACGGAATGACCCATTCTTGACCCCTGAGTCACTCCTCATGCTTGTGAGAACGCAAGGAGAGATGTTTTGCCGAGTGGCCGATACCGACTCGAGCGGCCGGCACGGCGTGGCAGCAGGCACCACAGGTGCCGCGCGAGGACTGCGATAGGACCCCACGGGCTCCAATGCTTCGACGATACGCAGTCTTCGTAACTTACCCCCAACTCGGATTCAGGATTGCCGACGGCTCTGCCGGTCGCCCATAGAGATAACCTTGCTGGAGATCACACCCGTAGGCGATCAGAACTCTTGCTTGGTCGGCCGTCTCGACGCCCTCGGCAACTAGCTGAAGGTCCAGGCTCTTTGCCAGAGCGATGATCGCCTTTGTCAGGTTCTGAGTCTGCGAATCTTCCGCCAGGCCACTGACGAACGCTCGATCGATCTTGATAGTGTTCAGAGGGAATCTGGTCAAGTAACTCAGTGACGAGTAGCCAGTGCCAAAATCGTCCAGCGACAGGCCGACACCCATCTCTCGCAGCGCAGCGATCGTTTCGAATGCGGTCTCATCGTCTGAGATCAGAATACGTTCCGTGAGCTCCAACTCCAACAGATGAGCTGGAAGCCCGGATTCATCAAGTGCCGAGAAGACGCTGTCGACAAATCTCGGATCGTTGAACTGCTTTGCGCTGACGTTCACGCTGACGGCGATCGGCTCAGGCAAGTCCCTGGCCCATAAGGCGGCAGTCCTGCAAGCCTCGGACAAGACCCAATCACCGATTTGCGCGATCGTGCCGTTCTCTTCGGCCGCAGGAATGAATTTGTCGGGAGACACGGACCCGAGACGCGTGGACTCCCATCGCGCAAGAGCCTCTGCCTTAACAACTTTGCGGGCAATAGGATCAACGATCGGCTGGTACAAGACGCGCATCTCATTGCGCTCCAGTGCGCATCGAATTTCACCGTCAATCTGCAGCATCTCGTGAACGCGTACGTTCATCTCATTGTTGAAGAACCGGAAACCGCTCCTGCCGCCAGATTTCGCCTCGTACATTGCGGTATCAGCGTGCTGCAGCAGCAGATCTGGCTCGGCTCCATCCCCCGGAGCTACGGCTACACCAACCGACGCTGTAACAGAGACCCGCCGGCCTGCCAGCTCGAACGGCGTCCGGAACTCCTCGACGATGCGCTCAGCGAGCAAACGACATTCCAGCGGTGAGGTGACCTCTGCAAGCAAAACAACGAACTCATCGCCCCCGAAGCGGGCAATCGTATCGCCATCGCGCACAAGGGACGTAAGCCGCTCGGCCGCGGCAACGAGGAGCTGGTCGCCGGTGCGGTGGCCCAGCGTGTCGTTCACTCTCTTGAAATGGTCGAGGTCAACGAACATTACGGCCACGTTCCGACCATCGCGCTTCGCACGGTGCAGGGCATTCGAGAGTCGATCCATGTACAGCCGGCGATTCGGCAAACCGGTGATCTCGTCAAACGTCGCTTGCTTTACCAGTCGGCTCTCGTACTGGCGCCGTGCAGTGATGTCGCGCATCTGGCCAAGTATGTAGTCGACGCCACCAATCTCTACGGCACTCAGCGTGTACTCCATCGGCACCATTCGCCCATCATGGGTTTCCGTCTCCAACTCAAGGATGTAGGGTTTCCCACGCGACGAGAACACCTGATCATTGAGGCGTGCGATGGACTTTGAAGTAGCTTGGGGGTTGATTGTCGCCAGGTCGGCACCGACCAGCGCCCTTTCGTCAGACGCGCCGAAGAACGTCGCGAACTGCCGATTGGCCACGAGAAGCTTCCCTGCCTTGTCGCGTACATAGAGGCCATCGGTAAGACGCTGAACAACGCGGTCGAAGCGCTGCTCACTTTCGGTTACCGCTTCTGTCCGGTGCATGAGCTGTCTCAGCTGGCGATGCATTACAACCAGGAGTAGTGCAATCACGCTTAGTGAAGCGTAACCGATACCTATGATTCGCTTCGCATCAGCGTGCCATTCGCTATTGACGACTTGCTCGTCCATCGAGGTAACGACCAAAAGTGGGTAGTCCTTGACACGCTCGAATGCCATCAGCCGTCGGACACCGTCAACAGCGCTCGCGCCAACTGCCACCCCCGAGTGCTTGCCCGCCATCTGCGGACTGATCTCCGTCTCCGTGTACTGTTTCAAGTAACGGAGGACGCCGGGATCTGGTAGGCGCGCAACTAGGTTTCCCCTCTCGGCTCCCAGCACCGCGACGGTCACACCATCTTTGCGAAGAGCCTCCTTGCCAACAAGTGCGATCGAGGAAATATCAAGGGGTGTCAGTACAGCCCCGAGAAACGCGCCTGTTTGGTCGTTGATTCGCTTTACCGCATACACCTTAACCCGGTCGCCCGAGTCTGACAGTATCGGGCCAACGATCTCTGTGCCCGCAGTGCTCTGATACTCAAGCTTCTGCACGGCGAGTTGACCTGGCAGAAATGAGGCCGGAACCGGATCGTCGTACGTATGCAGCACAGGGACGCCGGCCTTCCCAACAACCACGATACCTTCGATTGCGGTGCCGACTGCGGCTGCACGAACTTGACTGAGCGCGTTGTCCGCGCCTCCAGGGCCCGCCGTCAGCAGTGATTGACTCGCCAAGCCCGCCGCCGATAGCACTTCACCTATCGAGTCCAGATAGCTCTTTAGCTGTGCTGCAGAAGCAGACGAAAGGACAGTTAGATCCCTGGACGCATCATTCAGCGCCTGCGTTCGACTGTCGTTGATCTCGTACGCTACGAGGCCAGTCACTAGTGTGCCGATGACGGCGCCAACATAGACGAGCGGCAAGAAGACCCGCGTGGTGGCCTTTTTGCTTCGACCGTGTCGTTCTGTCATGGAAACACTGGGCATGTCGATTCGAGGGTGAAAGTTTGCGAAGGATATTACAAGTACGTGTTATGAATTCTAACGCGCATTCGTCGTTTGTGACTCTCGAATCGCAGGTTCGGGTAGGACTGGTGCCGTGTAGCTGGTCCCATAAAGGGGACCGCAGGCGTACGACACTCCCATTTTTGCTAGCATCGAAGCGACTTCAGCGTCCTTGACGCCCGTGGCCACGAGCTTGATGCCGAGATTAGCCGCAACGGCCGTGGCGGCGGTAACGAAGGCGAAGGCATCGTCCTGCCCAGCCATAAACGGCGCTTGGGATCGGTCGAGGATTGCGCCTTGTACTCCGGAAGCAATGAGGCGCGACAATGACGCTAAGCCGTTGCCATAGTCAGATAGGAACACCTGGACGCCGAACGTCGCGAGATCACTGATCGCTACCGTGGCCTGTGTCCAGTGTTCTGATTCAACGGGTTCCAGAATGCTGACGCCGAGCGCCCATTTCGTCGGAAGAGCGTCGACCGCTTCTCGCAATGTGTTGAGAAATCCGGGCCTCGTGAAGCTATCGCGGTGGACAGGCACGATCAGCAAGCGTGGGGCGGGAATAGCTTGGCAGGCGCGAAGATCTGCGAGCAACGATCTCAGCACGCACCCGTCGGCCAGGGCAGAGATGCGCGTCTCTTCAAGTATGGCGCTCTGACGAGCGAGTGGGATGTACCGCCCATTGCTGCTGACCAGTGGCGTTACGATAGCGCCGACGATGACGTTACTCTTCAGACAGACCATCGGGGCGTAGTTCAGCTTCAAGTTGTCGGCGCCGAACGACGTTCTCAGGGCATCGGCTTGCTCGCGCAAACTTTCGAGTTGCCGTGAACAAGCTTCATTCGCATAGACAAAATGCTCGGCGTTTGCTGTTGCCGCGGCCTTCTTAGCCGAAGCGACCAAGGCGTCACTGGTTTCCGCATCGACGGGGAACAGCGCGATGCCTGTCCGTGCGCGAAGCCGCAGCGTCTCTCCGCCTGGCGTAAGCGGCGCTTCATAGCATGCAGCTATCCGACGTGCAATGATCGCAACGTCAATCGGCTCGGACACATTTCTTGCCAGTACAAAGAAGCGACCGCCGCCCTCCGAAGCGACTGAGTCGGAATCGCGAATGCTCGTGGTCAATCGATCTGCCGCCAATGCGCAAATCGAGTCATCAAGCGGTGCACCTTGAGGAGCGGAGAGCTGCACCGCCAAAACGGCGTGGAATTGGTCGCGATCGCTCTCGGACAAGAATAGTCGATCAAGTCTGTCGCGAAACGCGTGCATGTTTGAGACGTTCGTGACCGGATCGATGGTAGCCGCCTCAACAACTCGAGCCTCGAAGGCCTTTCTCTCGCTGGCGTCATGAATTGTAATTACGAGACCATCGGTTCCGTGGAGGCCGTTGCCGCAGATGCGGACTTCGGCATCGAACGAAGATCCTGCAAGGGTTGGCAAGGAGCCCGCCCACTCGTGTGATGCCTCTTGGCGTGGATTTCCGCCCGTGCCTAAAGGCGAGCCCTTCCATACCTCAGGAGGGAGCAAGGTCTGAATCTGCTGGCCAATCAATTGATGCTTTGAGGTGGCAGCTAGAGCAATAAAGGCATTCGAGTTCGCAAAGCGAATCGTGCCCTTTGTGTCGGTAGCAATGACGGCATCACGTAGCCGCGACAAGACGTCGACGAACATGGCTTCGCCGCGTTCCGCGGACTCGGCGACACGTTCTGTTTGCTTAACCTGGCGGAGGATTGTCGCAATGATAAGCCAGATCAGGCCCATGCCGGCTGTTGAAAGTACAGCGAGGTACGATGCGCGGCGCCGCCAGGCCGTGTCCACTGTCTGCGTCGGCAATGCGATCTGTAAAGCAAGCGGTGCGCCCTCGATCCGTGTTATGACGCTCTCAACGCCTGCGCCGGCGGGAAGCTCGCGACTCGGAGCGTGGCTCGCGGCTTTGCCCCATGCATCGAACGCTCCTTGGCGAATCTCCTGGGAATCAAAGCGAGCGGACTCTGGAAAGCGATAGAGGATGCGACCGTCTTCAGTGGCAAGTGCGACTTGGTAACCGGTATCGCGTGTGATCGCGGCCACTGTCTGCGCGAAGGGGTCGAAGTCAATCCAGGATGTTGCGAGCCAGCGGTATTGGCCGTTGCCGCCAAGTAGGCCTTCAGAGATTGAGATTTGGTACGGCAGACCCGGAACTGGTCCATCGACGATGTAGCTGACTGCTTGAGTCAGGAGCTCTTTGCTCGGCCCGAGAGGAGCTTGTGGCTCGGGAGTGCCTGAGGTATCGAGCTCAAGTGCACCAGTCAAGGTGTATAGGAAGAGTCGGGCAACGCAGGTGTTCGCCGTTGTGGCCCTTGCGATTGCAATGCGCTCGTGGACGTTGGAAGCATTGCTGTCGCCATTCAACGTACGAGCCACCTGCCTAACTACTGTTTTTTGGCTCCGCAGGATTTCTGCCGCCTGTCGGGTCAGGGCGGATGAAAAGACGGCCAGGCTCTCTCGTGCTTCAGCGTATTCCCGCCGCCTGAAGTCGATCACTTCGTGGACGGAGATGCTCGTAATCAATAGGCTCGACAGGACGCCTGTAGCAATGGCAAGGCGTCGCGCCGATCGGCCGTACCTGCCTTGTGATGGTCTCTTCTCCTCCACTGTCCGCTCTCGGACCTCTGGCCCGCCCTCAAATGGTGAACGCGCGATTATAGGTATGGGCTGCTTCGTTCGATCCGTGGAAAAGGGGAAAAAAAAAGCCCCACGAAATGTCGTGGGGCATGTTGCGGTTAGATGAAGTCAAATCCAGGGTGTCCGGTTGCTTCTTGCGACGGGGCCGGTTGCCTGGGGGGAGCCTTTTGCTCCTTGGCGGCTGCCGGCGCTTGCGCAGGTTCACTGTTCGCGGCGGCCTTCTTCTCGACTACCGAGATGCTGATGTAAGGGTTGTCGCCCTCCTTCGTTTTCTTGCGCCAGCCGGCGATTCGCATCTCTCGGCCGAAGCCAAAGCTGCCGGCGTAGTCAGGGCAGCTTTCCGGCCTGTCCTGCTTCTCTTCCTTGAAGAGGGTGGCAGGAATACCGCCGATGGACAGCGAGTAGAAGTCTTTGCCGCCGTTACTTTTCCGCCAGACAGCGACATCGAGGCGGAGGGAGTTTTTCTTCTGTTCGTCGAGGGGAAACTCCATCCACCCAAGGAACAGCGGGTCCTTGTCGGACGTCTTTGCGTGGTTCGGGAAGATGGAGCCTTCGCCGGCTTTGAGGATCAATGCGATTGACATGAGGTTCTCCTGGGAGCTCTAAGGTTGGCTGTCCGAGGCAAACTTGCGGGTTGCCCTGGTACTTCGATATGGCTGACAACAACGTGTATCACTGATTACAGTTCCGCGGCCGGCATACCGTGGTAGCTTCACTTTTCACAGTGAAAACGAAGACGCGTTCATAGGTGAATACCCAATGCGCATTGCGCATTGGGTATTGAGCACTGCCCAGGGCGCATTACCTATTGCGCAGTGCTTCGGCCAGTAAGACCCGCAGGAACGCTGCCGAACAAGGCGGTTGGTGCAATGCGCATAGCACGTTCGAGAAACGTGTTTCGCCCCCTCGTTCAGTCGGTAGGCAAGCGAAGATCCGATCCCGAACTCGCCTTCCCCCCCCGCACTGATGCTCGGGGCTGTCCAAGCCTCGTGGCTGCGATGAAAGGTGTAACCATTTGGCCCGCAGACCCGCAAAAGTTTGCGGAGGTGCGCCATGAAGCACTACCTAGGGTGATGCGTTTTGGGCCGCAAACGTGCTCTCGCGGGCAAGGTGCATCGGTTTGGTGGACCGTAGCGCAATTGCGGAGATTTAGTGAGTGCTTCCTATCGCTGCATCTCTTTTGTTTTTGTCAGAGCCCTGCCCGCTGCCACCCGCTGTGAAGAATTGCGGGCCAACTCATTGCACCTTTGCGGAGGGCAGGTGCTGTAAGAGGTACGGAAAACTTGTGGCCAAGCTTTGCGGACCAATTCATTGCACCTTTCGAGGCGAGTGCATATTTTTCGTCACATTTTGCGGACCAACACCTGCCACCTTTTCGCATTTGACCCTAGGCAGAGCTGCTAACGGCGTTGATTCGACATGGTTGCGGACCAATCCACCGCACCATAGCCGGCGTTCGCGCGGTTGCGGACCAATCAGTTACACCATATTGCCTGAGCGATAGTCGGGGACGCACTAGCGTTTCTGCGGACTAACGAACTGCGCTGCTAGGTTCTGGCGTCTTGCGGACCAATTCGTTGCACCATAGAAGGTCGCGTTGCGGACCAATCGACTACACCATCGCGTGAGATATCTTCTGCGGACCAATCAACTGCACCATGCGCCTAGCCAACTTGCAGACCAGTGCGTTGTACAAGGGCGGTAAGCGATCGGCGAATTGCGGGCCAACCAATGGCACCGTTCCGCTGGGCTTTGCGGGCCAATGCATTGCGCCACGAGATCATGGAGGAACGTTTGCGTCGAGTTGATGCATCTCCGTGTGCGGGACCCTATGCGGCCCAACTGATTACACGGTACTGCGATATGGGTCGGGGTGACAAAGTCGCAAGTGCCGATGGCTGTGGATAAGTATCGGTGGTTCTGACGTTCCGCATTTTTCTGCGGAGAGCTAGCAGCTTTGTTTACGTAAACAACCCACGTATACGGGCCTCGTTTTACCCAAATAATTCAATGACTTACGAGCAGCAAAGTGTTAACTGTTGGTGCCAAGGTGATATCTGTTGGGGGATTGGTGTACCGCATTGGGCCGCAAAGGTGTAAGAAATTGGCTCCGTATGGTGCAATTCATTGGTGCCAAGGTGCAATGAATTGGTGGAAGGTGTTAACCGTTGGCCTGATGTGCGCATATCCCAGAAAGCCGCGCCCAATATACGTTTCCGGGGAGAGGCACTCAGTTATGGTGGCATCAGTTGGTCCGGCGGTGTCATTGATTGGTGCCTCGTGGCAACGGTGTTCCGCAAAGGTGCAATCGTATACTTGACTCGTTACACCATTACGGAGATATTACGCCAGTCTCTTAGTGCATTGGGCGCACTCTGCCATGTCTAACCTCCCAAAAAACATCCAGGAGCAGCTGGGTTTCGATATCTTCAACGCTGTCCGCGAGGAGCTCGGGCCTAATACCGCAATAACGGAATCCACGCGCGACATTGGGTACCGCAAAACCAATGTTCTGATTGACGTCACCCCTATGTCCCTCGTGGCAAGGCGGGCCATCAACGCGTTGTGGCTCACGGTGTCGGAGAACCCGGATCTTGAGCATTACGATATCGAGCTCGGCTATTTCAAATGGCTTGCTAAGTTCGAAACATCGAACAACGTCGCGCACCTAAAGAAGGCCCTGCGCGAGTGCCAGAGCTCATCGGTTCAAGTCTCGGTTGAGCGCGATGGCGGCGGCGACCCGCAATGGGTGTCAGTGCCGCTTCTTGGTTCCGTAGGGATCGCAGGCGGGCGCGTTGTGTTCAAGGTCGACGAGATGATCCGTCGACAGCTCAAAGATCCGAAGCGCTATACCTATCTATCCTTGCGCATGTCTGCAGCACTCAGCCACTACGCGTACATCCTGTATGAGCGTTTGGGCGCTCTTCGATTCATGGGTACTACGAATTGGCTTCCGATCGAAGACGTCAGGAAGTGGGTCAATGCTGACGCTGTCAAATCACTCACCGAGTACAAGCAGTTCAAGCGGTTGGTCCTGGATAAGAACATTGCCCAAATCAATGAACTGACCGATCTCTACGTTGAGTACGAAACGAAGACCGCGCAGGGCTCGCGACGCGTCGCAGCGATTCGATTCAAGCTTAGGGACAACGCAGAGGGCAAGCTCGTTTTGGATTTTGCGCAACCACATGAGCTGAAGGATCTGTATGAGACTCTCGTGAAGGGCTTTGGGCTGAGCACCAGGCAGATCAATGAGATCATCAGCAATCGCGAAGTGAACACGGATGAGCGAATCCGTGCGGCGATTGAGCTGGTGAGGTATCGGGTCAAAGTTGGAGGCGTGAAGTCGCCCGGTGCCTACCTCATGACCGCAATCAAAGAGGGCTGGGCACTTAGCGAAATGGAGCGCGAGGCGGCGTTAGGTAGCCCAACCGAAGCGGTCCGGAGTAAGCCAATGGTTTCAGTCGCTGAGATCGAGTTTCAGCGCAATCTTGAGCGCGACATTGAACAGGGTCTGGCTATCTTCGCCTCGATGACGGACGAGGAGCGACTTGCGGTCCTTGATGGACTGTACAAGGAGACGACGTTCCAAATGGCTGCGCGGCGGCAGAAGGTAAAGGCTAGGCCGGATGAGGCGGCAATTATGGCGCGTAAGGCATTGAAGGTCGAACTGGCCCAGTACGTGAAGCGACAGGCAGAGGAACAGAACGCTGCCTGACCTCCCCTCCTCACGCATGCGAAAGACCGCCGCCAGAGTGCGCGCAGTTAGTTCGTCGAGCTTGCTAGTGCTTCCCTACGCGAGGCCCGAAACCTCCCGCCTCTTTCTCGATATGCCAGGTGTTCACTCTTGGTGTCCTTGTTAAGTGCAACCTTGGCAGGCCGACATCTAATCTCGAGCGGATCACGCTTGACCGACTAGGCTAAGGTGGTCGGAGTAGCGAGCGAGAAGTTACTCCCGGCATTCGCGAACCGCGCTGCGCCTTGCAATTGCATAATCACTACACAACACGTAGCAATACGTTGGATGTATGCCCGTTGCGCGAGCCCGAGCGTTTTCACCGTGAAAAATAATGAAGCCGTCGATTTCACCGTGAAAACGCAGTGTCGCCAGAGTGACGCAATGTGTAACTATTGTGAAGTGAGCTGCGTGCAGAGCGATGGCGTGCTCAAAGTGGGCGCTGGAGTTCGATTGCTGCGCGACTCAGTGCTATGAACGGTTTCGTCTGAAACGGTAGGAGTTTTCGGGGTCGCTTTGACCTGCTTGCGGGAACGCTCCGAAGAATCCGCTGCAATCAATTCGCCGTTCCTGAAATGCTTCCCTGGCCACGGGGACATGTTTGCTCTGTTGCCTTTTGACTTTTCACCGTGAAAACAACACTGTTCGCACCGAAGGTTGGCGATGGTTTCAGACGCTGAGGCGCAATTCACAGCGATGGTTTTCACCGTGAAATCCGCTCCAATGGACGACTGGCCCTCGAGGACGAGGCTGTTCACCCGGCGAAGTATTAGTCGGAAATCCGGGTTCAACCAGTGTTCTGAGGCTCCTCGTTACTGTGTTTGAGGCTTCCGCTCGCGGCACCGTCGCGGCAGATTTCACCGTGAAAAGCGCTCGGTGGAGCGAGCGGCACGAATGGATACCCGCACCAGCCAGTTTTCACGGTGAAAAGTCTCGCGAATCCCACGGCGTGTTACCGTGAGTTCACCGCTGCGCTTTCCCCTGGGCGCTCGGGATAGTCTTAGTCCGTTCTAGCCCAGGATTTCGGAAATGCACTCGTGCTCTAGTCACCCTGCGGAGTTAGTCGAGAGCAAAAAAAAGCCCGCATGCGCGGGCTTTTCACGGTGAAATCGAGCCAGGCTATGCCGCCTCTTCAAGGTCATCCGCAGCAGCTTCGGAGAGGAACTTCTCGATCGTGCGAAGTAGCAGCTCCGGATTGACGTCTTTCGGACACTTCAGAATGAGGTTACGCCCGTCGATCTTGGCGTCAGCGACTGGTTTCCCGGACATCTGCAGGCGGCGTGGTATCACGACAGCCGCCGGGTTCTTGAGCTTCCGGGCCTCGGCCTTCAGCCAGTTCAGGGCGTTCTCTTGGGACAAGCCCTTTTCTATCTTAACAACGGCCGCGGTCACCAGTTCAGTGCATCCCTGTTCATGGAACGCGACGAAATCGGCCACAACCTTTGTGCCAATCAGCCGTGGGTTTTGCGTGAGCATGTCGATCACTACCTGCGGCAACTTGAAGTAAGCCAAGCACCGACTGACGGTGGCCATGCTTCGACCGACGCACCGGGAGATGTCCATTTGGTTGAGGCAATGCCCCAACTTCAGTAGCCGCTGATAACCCAGGGCGCGTTCGAAATCAGACAGGTCTTCCCGGGCATCGTTGTCTGTCATTGCGAGGATCGCGGCTTCCTTCTCGCTAAGGTCACGGACAAAGCCCGGAATATATGACTCGTGCTTCAGTTGGAAAGCCCTGAAACGACGCTCGCCGGCAATGAGCTCAAAACGACCGCCTTCCTTGCGTCGGACGGTAATCGGATTGTTCAGCCCAACGAGATCAATGGTGCTTGTCAGCGAAGCTAGGGCGTCTTGATCAAAGACTAGCCGAGGCTGATGTGGGCCGACATCAATCTTGTCCATCGGCAGCATCTGCTGAGATCCGATGGGGATGTGCAGAGCCTTCTGGGGGGTGGTTACGCCCACGGCACCCCCGGAGAGGGGGGGCGTCTGAGGCGAAGGACCCGGAGCGGGTGCAGCGGATGGTGCCGGCTTGCTCTGCAGCGGGGAAGGGGGGGCAAGGGGATCTTCGTCCAAGATTCCCTGTTCGCGCAGAATCTCTGCCATCGGCCGATTCAGATTGGCCGATGGCATCTCCGCGGGTACAACAACCCCCTGGATGTGCTGAGGCTGGGCCTCAGCGGCTGGCGGCCGCGCTGCATCGTGGCCGAGGCGTCGGGATTGTTTCATTTAGCGACCTCCGTAACTGCGCGGATGCGCGCGACCAACTCCTCGAAGACTTCCCGCATTGCCCCGAGCGAATTTTCAGTGCCGGGGCGCCAGAGCGACAGCGGAACGCCGTCCTCGAGGCTCTTGGAATAGTCCTCCGAATGGTACAAGCGGCTCTCAGTGACCTTACCGGGAAACAGGCTGATGAGGCTGGCCATGTTCCGCTCAACACGCGGCCGGTTGCGAACGTACATTGTGGGGATCGCGACAATCTCCGGCGCACGCTTGAAATCCTTGGCGAACTCACCCAGCCGGAATGCCAGACGGGAGAGTGCCCGGAATGAGAACTTGTCCATGCGAATCGGGCAGATCAAGAAGTCCGCAGCCACCATCGAGTTTCGGGAGAGCAGCGAACCCGCCGGCGCGTTGTCCATGATGATCACGTCATAGCTAGACAAGTTGCAGTGGGGCAGGGTGCCAGTGCGAGCCTGCTCGAAGAACAGCGAATAGCGGAAGTCCGAGCCATTGGCGCTGCGCAGAGCAGAGTCCATATCGTCCAACGAGTCTTCCGCGGGGATTAGGTGCGGGCCGTGCTCACCAAAGGGCTTCTTGACCACCTCTTCAAGGGACATCGGTTGGTAGAAGTTGCCAACGCGCATCAGGTTGCCGATGTGCCCATTGATGGACCTATCGCCAGGGATACCCATGTCAATGAGTTCTTCAGCCGTGAGGTCAGGGTCATAGCCCATCATGGTCGACACGTCAGCTTGCTGATCATTGTCGATCACCAGCACCTTCAAACCCATCAGGGAAAACTGAATGGCCAGGTTGCAAGTGGTGGTGGTTTTCGCGGTACCGCCCTTCGGGACGAAGACCGAAATGGTGATGGGCCGCGCGAAGCCCTTGATGTGCTTGCTCTCTCGCCGGATTCGGGCGATCTGAAAGATATCGTTCAGCGAATAATTGCGGACTTCGACCGACCCCCGGGGCACCCGAGAAATCTTCAGGTCGTTGTCGCGCTCGATGATCTTGAGTGTTTGTGGGCTAACCCCTAGTGCTTCGGCAGCAAACTGAGGCGGGTATGTCAGGCTCGCAAAGTCCGTATAGGGATAGGGATCGATTTCTACCTCAGTTGCGGTCATAGGCAACCCTCCTAGTATGAAACGTCACAAAATGCAGCTTGAGCCGATTCTAGGGGCTAGATGGTAGCGGTGCAAGGAAAAACGTCACTTTCTATATGGTTTGAGCGGAAAAAACTATGCAATACCATATAGAGCAGGTCGCCCAGCTGGCTACCAAGTGAAAAAGAGGGCACTTGACGAGCCGCACTGGTTTTGATCTAGGCAGGTGGATCTGACGAGGCGACCATAAAGCAGAAGCAACGCGGTCAGGTCGCTGTCGAGCAAGTGTCTGCCACGGACCTTCTGGTATGGTTGTAGTGCCGTGCAGGCCGACGAACTACACCACAGAGGGATCAGAAATGTTGCAAGAGGGAAAATACGACAGGACAGTCCAACTGCAGTGCCCCACATGTGGCGGCACTGACTTCGCTAACGTTGAGAACGCGCCAGTTCCGGAGCTGCTGAAGTGCACGCGTTGCGGACGCGAGATTTCCCGCGAGAACCTTGTCAGTGAGAACGGTGCTCACATACAAGCCCATGTTGATGAAGTGAAGGCAGAGGTAGTGGCTGACATCAAGAAAGAGATCGCCAATATCTTCAAGGGGTCGGGGTTCAAGCTGAAATGACTGAGAGCGACTTCATCGCAGCCGCGGCGCTGATCGTTTCCGTTGTCGGTACCGGCGCGTCGGTGCTCTTCAACCATCGGCAGAAGGCCGTCAATCAGAGCCAGAAGATGCTGAACGAGCGCCTGCTGGCCAGAGAGGAGGCGGAAGCAGCGGCAGAGAAAAAGGCTGACGTCAGCACTGCGTTTGCCATGCGCGGTGCCAACGAAAGGCGCTTCAAGGTCTTCAACCGGGGCCGGGCCGCTGCCAGGAACGTGCGCATCGAGTTCGTGGACGGCAATAGCATTCTGGTCGAGTCACAGGTGCGCAGCACCTTCCCGCTGGAGCGGCTGGAACCGCAGTGCGCGGTGGACCTGATTGCAACTGCCCACCTAGGGCTCGCGGAACGGAAATTCCAGGTGAAGATCTCCTGGGAGGACGAGACTGGACCCCAAGAGAAAATCGAGTGGCCCACGCTCTAGGCGTCGACGGCTTTCTTCCGAGTGGGTACCGGCGCAGTCTCCGCCGCCTTGGCATCGGCAGGATAGAGGCGAAGGAAGGTACGCGCCTACTCCGGATCGCGGCAGGTCAGCCAATCGTCCCACTCGAGTTGCGCGGTTGATCGCATCGGTACCGAAAGATGAGCAAAGCTCTACGAGCGCTTGTACGTCGACGAGCGTGTCTTGCGCCTTGAAGCGGACGTCAGGCTTGGTATAGCTGCCTTCGCCATACTTGGCCTCAACCGACGCGGCATGCAGATTCTCAAAGTCCTAGTAAGGCGCGACGAATCACCCGTTCCCTTTGTCTTCGTTCATGTGCCGGTTTTCGAATTGTCTGTTTCGCGACCAGATGGTGGCGCGATAGCTGATTTGGGTGGAATTGGGGCGGGCTGTGCAACTAGCAGGTCGGAGGGCATGAGTCGCAGGAGCGTCCTAGCTACCTCTGGGTCTCTGCAATGCAGCCATTCATCCCAATCGCCTTTAGGCAATACAACCACGGCGCGCTTCTCGCTTCCTGGCTTATGGAATCGGCGAAGCAACGGGTGGCTATCGGCATTGAGCGTTGGCATCGTGAACGACACCGCGCCATCGGGCCACTTGCGCCAGAGCCCGGCAATAGCGAATGGTTCACCGCCAGGAACACTAATCTTCCACCGAACCGCTTTGCCAGTCTCCCAGTTGGGCTCGAAGAACGCAGTTGCTGGAATGAGGGCGAATTGACACGCACGCCAGTGCGACGCGAACGAGCGTAGCTGGCCGATCGTCTCCACTCTCGCATTGGCGGTCGGGAAATAGCGAGTGCCTGATGGGATCGCCTTCTTTGGCACCATGCTGAAGGACGCCAGCACGCTCTCCCACGCATCCGAGTCATTGGCCCGGCGGATGATGGGTGCTGGATAGTCAGGCCAGGCTTCGGATCGCCACTCGCCCGGCGGCGGCTCGACCCCGAAGATATCGCGAAGGATCTGCCTTTGGACGGGGGCGTAGTTCACACACATGTGGGTCTCCGTTGTGCGCCATCCTATCAAGGCGCATGGGTATTGATTCGCCGCTTCAGCAGAAATTGCGGCTGCGGGTATCCAGCGCACCGAGCATGGGAGAAAGGTCGACGGCGTATTGCGCCACCAGATGCCGGACATCCCCATCGGCTTGCCATTGGCCGTAGACGCCCAGCAGAGAGGCGTTGAGAATCTGCTTCCTAAACTTTTCGAGGACTGACGGCCACACGATGACGTTCACGTTGCCGGTCTCGTCTTCGATTGTCAGGAACAACACGCCTTTGGCGGTACCGGGCCGTTGCCGAACCGTCACAATGCCGGCGCCGCGTGCGAGTTGCCGATCGGCGTAGCTAGCAAGCGTCGCAGCGGTCTCGAACCGTCTACTGGCCAGCTGGCGGCGCAGTAGCGCGAGGGGATGCCGTTGCAGCGTGAGTCCCATAGATCGGTAGTCGCCGAGAATGGTCTCGCCTTCGGTCGGCGGTACCAAAGCGGGAGATTCCTCCGCCAAGTCGGCGACCTTGAGCAGATCTTTGTCTGGTACGGCTGCCGACGCTTCCCACAATGCCTGACGCCGATTCCCAGAGAGGGTGCGCAGTGCGTCGCTGGCGGCGAGTACCTGCATGTCGTGGCGGTCCAGCTCGGCTCGACGCGCCAGATCGGTGACGCTGTCGAAGTTGCGCACCGCGCGGCATGTCTCGATGCGACGCGCGGATTCTTCCCGCATGCCGCGCACCAACGACAGCCCGAGGCGCACGCGAGGTCCTGTTTCGTTTGACTCCAGCGAAGAATCCCAGCCACTTACAGCGACGTCTGCCGGCAGCACGGTGACGCCATGGCGCTTGGCATCCTGCACCAGCTGCGACGGGCTGTAAAACCCCATCGGCTGGCTGTTGAGCAAGGCGCAGAGGAACGCGGCAGGCTCGTGGCATTTGAGCCAGGCACTGGCATAGACAAGAAGGGCGAAACTCGCGGCATGGCTCTCGGGAAATCCATACTCGCCGAAGCCCTGGATCTGCTGGAAGATCGATTCGGCGAACTCCCGCTCGTAGCCGCGCTCGAGCATCCCGCTGACAATGCGATCGTAGTATCGCTCCAGCCCGCCCTTGCGCTTCCACGCGGCCATCGCACGGCGTAACTGGTCAGCTTCGCCGGCAGAGAAGCCGGCCGCGAGCATCGCTACCTGCATGACCTGCTCCTGAAAGATCGGCACGCCAAGCGTCCGAGACAGGGCCACCTCCATTTCCGGACTGGGATAGCTTACCGGTTCCTTGCCCTGCCGGCGCCGCAGGTAGGGATGCACCATGCCGCCCTGTACCGGGCCGGGGCGCACGATCGCGACCTCGATGACGAGATCGTAGAAGGTTTGCGGGCGCAGGCGCGGAAGCATCGACATCTGCGCGCGGGATTCGACCTGAAATACGCCTACGCTATCGGCGCGGCACAGCATTTCGTAGGTCTCCGGATCTTCGGCCGGGATGTCCTGCAACTCGAACACCTCGCCGCGTTGCTCGGACACAAGGTCGAGGGCCCGATGGATCGCAGAGAGCATGCCGAGGGCAAGCACGTCGACCTTCAGTAGTCCCACGGCATCCAGGTCGTCCTTGTCCCACTGGATGACGCTGCGGTCTGGCATCGCGGCATTCTCGATGGGGACGAGCCGTGACAGCTTGCCCCGGGCAATGACGAATCCGCCGCTGTGCTGCGACAAGTGGCGCGGGAAGCCGAGCAGCTGCGTGGCCATGCTTGCCCAGCGCTGTGTGAGTTCGCTCTCTGTGTCGACGCCGCTCTCTTCAAACCGTTTCAGCAGATCCGCCTTGCTATCGAACCAGTGATGCGCCTTGGCCACCATGTCCACGATCGCGGGATCGACGCCGAGCGCCTTGCCTGACTCGCGCAGCGCACCACGTGGCCGGTATGTCGATACCGCGGCGGCCAACGCGGCCCGGTCGCGGCCGTACTTCGAGTAGAGATACTGGATGACCTCTTCGCGTCGCTGGTGTTCAAAGTCCACGTCGATGTCGGGCGGCTCGCCACGCTCTTTCGAGATGAACCGCTCGAACAGCAGATTGCCCCGCGCCGGATCCACTTCGGTGATGCCCAGGCAATAGCACACCGCCGAGTTTGCGGCCGAGCCGCGGCCCTGACACAGAATCCCGTTGGAGCGGGCGAAGCGTACCAGGTCGTACACGGTCAGGAAATACCGCTCGTAGTCCATGTCGCGCACGAGCGCGAGCTCATGCTCGATCTGCGCCTGCACATTGTGCGGGATGCCTTTTGGGAAGCGCCGGTGCGCGCCGATGTAGGTTTCACTGCGTAGATAGTCCGCCGGCGATACTCCGTCCGGCACGACTTCCTCCGGGTATTCGTAGCGCAGCTCGTCCAGGGAGAACTGGCAGAGATTCGCAATATGGAGCGACTCGGTCAGGAGCCGGTGCGGGTAAATGTTGGCCAAACGAAGACGCGATCGCAGATGTCGTTCAGCGTTCGGCGAGAGCTCATAGCCGCATGCCGGTACCGGCTTGCCAAGCCGGATTGCAGTCATGACGTCCTGCAGAGGCTTGCGTGACCGGACGTGCATGGCCACATGGCCAGCGGCGACGAGGCGCAGATGGTTCGCCGCCGCTGCCTGCTCGACGGCTGCGCGATGCAGATCGTCGTAGGGCCGATAGTGCAGCGTCAATGCCATCCACGCGCGCCCGGAGAACGTGCGGGACACCCACGCCGCCTGCGCGGCGATCATTTCGGCTGGGGCGGCGTACTCGGGCACAAACAGCACGAGGCAGTCGGGCATCCCACGAAGATGGGCGTATGGCTCGTCAGGGGCTTCCAGATCGCGAGGCGTCAGCCAGTACGCGCCTTTCGACGCGCGCATTCTGGCAAGCGTGATGAGCTCGCAGAGGTTGCCATAGCCCTCACGGTTGCGGGCCAGTATGACGATGGAAAGGGCAGGGGAGCCATCCGCGTTGACCAGACGGAAGGAGGCGCCGACGACGAGTTTCAGTCCGTGGGCCTTCGCTTCCGTGTGCGCGCGGACAATACCCGCGAGGGAGCACTCATCTGTGATGGCGATCGCGCTATAGCCGAGTGCGGCCGCGCGCTCCACGAGTTCTTCGGCGCGGGACGCGCCCTCCAGGAACGTAAAGTTCGAGAGGCAATGAAGCTCGGCATATTCGGGCAGTACGCCGCCGGCGAGTGGGCTCGACATGGCTCATCCAAAGAGGCCGTGCAGATACCATCGCGACTCGTCGCCCTCGCGGCTGCCCATGCGCTCCTGATAGATCCAGTAGAAGCTATGGTCGCGGCCTTCCGCAACGTAGTAATCGCGGGTCTGCAATTGCCCGTCCCACCAGCCTGCCTCGATGCGCTCGGGCGGCGACACGATGCGCAGCGGCGAGCCGTAGAACGGTCGGTGGTCACGCATGAGCAGAGCGATGGGCTTGTCCAGCAGCCACGTAGGGCGGGGCAGGGGCGGCAACGCCGTTGGCCGCGGGGGCTTGCCAACTGCCGGCACCCAGCTGTTGGCGACCTCTGGCCGATAATCCGGTACCGGCTCCGGGCGAAGGATATTGTCTGCGCCCAGGCGCGCCGTCAGCAGTTCCATGACGCGGGCATGATCCTCGGGATTGCCGCCGGGCTCGGGAAAAAGCGATTCGCTGGGGGGAGCCAGTGGCTGCACATCCGTCACCGTGAGTCGGACAGCGATCGTCGGTGCAACGAGCTCCAGCCGACCTAGTCGCTCGCGCAACAGACGGACGAGGTGCCCATCGCTCCAGCTCGGTTCTGCGAGCGAAACATCCATGACCGTCGGCGCGATCGCCTCTCGTCCTCGCTCGTGCTCGAGCTCGAACTGCAGACGGGTGACCGCAAGGTGCTGTGACACCAGCCACCCGATCAGTTGGGCAATCAGACTTTGACCATAGGCGAGGATGGTGTCTGCGTGCTCGATCCGGTCGGGTAATTCCACCCGTGCGGTGAAGGTCGGTGGCGCTTCCAGCCAGTCGAACACCTCGGCGGCTTCGCCGAGGGCGCGGTCGAGCGTTTCGTTGAGAGCTTTGCCGCATCGGCGCTGCAGGCCAGCTCGGGGCAGCCGCCGCAGCTGCGCGAGCGTGCGACAGCCGAGCCCGTCGAGCCATTCTGCGATGGGGCGGGCCGGAGGAAGCAATCCGACAGGCAGCTTGTCCATCCTCCGCGCGAAGCGATCAATCTTCAGCGATGTGCCGCCGCCCGCCCGCGCATGCAGCCAGGCGGCTTGTGCCGTCGGTGCGCAGCCGATGTCCGCCGAGAATCCCATGGTGTGCGCGGTATCGCGAATACGCGATCGCAGTCGCCGAACACCGCCGAACAGGCGCAGACTCGTCGATACCTCGACCAGAACCGATTCCTCCTCCGCCTCAATCAAGTTCGGGGAGAACTGCAGCAAGGCGATCGCAACACGCCGAAGCGCCTCCGCTTCTTTTTCTGGTGCCCGATCAAGCATCAGGGTGTGGGGCGCAACCGTTTGCACGCCACCGCGCCGCATGTTCATCCGCACGCCAGCGGAAGCAGCGAGGGAAGTGGCAGCGTAGACGCGCTCTTTTTCCATGACCGCGACGGCCAGCTCAGTGGACCAGCTCGGCCGGAACACTTCGAGGGACAAGCGGGGCAGGCGCAGGCAGATCCACAGGTACGGCATGGCGATGAAGCAGGATCGGCGACGGTGTCAGGGGGACGAAAAGCGGCTCGTCTCGTTGCGGGCCGCGGCGTTTGATGAAGGTGAGCTCGACGCCACCGGCAGCGGGAGCAACGGCGACACGTAGTGGGGCAGGTGAAGCATCGCGGGCGCAGGCTAGCGGCCGCACCATGCAGAAGAACGTTTCACCGGACTGCGCTGCGAGGTTGAGTCGGCGCAGCGCGTCGTTGCGGACGTGCTGCTGCCAGAGAAGAACGGCGCTACAGGTTCCGGCGCGAAGCAGCTGCTCAGTCGCCCACAACACATCGGCAGTGCGCTGCGCGCGAATCCACATCAGACGCTCTGGCGCGATGCCCCAGTTCGCGAGCGCGTGTGCTTGCGGAGTATGAGGCGGCATCACGAGCGCGATCGGCCGCGTGACGCTAGCCAGCAGAGCAGGGCGCAGCAGACTCAGTTCTCCGATGCCCGGCTGCTGGACCAGCATTTCGACCAGCGTTCCGATCGGCCAGCCGCCACCGGGCAGTTCCAACGACAGGGATTTGTCGCCGGCAGGCACTGTGCGTACGGAACTGCGAGCCAACTGAGCGGCTCGCCAAAGTGCAGGGTGGATTGCTTCGGGTTCGACGGTTAGCATGATGGTCTCCGTCCGGATAAGTGTACTGTATATCCATACAGTATTTCCACCTCTTTTGATAGAAGAGACTGACTGGACACGTCTCGGTAAGCCCGAGTGCGGCCGCCTTAACAATTCGCGGCTCGAGCCGATGACACCATTAGGTGCCGTGCGGCTCTTAGATTTTGATCACCCTTCTGACAACTTCGAACGAATCAGGAATTCCCATGACCACCATGGCAGGTGCTGTCCGCCACTTCGTTGAATCCTCGCCCACCGGTGTCACGTCGCGCGAGATTCGCGACCATATCAACGCTGCATACCCGGACAAATGGACACCCGGCACGCTAACCGCGCATCTCTATGGCTGCGCCGTGAATCAGCCGAGGGCATATCTGCATCACAAGTCGGCAGAGAAGTTTCTCTATCGCGCCGACGATGGGCGCTTCTTTATCTACGACGAGAGCAAGCACGGTCCCAACGTGTGGGCACCGGTTGGTGAAGACCCGTTGATCGAACAGGAAGTCGAAACCGTCGATGCGATCGAACAGCGCATCGAGGCTTCTATAAGCTTCGAGCGGGATGTGGAAGAACATTTGATTCGCAATCTTGGCACGCTCGAGAAGGGATTGCGATTCGTGGAGCGGCAAGTTGTGATCGATGTCGGCCGCGTGGACATCCTTGCGGAAGATGCAAACGGCCGCCGCGTCGTCATCGAATTAAAGGTGGGGGATGCCAAAGACGCCGCGGTGGGGCAGATCGCCCGCTACCTTGGCTGGTACGCTCGCCAAGACAAGAAGCCGCCTCGCGGGATGCTCATCGCCGGCGACTTTCCGGAGCCGGTTCGCTACGCGGCGGAGGCCGTGAAAAATCTTGAGCTGGTCCGGTATCGCGTCCAGTTTGCTTTTGATTCCATTGCTGTCGACGATTAAACACCCGGCGTCTTCTTCGTCGTGGCAATCACCAGCAACGGGTGGAGCATTAACAATGGATCATGTCAAGCAAGTTCGCCGTGTGTCCGTGCTTCCAATTAGAGAGAACTGGCACGCCACGCCGCTGTTCGCGGACGGCACTGCTGGCAGAAGTCAGCGCTTCACCGAGGCAAGTGCGGCGTGGGATTGGGCTGTCACCATCTACCCCGGTGTACCGGTCTCGTTTCAGACCGCGATGCGCCGCAGAGTCTCGGCGGCACGGCAGAAGTAGGCTGCCAGCAGAAAGGACCGCCGAGGGGAAGCCGCCTCAGAATGCGACGCGCCCTCAGCGCAACAGCTTGATACCTCTCGCCACCGATTGTCTTGTCGACCAAAAGTCTCGCCAAGGGTCCTCGCGCTCGAAGCTCAGATACTCACGGGCGTTGCGAATATTCCAGTTGGCTCCGCTTTTGATGTCTTGCAGCCCTTCCCACGGTATAGGTATCGATACGCCCATGCCGGGCCTAGCCCGTGCGGAGAACGCAGCGGCCGTCGTCTGAGCATGGCCATTCCGCAAGTAGTCGACGAAGATCTTGCCCTTGCGGTTGGCCGGCCCCGATTTCGAGCTAAAGCGCTCCGGTAGAACAGACGCGATGTGCAGCACGATGGCGCGAGAGAAATCCTTCACCGTTTCGTAGTTCTGCCGCCCCGTCAAAGGGACGACCACATGCAGGCCTTTGCCACCGCTGGTCTTCAGCCAGGAACGCAGGCCCAGCTCGTCGAGCAGCGTCTTAACGAGCAGCGCGGCTTCCTGCATCGTGAGCCAGGAGACCCCTTCGCCCGGGTCTAGGTCGAGAATGAAGCGGTCAGGGGTATCGATGCGACGTGCAACGGAGTTCCAGGTGTGGAATTCGATCACGTTCATCTGCGCGGCTGCGACAATCGCTTCCGGGGAGTTCGCAGCGAGCAGCGAGCCGTGGCCGGGCCACAAGGACGCCGGCAGCTCCGTCAGTCCGGGAATAGCGGTCTCTGCGTGCTTCTGGAAAAACTGTGGTTTTCCGATGCCTTCAGGCGCGCGCACCAGTGAAAGTGGGCGGTCCTTCAAGTGCGGCAGCATTCTTTCCGAAATGCTCTCGTAGTAGCGCACCAGCTCGAGCTTCGTGATCCCGCTGCTTTCGTCAATGACACGGCCGGGACTTGTGACCTTCACCGAAGTCACACCCTGCGGCGCCACCGCGGTCTGAATGGCCTCGCGGCGGATCTGCATCGGTGGCTTGTCCTTGCGAACACCCTTGAAGGACGCGTGACGGACGTGACCCTCGGGAGTCCACTCGGAGAATTCGACCTCCACCACCATCTTTGGCTTTACCCAGTGGACCGGGCCATCGCCGCCACGGCCCCAGCGCTTGGCTTTCGTGTAAATGTCGAACGGCATGTCCGGTACCACAGACTTTTCCAGACTCCGACGCAGCTCTGCTGCAGTCGCGCCGTCCCATCCAGTACCAACTCCACCGACGTAGCGAAGCTCCCTGCCGTCGTACACGCCCAGGTAAAGCTTGCCCACTTCGTCGCCCCCGCCTGACCTTTCGGAGTAGCCCCCCACGACGAACTCCTGCCGGAGCTTGCACTTAGCCTTGAGCCAGGTGGGTGTGCGGGCAGATACGTATGGCGCGTCGGCGCGCTTGAACATTAGTCCCTCAAGTTGCAGTTCGCAGGCAGCCTTGAACATTTGCGGCGCGGGCGCATCGAAAGCATCGCTGAACCGTAGCCTACTGGGGCACTCAGCAAGAATCGTCGCAAGGTGTGCCCGTCGGGCGTCTAGGCGCAGCTGCCGAAGGTCGCGGCCGTTCCAGTATGGAATGTCGAACAGGAAATAGACGATCTCGTCGTTGCGGTTCGCGTTGATCGCGTTCTGGAGGGCGTTGAAGTCAGGCAGGTCGTTTCGTAGCACCACTATTTCGCCGTCCAGCCACGCCTCCTCGATATGCAGCGTCGACAGATCCCGCGCGAGCGTCCGGAACTTGCTGGTCCAATCGTGACCGTTTCGCGTGAAAAGTCTCACTACCCCATGCTGTATGCGGGCCAAAAGACGATAGCCGTCGAACTTTGTCTCGATGATCCATTCAGGCCCGACCGGTACGGTGGGCGAAAGCGTTGCAAGCTGCGGCGCGAGCTGGGCAGGAAGCCCGGAACGCGGTGCGTTCTGGACGCTGTTGCTCGTGTCGCCATTCGCTAACAGCGTGAGGGAGGCGAGATCTGGCTCCGCCGACACGCTATCGGGCATGGCGGTCAGTACGTCGAAATCCGATAAGGGGCGCGCCCAGGCGTCGCGTTTCTTGAACAGGATCCATTGCTCGGATTTGTCGCCGGGCTTCGCGATGCGCACCAGTTCCCACCGCCCAGCCAGCTTGCGGCCATGCAAGTCGAAAAGGAGCTTGCCGTCCACGAGACCTTGGTGCGGATCGCCGACTGGCTGCCACGTTCCGCGGTCCCAGACGATGACCGAGCCGGCGCCATATTGGCCGCGAGGAATGTCACCCTCGAACGTCGCGTAATCCAGTGGGTGGTCCTCGACATGGATCGCGATGCGCTTCTCCGCGGGGTCGAAGCTGGGCCCCTTGGGTACTGCCCAACTGAGCAATACGCCGTCAAGCTCTAGCCGGAAATCGTAGTGAAGGCGTCGAGCCCAGTGTTTCTGGATAACGAAGGTTAGGGCGCGTGCCTCGCTTCGGGTGCGCCTGGCGCGACCGGACGGCTCGGGCGTGATTGAGAAGTCGCGCTTTTGGTCGTATCGGTCGAGGGTACGCGTGCGGGATGTCATGCCCTCGACTCCCTGTCTCAGTTCGTGATCATCCGATACTGGTTATAGTGGCGCAAAGCCTCCTGAGGGCGACCCGCGCAGTCGTACAGTCGGCCCAGGTTGAAATGGGCATCGGCATTCAATGGGTCTAGACGCAGGCAATCGTGGTAGGCATGCTGCGCGCCAATGCAATCACCGAGGTCTTCCAATGCCAGTGCCTGATTGAAGAGCAGTGCGGTACTTTCCGGAAATCGAATACGTGCCTCTGCCAGCAGCCTTAATGCTTCTCCACAATTGCCATGGTCGCAAAGCAAAGCACTGAGGTCTACCCACGCCGCGTGCAATGAGGGATCGAGCTTAAGCGCCTTGCGGTAAGCGTCCTCAGCCTCCGCATGCCGCGCTTGCCGTTCGAATAGCCTGCCGGCCTCGTAGAGCCGGTATGCTTCTGTCGCGTCGTTATCCCGATGCGTGACGACGTCAGCGGGTTCCCGTGTTTGCGATAGCTGAAACCGCATTTGCCCGGAGTCTGCCAGCCACTCGTCGCCTCTGGCGCGGGCTACGATGTTTCGACCTTCGGCACGCAACGACGCAGCAGACGCGCTGTCGGTGATAGCTTTGGTACGAAGCAACGACTCCTTGATGCGGCCTGCGGAGATATGCGATTTCCGTAACGCCGCGGCGGTCCGCAACACAACCAGATCGCGGAAGCCAAAACAATACTCGCCATGTCCGCCTCGCTCAGGCGCGACCACTCCGGCGGCGACGAGGCCCATTACAGCGCTTCGCGGTATGCCGATAAGGTCAAGGACCTCGCGTAAGGAGTAGGTACGCATCACGCTTGCTTCCTTGTCTTCTTTGCCGGTGCAACTGGCGCGGGCTCCGCACGCTTCGCGCTTCGACGCGCCGGGGCCTTAGTGGTTTCCTTAGCCTCGCTCTTCGCGGCAGGCGCCGCCTTAGTGGAGCCAATGCTCTTTCGAAGCGCATCCATCAGATCGATGACCTCGGCGCCGGTAGCGGCCCCGGGCGCTTCGGATGCCACCGTGATGTCCTGGCCTGCAATCTTTTTGTCGATTTGCGCGAGGATGCGTTGCTTTTCCTCGTCGGTGTACTCGGACGGCTCGTATCCGGCGACCGAGTTTTGCTCAATCAGTTGTTCGGCGAGCGAAAGTTCTGCCTTGGACACGCCGACGGTTTCAACGTGCAGATCCGCCATCGAGCGAACTTCGTCTGCGTAAAGGAGCTGCTGCAGGATCAGACCATCGTCGCCGACGCGGATTTGCACCATGTATTGCTTGCCCTTCCAGTTCCATTTAGCCAACGCGCATTTGCCAGTCGCGCGCAGCGCTTCCGATAGCAGGCTGTAAGGCTTGCCGCCGCGTTTGTCTGGCCCCAGGTAGTACGCCTTGTCGTAGTAGATTGGGTCGATCGCAGCCAACGGCATGAAGGCAATGATGTCGATGGTGTGCTGAGTGGCTTCTTCGAGGGCTTTCAGTTCATCGGGCTCGAAGATGACGTACTTGTCCTTCTCGAACTCGTAACCTTTCACCATGTCAGCTCGATCGACCACCACACCTTCGCGCTGGCAGATGTACTGTTGCCGCAACCTAGATCCACACCCTTTGTGCAGGAGGTTGAACCCGATCGCAGCTTTGCTCTCGGTTGCGGAGAACACCTTTACTGGTATCGAAACGAGACCGAAGCTGATCGACAGCGAGGCGATAGAGCGCGCAGCCATCTTGCACTCCTGAAATGGGGGGATACCAGCAGAGTAGTCAATCCAACTGTCGCCGACAGTAGGCGAAAAGCGCATTACCTTACCCGCCACCCACCGACGTAGCGCATCCGCAGAGGCGGGCCGCCGGGGAACTCACCGGCAGAAAAGTGTTGATCAAGGGCTTAGGTTAGCCCGGGATATTACGCGGGTCGTTGCCGAAGGAGTTGCGCTCTCGAATCTGGCCGTCGCGGCCGTGGATAAGCAGTTCAACCTTGTCGGCCTTGGCGCGCTCGGTGCCGGCCTGAATCGCGGCTTCCTGTGTATCAAAAGTCTCACGCCTTCCGCCCCCAGCGGCCTCGACGGCCCAACCTTGTTCACCGGCGGGTACTACATGGATGTTTTTTCCGGACATGATCGCCTCCGCTGTCTTGATAATGGAATCTTCGGCGTCTGAAAGGGCTCGCGGTATCGGCGCTGGTCCTACGGTGGATGTGATCTGTGCGACGCGGTGTCTATAATGTTCGCCGATCCGAACGTCGCGTGCACCCAGGCTTCGTCTAGAAACACTAGAGAGAAAAACTAATGTCCGTCGTAGAAACGATAATCAAGGGACACTGTCCTGAATGCGGGGCAGGGAAGAATGCCGAGATCGTCGCCACTTATCAACATAAATGGCAGGACGATGAACATCCCATCTGGGGGCAAATTGACTATCGCATTCTGAAATGCCGGGGTTGCGACAGTGTTTACTTTCAGAGTGCTGAGGTCTTCTCCGAGAACGTCAATTATCACTACGATGCCGCCGGCCATCTACAGGAAGTTTACGAGGCCGAATATTCGTACTGGCCATCTCCCTTGAAACGCATCCGTCCTTCGTGGCTGGACGAGCTAGGCGCCATCGACAATGTCCTGCACAGCATCCTACAGGAGGTGTATTCCGGCTTGGACGCTGATCTGCCGGTTCTCTCTGCTACAGGAATGAGAACAGCTTTCGACCGCGCGACAGAGCTTTTGGGCATCGACCCAGCTAAGACTTTTCAAGAGAAACTAAACGCTCTTTACGTCTCCGGAAAAGTGGGGGAGGCGGAGAAAGAGGCGTTGGCTATTCTTGCCGATGCCGGCGGTGCAGCAGCACATCGGGGTTGGAAGCCGCGGCCAGAGCAACTAGCGACGATGATGGAGATCGTTGAAGCTTTCTGCCACCGGAACTTTATCCTCGACGGCCAGGTTGGCAAGCTGAAGCCGCAGATCCCTGTAAGGCAAAAGCGCCGAGGTGCTGAAGGCGGTGCACCGGCTTGACCCGCGGAGGGCAGCTTAATAGCGCACAGCCCCAGAGCAAAGGTGGCAGGCGGCGATGCAGGCAAAGGCGTTGACCGGCGTTGCAGTCTACAAAGCGTAAGCACAGATATTATTTAACATAAGCTCTCACAGCCTGGAAAAGCGTGTTTGCCGCCATGCCGATAAGCACAGTTATCGGCAGGGGCGCGTGTCGTAAAAAAAGCCGCCTTACGGGCGGCCCTACCGTGACGCTCGCTGCTGGCGTCAATTGTGGCGGTTTGCTCAGTCCTCGCGGACCATTGCTTGGCAGCCGACTGTGACACCGCCAACCATCGTGATAGAAACGCCGCCTGTAGGCTTCCAGCCGTTGGCAGTCGCGGCATTTACGAGCTTCATCAACTCGGTAATAGCTGCATTCACACCCATTGGCTCGCCCACCTTCACGATCTGGTACTCCATGCTGCTCCTTTGTGTCTTCCGGCTTGCCGGCCGGTGCGGGACGCGCATGCGCCGGTGTTGTTGTCAGCGCGGGTCGCGCTGGATGACGTAGCCGCAGTGGTCTTGCACCGCCACTACGGCTTCAAGATAAAACATGCAATCCCCGTGAACCCCACCACGGCCATGGTACTTTGAACAATGCGGGCGGATTTGGTATCGGTAAGCACCGCTCCAAATGCACACAGTGCAAACGCTAGCAACATCATCAGTCCGAAAAACCAGTTTGGAATGACTGGAGTTGCCCCTGTACCTCAGGACACGCAGACACCGCTAGGTTGATGACACTGCAGTCCGTCTGAACTCGCGCGGTGAGCGATATTTCAGGGCTTTGTGCGGGTGGCGCTCATTGTAGGTTCAAACGCAACGGCCAGGCGAGAGAGTGCCGTTGGCACGTCGGCCTCGTCCTCGAATTTAACGTAATAAATGTTATGTATCCAACAACTTGTAGGGGCTAAATCAGGAAGTCCGCTTGGACATTTCAACTTAGCCTAGACAACAACAATAGATCACATGAGGATGCCGGGCTTCATGGTCCAAGTTGAAGCTTCTACAAGCACAAGGAAGCCTCGATTTCAGTGCGAAGAGCGTCAATCGACGCCGGGCCGTCCGTGGACCGGCCGAGGGGCTAGCGGCGGGTCCGCCTACTAAAAAGCGTAGTCGGCGATGGCCACACACGAGGCGAGGCAGCTGAGGACGACTAGGACGTTGCCGCCCCGCCTCTTGATCGCCCTGGCGGCGAACCGCACTGTCCTAGCAGTCCAGTGATACTCCCTATACGCTGATGGCCAGATGGGAGACGCCGTGTCGCCGACTAAGGTACCCGGTTCAATAATCCACTCACCTACGTACCAGCGCTTGATTCGTTTGAGCATTGGGTGCTTCCGTTGTTTGTTGGATCTCCATTTTCAGCCCTTGATCTTCTTCCTCAAGAGACGGTTTTCCTAACGCGTGACGTCGTCTGGCCGGTGAACTTATACACAGTTAAGGGCGCTGCTTAGTCAAGCGGGCGGTGAGCGGTATCGTGTTTGGCGATGAATGTTTCCATGCCAGGAGACAACGGCCTTTGGATGAGGAAGTCTCCGTATCGCTGACGGAGAAACGGCCAGACTTTGGCCAGGTGGCCGCGATGCCGGAAAAACGGGTGCAGCCATACCCATTGCATTTCCCACCGGGGCTCGGTTTCGTTCTCGAAGGTGGCGTGTCGTAGTCCACATGCGCCGAATACGCGATTAGAAACGGGACCGTCTTCCTCTAGGAGGTCGTACGCGGTCTCGTGAAAGAGGTAGATCTCGTATGGCGCAAAGCTGGAATGCCCCCTTCGTTCGCTGGCTTCCATCGGAGGAAAATCGAACCCCAGTTCGCGCTTGAAATAGTAGCCCAATTGCTCTGACGCGTTCCTCGCCCACTCGGGCGAGTCGACCGTTACCAGCATCGGGGATGATGTGGTGGCGAGCTCCTGGAAAACGGGAAGTTCGAGCGAGTAAAAAGACATGATCGGGAGAGAGGCTTCAGCACCGCCCTATCTTGCCGCGTGGTGGTAGAGCGGTTGTTTTCGACTTAGCGAACTACGAAGACGGCGATGCCGATAACGCCTTCGCCGAGCTTTTCCAGGTTCATGGACACTCGATCGACGAGCCAGGCAACTGGTGCGTTCTTGGGGCGCACCGTATTGCCCTTGTCCAGGTGAGGTACCGGCACGTCCGTGGTGATCTGAAGGAGCATGGTGGCGGTTTCGGGTTCGCCCTCGACAGCGTGGGTCATGTCCATAAAGGTGTATTCGTATTTCATAGGTTTCCCTGTAGTTAAAGAAGGTCAATCCTAGCCGGTTTCCTCGCAAGGTTCCACGCTAAGTAAACGGCTTGCCTAAGCCCGTGCGCGATCCCATCTACCTATTCGAGGTGGGGAAGCTCTAGCGTGCTGGACACGGATGACCGTTCACGTTGTCGAGGTGGCGAACTTATAGCTTATGTTGCAAGAGATTGATATCAGCCTGGTCCTTCGCCATCTGCAGTTCGGCCTGGTGGAGCTCTTGCCCATGCCATTCAGCTTTGTCGATACGCTCCTGCGTCGAGGCAATTGCGACTTGTTTCGTTCGCAATAGATCGGCGGCACTGGGTACGCGGAGCGGCATAGTCCCGATGTTTGCCATATTGCTTGCGGCGTAGACAGCATCGAAATCCAGCTCGCCGATGGAAGTCAGGATGTCGATCTCAGGATTTGCCGCGTCAGGCATCGCCAGCCGTTTCAAAGGTTCGTGTAGCGGCCCCAGGAAACGATCTGCACCTGGCCCGCACATGCCGCATAAAACTTTGTGAATCCGCTCTGGATTGTCACCTGATCGACTCACCCACACGTCGAGGTCATGGGTTCGACGATTGACGCCGTGAGCTCGCAACGCCCAGCCGCCAATCACCAGATACTTCACACCGACGTCATCCATGGCCTGGAGGAACCGCATCTGCTGGTTGTTCAGGAGCAGGGTCATGCATTGTCTCCTTCAAAGAAGCGTTTCATTGCCGCCATACGCCGCGCATCCTCGGTAGTGACGTACCGGGTGGTGGTATCGAGCGAAGCGTGGCCCGCGTTCTGCTTGACTGTCTCGAGTGGTGCGCCGGCAGCCAGCGCATGGGAAATATGGGTGTGTCGCATCCAATGTGTGCTGGCCGCGGCCAGGCGGGTGGCGCCCCGGGGGTCGACCGCTTCCAGCTCCAGTGCACACGCCTGGAAGAACCGCTTGATCTGCCGGTACAACGTGGTCGCCGCCAATCCCGCCTCGGCGGGGGCCGTGTCTACCTTGGCCCACCCCCCTGCCCGTTCCGCTTGGTCGGTTGCGTGGCCCAGCAGCGCCACACCGCGGCACCGGGCTGGATCAGGGTCGAACCCCCGGGATTCCAAGTATTTGCCCAACGTCTCGACCGTGGCATCCGGTACCGGAACGCGGCGCAGCTTGTTCCCCTTGCCGATCACGCTGAGCCACCAGCCCTCCTCTCGATCGCCGGTACCGGGCTGGGCCAGGCAGACCCACTCCAGGTCGTCTGTTCTGGCGGCGACCACCTCCGACAGGCGCAGGCCGGTCGAGTACAGCAGCGGCAAGGCAACCTGCAGCCGCCGATGGATGGACGTAGCCGGCAGGCGAGCGAGACATCCTTTGACAAAGGTCCACTGGTCCTCGGTCAGGCTTCGGCCTACGTCCAGCTCCGGTTTGGCGCTGGTCGGCACGTGGATGCCCTGCCACGGGTTGCCGGCCAGGTAGTTCTTGGCGTTGAGGTAGGCATACAGGTTGGCTAGGACGCCGATCGCATAGCCCTGGGCGCGGGGATTCAACGGTCCCTCGAAGGGCCGCCAGAGGGGTGTCCAACGCTCCCGCGAGCGCGGGCCGCACCATTCCTCCGGCGGGTCGGCCAGAAAGTCCCGGTACGCCATGCAGTCATCCGTGTCCATGGAGGACAAGGGCTTTCCCCTGGCCAGCATCGACCACAGCAGGAAGCGCTCCGCTTCCTTCCGGTACGCGCGCTGGGTGTTTGACAGGTAGTGCAGCCAGTCATAAGGCCCCTGCCCCGTGCCGACATCCTTGCGCTTTTCCCGCAGGCCCAAGATCTGGTCCGGCGCCAGGCCGGGTTTGGAGCGCAGCCAGGACAGCACCGCCTCGTAGTCGTTGTGGGCGTTGATTAGGCAGCGGGCCTGCGGCAGGCGGTAGGCGCCGTCCCGACCGTCCAGATGGGCGGGCAGCACAAGCTTGTCGAGCGGGACCAGAGCGTTTTCCTTGCCGCGGGGGACGACCATGGCTAACTCGTGCGCGTAGCGCTTGCGGCGCGGGACGGTCACGTGGTTGCCGACCGACCGGCGCAGCGTCTCCGCGTGGGTGGCCAGGAAAGCTTCGATTGCCCTCGCCTTGCCGGCGCCGATCGCCGGCAGGCCGCGCGCCCAGGCGGCGCCCAGGCCGTCGATGCGATCGAGCAGATCTTCCAGCGTCCGGACGCCGGCCGCCTCCAGCCGCTCCGCGAGGGGTTCCGCCAGCCACGCGCGGCAGGCGTCGCCCGTGAGGACGGGCTGGGCGTACCGTTCCTCGAGCCAGTCGATGGCCTCGAGCTGGCGACGCATCATCCGGGCACGCTTGGACTCCCGCTTCAGGGCGTTGCCGTAGCGCTCCTCGTAGGCGGCCAGCTGCTCGGACTCGCCAAAGCCGTCCATGCCGGTCTCGGCCACAAACTCCTCGAGCGACGGCAGGCCCAGCCCCTTCTGGCCGAGCCTCCGGAGGTCCTTGGCCTCCAGCTTCAGGCGGCGAGCGGTACCGGGGCGCTGGGCCCGGGTCGCGGCGGCGACGAGCTCGCTGCGCAGCCACGCCGTGACCCGGCGGACCTTGGGATGGGCGGCGAAGGCGTGCGCGGCGGGATCGGTGTCGCAGTCGGCCTCCTCAACCTCCGGGGAGCGTGCGAGCAGTTCCTGATCGGCCTCGATTTCGCCCTCTTCCATCAGGTACCGTTCCCACATGGCCCGTGCGTGCAGCCCCTGAATGATGGCCCGCAGGAATCCGAAATGCCCGCGATGCAGCTGCCGACGCGTGACGGAGCGCCGCCGCCGGCGCGGGCTTCGCTTGGACGGGGCTGTTTCCAGGTCCTCGATGGCGGCGGTGCCCATGGCCGGTTCAGGCTGATGCGGCATCGTCGTAGCGGTACTTGGCCCGGTGCACGGCCAAGAATGCGGCACGCCGGGCAGCATCCCCCTTGGCGTCATCCCGCAGGCGCAGCTGACCCAGGCCGAGCTCGCGCACGGCATCGTCTGGCAGTCCCTTGCCGACCAGCAACGTGCCGTCGTCTGCGAAGCTGATCAGTCCACGGTCGAACAGCGCATCGAGGTTGGCCACCAGCAGCAGGCCGTTGTGTGGGTCCAGGCGGTCGTCATTGTTGCTGGTGGCCCACGGCTGGATGTGGCTGGCTCGCAGCACCGCGCGGACCCGCACGCCCGTCACGGCGCACGCTGCATCCCAATGGCCCTCAAGCTGGCTGCGAAAGCGTCCTTGGCCCAAGCGTGCGTCTACCAGGCGCTGCTTTGTGGTGGCGTCCAGCGCCCGGTCAGCCTTGACCGCTTCGACGTCCGCGGCGGCTCGGCTTTCCCGATCCCCGTCGCCAGCCGGCGTCTCGCCCTTGCGCAGGACCGGAAATCCGAGCGCAGCCAGCTTCTGATACCACGGCCCGTTCATGGTGCCGTAGCCGTATCCGGTGGGCGGCGCCAGGCCCAGCGATTCGGCGGCCAGCAGCCCGATCGCCTTGGGCGGATAGGGCTCGCCGTCGATCCAGACGTTGTAGCCCGTGGAGGCATGCGCCTGCTGGAATGCGGCGTCCTTGGCATCCCAGGCCGCGGCGCCGGCGCGCACGGCGTCCACTGTCAGGTCTTCGGCGGTGGCTTCAGCGCGGGGCGCGATCGCAGGCCCTTCGCGCTCCTCCACGCTGAGGCGAAAGCCCAGCTCGCGCAGCCGATCGCGCCAGAGGCCACCCTGTGGTTCGGTGAGGTTCGTATCACGGATCTCCGGCAGCCCGGCCCAATGAGCGGCCCGGCGCACCAGATTCCGGTATCCGTACCAGTGATCTCCAACCTGCACGAGCCACCGGTTGCCGCGGAAATCGAAGGCTTCGGTCTGGCCGGCGGCAAGCAGGTCGCGGGCGGCGGCTTCGACGTGCGCAGCTTTCACGGCCCGCTTCGACAGGCGGCGATCAAGCTCGAAGCCGAGCGCCTTCAACCGGCGGCGGGCGGCATCCCCGGCGAGCGTTTCGCGAGTCAATTCGCCAAAGCCCGCCAGTTCATGGGCGACGCCGGTGATCGCCTTGGTGGGGTACCATCCCCCGTTGATTTCCACGTTCCAGTCGGTAGTGGGTCGGAGCGAGGCCGCTCGCCGCCCCGCCCGCCACGCGTCGGCGGCGGCGTGAAAGTGAGCGCGGGTCAGTTGCTGCAACGTTTGAGGGTCGCGGAAGGCCATGGGTTGTGGTGGTGGTTTGCGTCGGACGGGAGTCGTCGCAAGTTACTGGACGTCCAGGTCGATGGCGCTCAATGCCCGGGCGAACGCGCGCTCCGGCTCACGTGGGCCGAAAATGCCGTGCATGGCCTCGTTGGCCTTTCGGGAATCCTCCTCCGTCATGGCACCACGACGTCCCACGAAAATGCCGTGAAAGCAAAGCAGGCCATCTAAATACGACCCGAGAAAGCCCAAGTCATGCCGCGCCACGGGTTTCTGCCACTGCCTGCTCAATTCCCGGACCAGCCTGGCCAATTCTTCATCTAAGAATGCGGAGCATTCGCGATGCGCTCCATCTGCGCCAAGAGGATCTTTTAAGCCGTGATAAAGGTCGGGGCGCTTGAGTTTGAGCGCGATCAGATAGGGTCGCAGCGCCTCCTGTCTACCGTCGGTGAGTGCAAAGAGGGTGCAGCCGCGCTCGATCTCGCGCAGGGACAGATTGAATAGGACCGCAGTCGCCGCGAAGTAAGCCACAAAGTCCCCGTCTCGAAGACCAAGATCGGCCGCGACCGACCTGACAAATCGGCGCGTTGGGTGATCCGTGTTTAAGTCGCGCTCCTGTACCTTGGGCAGACGCAACGACAGGTGCAGGAATTTGCCCAGATAGGCCGTGGCGTCGGTCTCGGCTCCGTACACGCCACGGATGGCCTTTTCCAGTTGATCGCGGTTCATCAGCAGGACAAACACCAGGTGCGGCACGTCGAAGAAATGCTTAATGCGCTCCAGCAGCGCTACAGCGAAGGCGGGTCGACAGCGGTCGAGTTCGTCCACGACGACGACGACGGGCTTGCCCGTCTCCTTGAATGTCCGCTGGGCAAACTCCGCGAGGATCTGACGGAACCCTTCCACGCTCCTCTGCTCGGCCTCCCATTGACCGAGACGACGTTTCACCCACTCGGCGGTCACGTCGCCAGCCTTGCCGCCGGCCTGCTTGGCGACCGCCGCGAATTCATCACCGTCGACGCTCAGGCCGGCTACCTGGTTGAGTGCGGTCACCATCGCCCCGGCGCCGAGGGCGGTGGCGGCGAGATGGATGGCCGCCTTCGTTGCGACCGGCAGCAACGCGCGCATGACTTCGCCGGCGCGGCGCTTGACCTCCTCGACCGTTGTGGCGTCTTCGGCACAAAGCTTGAGGACCGCCGCCGACAACACCATGAAGGCATCTTCCGCGTAGTCCTGCCCAAAGGCATCGATGAACGCCAGGCGGTGGCCATCGTTCTCCAGCTTCTTGGCCCAGTGCCGGCCGAACCAGGTCTTGCCTTCACCCCAGGGCGCGTCGATCGCGATCACGGCCCCCACCTGAAGGCGCTGCAAGTAGGCGGTCAGCCGATGAGCGACCGGCCCGCGCTCTAGTAGGTCGCCTTCGAACGGTACCTTGATGTCCGCCAGCGGCGGGCGTTGCACAAGCACGGAGGTGGCGACTTCAGCCATGGGGACCCCTGTCAGGAATAGCCGTGCGGCCCGCCGGCCCAGCGCCAGCGCGGTACACACGCGAATGGGTCACATTATAGGCGGGGGCGTGTGCTGAGTGCTAGGTGACCCGTACCTTATTTTCCGTGTGCTTGATAAGTACGGTTATCATGCACAGTGTAAAAGCATCAAAAACAAGCATAAATGCCTTATAATGCATTTTCTGGCGACTTGTACGTACCAAGAAAAACGGCCAACGCATGGGGCTGCTAGTGGTTTCCATGTCGCTTTCCAGTTCGGGGCCGGTATGAGCCCAGTGCCGGGCGGCGTGCGACGCCCGAAAAAAAACCGGCTGACGCCGGCCAGCTTTTTCCCAGTAGAGCGTGGCCCTCGTCAGACGACTGTCACCGGCAGGTTGCCCGAGATCTGCAGCATGTCATGCTTGGTGAGGAATTCCTCGCCCGTGACAAGGATCTCGGCGATGTGAGTCGTGCTCTGCTGCGCAGCATCTTTCTGGGCGTCGAGAAACGCCCGGGTTCCGGCCTGCACCAGCGTCGGCAGCGAGTGCTGAACGACGTTGGACCAGCGGGCGCTGATGATCTGGACATCGACCCGTGTGATCGTGGCGCCGCCGACCCGCGGCTGGGGCAGCAGCTCGGCCATCATGCTGGAGCCGTTGGCGTACTTGAAGGTGATGAGTTGCATCGCGTCCAGCGATGTGTGTGGGTAAATTGGATTAACCATGTTGACTTGCCTTAAATAGTGCGTCGGCAGGATCAGCCCGACCGAGTGCAGTGATCGTGCCGCGCCCTGAGCCAAACGTCAAAATGCGAGCGGCCGTAATAAACCCCGCGCGCACCACGTCAGTGGTGCGCCCGTGGGCGATTTCACGCCCTATATATATAGAGAGGTCATGGAACATGCGCGGCGCTTCCCTGAGAGTTCCCCCGAAGCAACACGTCAGGTCAGGGCTTCTGCGATCGTAAAAAGTCGAGGTCAGCAGCCGGAGCAGGCTCGCCCAGATCTCCTAGATGAAGCGTTGCCGGGCCCGCAAGGGCTGAGTGGCTTGCCCGCTGGGAATTCAGGGAGGATGGCCGTGCCGCTGCACGGCCGATCGTTCTTCATGCTCCCTGTCCCCATCCACAAAGAATTTCGCCTGCTCTCGTCGACGCCACACCTGACCTGGCAGAAGAAGACGCCGCCTGCCTCCGGGGCACACGTCAATATCTGGTGGCTCTATTCGGCTATGCAGTGAGCCAGCAAGCTCGGGCTCACGCTGGGCAGGCCCGGACAGGAGACCGTGCGAGCTACCGCAGAGGCCGCATTGTCCGTGTGTGCCTGGGATGGCACGGCTATTCGGTGACGCCAGCGTACTCCCGCCTCAAGGATTAGTGAATCCATTCATGCCGGGCACCCTGGATCATTCTCGCGAGCCGAATCTGGGACAGCTTTTCCCTCAATCTCCTTTTCACCGAGCCACGACCATCAGCCCGTCGCGTCGCACGGGAGCTGCGCGATCGCCGTGCTCTACTGGGATGGGATGATCAATCCGAACCTGACGTTGTCTACCCGGGCCCGCCGCAGGTTGTGGTCCAGCCGGACTGCAGTTGGTGGGAGCGACAATCTACTGTCGCTCCGGCGTGCTACGGCAAGTGCTCAGGGGGCGGGTTGTTGATGTCGTCGATACGACGGAACGGCGTGTGAGATCCTGGGCGGGAGGCGGGCAGCAGATGATCCGATTGGAAGCTGCCGACGGCGTCGGACCGATGGTGCGCAAGATGTTTGGAGCCCCTGGCTCCTAAAGCCAATCTGGAAAGGCTGGTGGAAACACGGCCTCCACAAAAGCGAAAAAGGGCGACCATCGGTCGCCCTGTTCTGAACGTGCTGCCTGTGATTAGGCTGCGGCGTCCTTGAGCTTCTTCAGCGGACGCACCTTCACCTTGACCGATGCCGGCTTGGCGGCGAACCATTGGTCTACACCAGTGAAGGGATTCTTTCCGAAACGCTTTTTCGTGGCAGGAACCTGGATAGCGGCCACCTTGAACAGGCCCGGCAAAGTGAACTCCCCAGCGCCCTTTTTGTGGATGGCGCTCACGATGGTGTTCTCGAGATGAGCCAGCACAGTCTGCACGGTCTTCTTGTCCAGTTCAGTCTGGGCGATCAGGTGGGCGAGCAGACTCGACTTGTTAAACGTCTCCTTTAGCGGCTTGACCACCGGTGCCGCAGCGGCGGCCTTCGGTGCTGCCTTCGCAGGAGTCTTCACAGCAGCCTTCTTGGCCGCAGGCTTGGCGGCCGGCTTCGCAGCGGCCTTGGCAGTCGTCTTAGCTTTGGTAGCCATTTTCGGTTCGTAGTCTCAGAGGTTTAGCGTGCCAACGCACTGGCGATCTGCTCGGGCGCGACACTGCCCGTGATATTGCCATGATGACGCGCGTTTTCAAGGCCTTTTTTGAGTATACGCGTTACAGGATGTCCCGGTGTTGTCGTGTCCATGCATCGCAAGCAGAGCTTGTTTTCGTGCTCGGAACTTTCCTTTGGCTGCGCTTGGGAGTAGGTTGGGAGTTCCACCAGTGGTTGATCGACGATCATAGGCGGAAGGCACGCCAAGGGAGTTTACAGCCTCCTTGTGGGACTGATCGTCGGGTCATACCTTTGGGGCAAAGTATGTCGCGGACTGGAGCGCATCCTGCGCCGGATTAGAGGTGGTAGGAGCCAGCGGAACGTTGTGGTGAACGCAGCGGCATGACGTGGTTCCTCGCTGTACGAGGGGAATGCGTTGAAGCGCCGAAACTTCCCCCCTGAAGCACAAAGGCCCCACGAACCGTGAGGTCGTGGGGCCTTTCGACTTCTGAACGCCAGTCGCTAGCTGCTAAGGCTTCCTGCTATTAATGGATCACAACGGCAAGAGTCGTGCCGGCCGGTACTTTAACCGTCTCGGTGTATCGACCCTTCACAGCTTGCCGCACGACGGGCAGGCTCGCATATGCCTGGAGCGTGGTGGGCACCGTCTGAGTGAGCGTCCGGTACGGCGCGTAGGCCGTCGGATCGATGGCCGGAATGTTGTACCCGTTGTCGGAGCGAGCCGGGAAACCAAAGCCGTTGGGGCTCGTCGCTGCAGGAATCAACGCTCCCGCCGTTGCCGAGAATCGGCGGAATTGCCCCACGAAGCTCGTGCCGGGGAAATTCGTCTTGATGACGGTATCCAGCACGTCGACCGAATTCGTCGAACTCATGTTCCCCAGCAAGGACTTGTAAAGGCGTAAGCCAAGTTGGCGATTCAAGAACCCGCCGAACGAGCCAGACACGGAGTAGCTATCGCACGATGCGCTGAACGGCGTCCAGTCCAGCAGGCTGCAGTTGTAGCTGCCGCCCTTGTACTTGACGTAGTCATAGAAGCGAACGTCTCGGATGGGGTTGTGGCCGGGATCGAGCGTTGCGCTGGCGAAGTCTTCCATCATCATCGCAGTGGCTTCTTCCAGCCAAGTCGCGAACATATACTGCACGCCGCCGAGAACGCCACGCCGATAGAAATTCTGAGCATGGGTGCCTTCATGCGCCATCGTCATCACCACTTCCGTCAGGCCGGTGGCTCCGTCTAGGTACAGCGTTTCCGAGTCCAGATACAGCGACAGGGATTCGTTGCTGTACGGGTTCGACGCGCTCTTAGCAATGGCATTTCGCGCGTAGAAGTAGCCTGTCATCCCGTACGGGGCGTTGTTGTGATCGAAGTTCAGAATGACGATATCGATCGGCTGGCCAGTGCCCGAAATAAGGTTCGAGTAGTTGTGCGAGCCCCACAGCGGGCCGCCGACATCCTTCAGCATGTCGTAGACCTTGCCGGCAGATGCAAAGCGGTCGGCGAGCTGGTCGATGATCGCTGAACTCACTTTCGTCGGGCCGTTCTCGGAGTTCTCCACCCAGAAGTTCACCGTGACACCGTCGGTCGTCGTTGCCTGGCGAACCAAGGTTGTTGATCGGACCGAGTTGTCCTCGTTAAACCAGTCGCGCGTGTCATTCACAACGGACTTGCTCGGCCCGCTGGACATCGAGTATCGCGGTCCGGTGCCTTGGCTACCGGCAAGGGCTGCCCAGCCGTTTCGGTTGAACTCGCCGATGCGTTGCTTGGCATCGGTGGCGGGGTCTTGCCAACGCAGCTGGCTTGCTGCGACCGACGGGAAGCGGGAGGCCGTCAGCGAAATCGCAGGCATGGGCTGCGCGACGCCGCTCTCGTTCGTGAAGACAAGCGTCACGTCCTGACCGGTTAGGCCATCAATGCTGACGGGCACATCGGCGGCAGCTGAGGTGGCATTCGTGGCCTGCCACACGCCGACGCCGGTGCCGGCGTACGTACTCGAGTCAACCGCGCCGCAGTTCAGGCAGGACGGCGCCACCAGGCTGGTGGGTTTGCCCGGCGTGACCGGCGTGGTCGGTGACTCCGGTGTGCCGGTCGCCGGTGAGTTGGGAAACTGCGGGTTGGCCTGGGCCTGAGGCGTTTCCGCGCCATCACCACCACCACAACCTGCGAGGGCAGCGACCAAGACGGCCAGTGCCAGAGCCCCTTTCTTGTTTGACAAAGTACGCTGAATGCGCATAGCGACGACTTCTCCTGTTGTTATATGAACCGACTTCTTCCCATTTATGCTGAATTTGGCAGATGTGATAACGGCCTCCCGTCATGACTCCAACACCCCCGTATGGGAGGGGGCCGCCTCCTGCCGGATGCCGCATGTCCACTTTGCGTCATCTGCGCGAAGCATAACACGTACGCACACGCCTAAATAGTCTAAATCGATTGTTGGGGACGCACCAACGCCCCGCTATTCGTGGGGTTGTGGGAGCTCTCGTCCGAATGAACCTGCCGCTCCGCGGCCTTCTGGCGTCGTTCGTACTCGAGCAAGGCATGCGGGGGAGGCGTGCCGACGACGTAGCCATTCTCGATGGCAAAGAACGATCCGTTACGAAGCCCCGTTTTGATCGACGCGTCGATCTCTTCCTTGCCGAATGTCTTCCGCAGGGAATCGATGAACTCGGTAACCGAAGGCATCTGCTCGCGAGCGTTGGTTGGCTTCTCGAGATCCATCTGCTACTCCGGAATTCCAACCATTTTCTTGCCAGCGGCCGGCTCGGCGGTGGGCAGTCCGCGCGCTTTGACAAGTTGCTCGAGATCGATGGTAGGTGCGACGTCCGCGACGTCCGAAACCAAGACGTAGGCGTATCCGTTCATCCGCCCGCACACGGGCAGCTTGCTGCTTCCAATAAGCGCGAGCATGGTCGTCAGCGCGTCTTCCGAATTTTCTCGGCGGGCTGCACGCTTTGACGTTCGTGCGGCGAACGTCGGTGGTGCGAAGTTATCGAAAGCGGCAAGGGCTTCTTTGGTTTCCTCGGTGGTGCGGCGTTTCATGGCATTCGGTCGATCCTTGTCGGGAATCGCGACACCGGGTCTGTCAGCGATGATGGGCCGCTCATCGCCTTCAGGCATGGGTTGACCAGGCGCCGCACTCTCGTTGTCCGCGGCCGGTTTTGGCGCCGCCGGAAAGTCGGCAAAGTCGTTGCCATCAAATACGGAAGCGTCACCATTGTTTCCGGCGCCTGGTGAGGAAGGTAGCAACCCGCTGAAAGGATCAGCTTCGTCCGCGCTTCCACCAATCTCCGGGCATGCGATCGCGCCTTCGAGCGCGGCAGTGTCCTCGAGCGACGGGATATCGTCCGCATCCACATGTTCTGTTGCCGCATCGTTCCTAAGCGGCTCCGTTGGAGCTGGCGGCGACTGATTCTCCGTGATGACGCGAGACCGCCCGGCAGGTGCCAGCTCTTGCTCCGCCATTGACGGCTTGAGGGCTGCAGAGGAGGATTCTGCCGGAACTGCCGCAAGGCTTGTTGGCGCCATCGGTTCGAGTCCTTCAGGTTCGCCGCCTGCCGTTTCGACCTTCTGTTCTCGAACCCTTGTTTCCGTTTTAGTTTCCTGGCGGCCCGATATGTAGATGTTGCGGGCCACATCTTCGCCAAACGCACGCCGCACCAGCTCGCGCAATGCCTCAGCATCGCGAATACCAGGGTTGTGCGTGTAGATGGGCTTGTTGATCACCATTCGTGAGCCAAAGTTTGGCAGACCACCAAGTTCTGCGAACTCCTGCGTCTTCGTCAGCGGTCGGAAGATGATGACGGGTTCCCACGTAGCGATATGCTGACCGTTCTTGCTGCTGCGGAACGACACCGAATGCATGGGGTGGTAGCGCGAGAAGTCAATTCCATTGTGCTTGTCATACAGAAGCCCCTTCTCGCCCAAGGTGTACAGCAGGCTCATGGTTACCCGGTAGCGCGAGTCACTGTCGTCCAGCGATATGCCCAGCTTCGCCAAGATGAGTCGACGCAACTCAAGCTCCTTCACGACGATCAAGCCGTCGTGCTTTTGGGCGATCTTCAAACTGGCGTCGGTGCTCTTATTGCCGGTGCCATTCACGCGGCCAAACTGGGTGATGACCTCGACAAAGGCCTTGTAGATCGACTCCGATTGCTCCTCGGTAATCTCGTCGTCCTCTTCGAGCAGGTCGCGGCCACTTTCCTGCATACCCGTCTTCTTGTCGACGTAGATCAGGAACTCCATCAGCGCGGACATGCGATCGTCAAGGGCGAAGCCGTTCGCATCAACGGGGAAGGCGCTGGGGTGGTGGTAATGGCCAATCACAAAGTTAATGGCTCGGCGGTCTCGTGGGGGAAGCTGCCAGTACTCGGGAAGTCGCGCGAGCATCCGGGCGCCAAGGGAATCGTGAAACACGCGATCGTCGTCGTGATCGGTGCTCGACCCTTCCTCCAAAGTAACGATCTGGCCATCGTCCCCAATCTTATATGCCTCGAGCTTCCCGAAATCATGCGCAAGCGCAATGATGGGGATAAGTGGGTCCGCTGCGTCGAACTCGTACTCGGGATTGCGCTTGCTGAGAAGCAGTATCTTAGCCTTACCGCGCTTTTTCACGTACACGCCATCGTATTTCCATGTCGAGCTCTCTACGAAGGCAGTCTCGGTAACGGCTAGACAGTGCTGCCAGAGTTTCCGGTTCGCGTGGCCACCCTTCCTATGCGTAGCGGGATGCTCCTTGTTTGCGGAGTAGATATCCCACACTGCAAGGAAGAATGCCGCATGCTGAGGATGATTGGTCTTGGCGAGCTCCAGCCAATCCTTCACCGCCTTGCTTTGCATTGGGAGCCGCTTGGATTCGCTATCGATGCGTGCTGACGGGGGGGCGAGCATTGGGACCAGTCCGAGCGTTGACTGGATGCCATTGATAGCGTTTCCTCCCATGCCTTTGAATAGGCGGTTCACCGCCTGGACCCGCTCAAACCAGATGAGCCAGATCCCGAGAGCCAGGCCGCCAATTGAGCCAGCGAACCAGTACCCAAAAGAGTAGGAAACGTATCCCCAGTTTCTGATGACTTCTAACGGGGCGCCACCAAACTCCAAGAGGGTGAAGACCATCCACCAGAAGCCGAAGACGAGCACAGCAGCACGAAAGATCCGGTTCTTTGAGTTCACAGGAATGTCCTATCGTCTTGGATACCCCGAGCGGTGGCCTTTGGGACCGGTTTCCCGTCTCTGTCTTCGAGCATGCAGCTGCAGCCGCTACCGTCTTTCTGGTAACCACTGCATCCCCAGAAATGACCTTTCTGGTTGCGGCGCTGGCGGCGATACATGGGCTTCGAACAGTTAGGGCAAGGAAACGACTGTGCCTTCTCCACCGGGACACCATCCTTGTCGTCCATGGTGTGCTTGCATTGCTCCCGATCTGAGCAAGCCCAGAAATGGCGCTTCTGCCAGGGAATGCGGTTCATGTCGTGACCGCACTTTGGACACGGCCGGGCAGCGGCATTGGCCACTGGGTTGCCTGCCTTGTCGTCTAAGGTTGTCTTGCAGTTCTCACGATCTGTGCATGACCAGAAGAAACCGTTTGCTCCTTTGAACCTGCGCATCAGTCTTTCGCACGAGGGACAATGCACCGGCGCTCCGGACGCGTCCTTTGACTGCGCGGTCTCATCGAACACAAACTTCAGTTTGAAGTCCTCCGTGAGCGTTAGCCCCGCCGTGAAGCGCTTCTTGCTGGAGCTGACGAACCCCGAGAGGTTTTCGACCGTCCCTTTGGCAAGAAGAGCTTCAACCTCCTGAGGCTTCAAGGGGCGTCCGGCGATCTCACGCCAGAACCGGAGTCCGCAGCCAGACTCGCAGTCGAACGATCGGGCGCCAACCGAAATTTCGCCACCACAGTTCGGACACTTTCCATTGAGCTTTTTCACTACAACCTGAGCGGCCTGCTCTCTGATGGCTTTGATGATATGGCGTGTGAATTCGGAGATCTCCGAATTGAAGGCCGGCCGCAGGTACTCGCCTCGTTCCATCAGGCGAAGCTTGTGTTCCCATTCGCCAGTCAAAGCCGGCGACGTGAGGCGGTCGAGGCCATTCTCTCGCAGGAATGCGATCAAGCTCATTAGCTTCTGGCTCGGCACAAGGGTCTTCCCGTCTCGTCGGAGATAGGGCTCCATTGGCCGATCGCGGCCATCCCTGGTCGCAAGAAGCCCCTCAATAATGGCGGAGCGTGTTGATGGCGCTCCCAGCCCGCGCTCCTTCATGGCCTCCCGGAGTTCCTCGTCGTCAACGAGTTTTCCGGCGCCTTCCATAGCACCGAGAAGTGTGTCTTCGGTATAGCGCACAGGAGGCTTCGTCTTGAGAGTCTTCAGCTCCATGCCCTCGGTTGACACGGACTCACCTGGGACATACTTTGTCAATGCCGGGATCTTCGTGTCATCATCTTGGATCTGGGTGCCGTAGACGGCGAGCCAACCTGGATGGACCAGAACGCGGCCACTGGACTTGAAGTGCTGGCCAGCGACAATCGTAAGCCGCGTCGTTACTTCGTACTGAGCCGCTGGGTGGAAGACGCTCAAGAATCGCTTCACGACAAGGTCATAGACCTTCTCTTCATCGGGGGAGAGCCCTTCAGGGATCTTGCCGGTCGGGATGATCGCGAAGTGATCGCTGATCTTCGAGTTGTCGAAGATTCGCTTGTCAGGCTTGACCCAACCGTTCGAGAGGATGCGAGTAGCATGGTCACGGTATGGCGTCTCTACCAGGGCCCCAATGACAGATGTGGCCTTAGCTATGTAGTCCTCTGGCAAGAAGCAGGAATCTGTTCGGGGATAGGTCGTGACCTTGTGTTTCTCGTACAGGGCCTGCGCGATAGTGTCCGTCTGCTTCGAAGTCAACCCGAGTTTCTTGTTTGCCTCGCGCTGAAGCAGGGTCAGGTCATAGAGTTTCGGGGAGCCTTTGGTCGCCGGCTTCGATTCTTGCTTTACGACGGACGGGGCAACGCCGGTGCAGCGAGTGAGGATTGCTTCTGCCCTGCCCTTCTCAAAAAGCCGATACTGGTGGTCGAGCTCGGCCTGGCCATCTGAGCCGCCTTCCGGCGCGTCAGGCGGGATTTCACGCTCCGGTGCGATCCATTTTCCGATGTAGCTGCCGGCTGCGACACGGAACTGTCCGTGCACTTCCCAGTAGTCCTTCGCTTTAAAGGTCCGGATCGCCACCTCGCGATCGTATACAAGCGCGCCCGTCGGTGTCTGGACCCGCCCGACCGAACGGATCTCGGCTTTCGACGTCTGACGCTCGTACAGGCGGGTAACACCTCGCGAGCCGTTGATCCCGACCAGGTAGTCGCCCTCAGTCCGGCAGTAGGCGGCGTCCGCCAGGGCATCGAACCGAGAGGCTGGCAGCATCCCTCGGTAGGCGTCTCGAATTGCTTCGCTCGTCATCGAGTTGAACCACATGCGCATGACGGGCTTCTTGCATTCGGCCAGGTCGTAAATGAGGCGGAAGATCAGCTCTCCTTCTCTCCCGGAATCACAAGCATTGACGATGCGGTCAATATCGTTGCGAGCCATCAAACGCTTGATCTGCTGAAAGGCTTGCGGCTTGTTCGCTAGTTCGATGACGCGGAGCTCGAACTTCGATGGAATCACCGGCAACGTCTCTAGGCTCTTTCCTGACGTCGCCATCTCGCTTGAGAACACCTCGACGAGATGGCCTTGCGCGGCCGTAATGACGGCCTCGGGGCTCTCCAGCCAGTTCTCAACGCGCCCGAACCCTCCCAGGGAGAGGGCGATATCTTTTGCAACTGAAGGCTTCTCGGCAATGATGAGGTGTTTGCCCATCGGCTGGTCTGTCCTGTGAGCGGCGCTTGAGGTCCGCGAGTGAGTTTGGTGGGCCAGGTGACCCAGATTTAGGTCTCGGAAGGTCCTGCTAGTGACGGGAACGGGGTTGGGCCGCCAGGCGAAGCAATGAGCGCGGCTCATCTCAGATCGAGCGATCGGAGAGGACGCCGCGTTGCGCGGCGCCCGTGCGGCTCACATCCCCCTGTCAGGTTGCAGATGGTTGAATAGCGGCGAAAAGCGCTTGGCGCTCGGCGTCCGATGACGTGGCGCTGGCTTCGACTTCGCGTTGCGTGGGGCGTTCGAAGAGTTCAGCGGCCCAGCTGGGAATGACCCGAATGAGATCGGAACCCGGTGCGACAGGGGAAGGGAAATCCTTCGCCTGGATGAATGGAATCGACGAAACCGGTGCAATGCCGCTGTCCGGATCGGGCGGCGCAATGGCCTTCACGTCCAGTCGGAACTCACCACTCACGGAAATAGGGATACCGCGATGCAGCTTCTCGGCCAAGGGCCGCAGGTTCTTGCTGTACCAGCGGATCGCGATCGACTTGTCCGGGTCCTTTGTCTGGCGAAGCAGGACGACCAGTCGATCGTTCAGGGGCTTGCCATCGGGGCCGACACGATTCTGCTCCAGACTTTTGGCCTGAATGAAGCCGGCGAGCCGGACGGTGTTGGTAGCGTTCTTATTCAGCCCAAGAACACGCCAGTCTATGCTGTCGAGCCGAGCCTGAGTATCACTCGGGCGGCCAAACTCCTCTTCCAGCTTGCGAATCGAATCCGGGGTGCCTGAGTCCTTCGCCGCGGCGTGGACGAGCGAACCCCATTTGCGTAGCAGGTCATCGGCGAAGCGCTTGTCCAGGTGCATGGTGTTCGGCTGTTCGAACGAGATGCTCTTCATGTGGACGATGCGCTGGTCTTCCTTGCGCTCACCCGAAGCGTGGCAGATTGCGAAGATCAGGTCCCCTTCCTGAATGTTGCGAGGAAGCGGCGTTTTCTTTGGGTCGAACGCGATCGGCAACATGTGATTCTCGTTTCGGGTCTGCTGGATATAGCAGATGCCGTTGACAGGATCTGGGTTGCGAAGCACGCCGCCGACGTATCCCGAGTTCAGCATCCCATTGGGATACGAATAGGAGTCGGCGTTCTTTTTGGCGTCCATGGGCAGCATGGATGACCTCCTTGTTTGGGTTGATCGGGTACGTCTACGTCTGTGCGCTGGAATTATACATAACACGTACACTGAAGACAATGAGACGCAAAAACATACTGTGAGATTGCGTCCAGATGCCGCCGACACTTTCTCCGTAAGAACCATCGACGCAGCACGGTCCCCATCATGGCGAATTGATGCGCATCTCACCACCCAGCACCCAAGCCTTCTCGCCACGCTAGCCGCGCGCAAATTTGAGCACTAACTCTGAGAATCGTTGCAAGGTACCTTGAGAATTTGGGCCATTACTCTGAGAATGGACAATTGTCTGTCCATTCTCAAAGACGCCGCCAACACGTTCCCCATAAAAATCAAGGCATTGCGAATCGATGAATCACTGAACTCACTAAGGATTCTCACAAATCCTTGCCACATTGGGACTGTCGTATCAAAGAAAGATGCAGATTTGGGAAGATCGATTAGCCGTGGCTTCTCGTGGACTCACAAGTGGCCGTAGGTAACCCACAGCGAAACTGCGCTGGGGCCGAGGAATGCCGTGAGCACCCGGGCCTTGATGACACGATGCCGCGCAGTCTCCACAACCCAGCGCCCTATGCACCAGCACGCGAGCAGAATAGGACGACTTATCTTGCAGTGATTTTGAGTTGAATGGACTGCGCCTGACGTCGGTTCGCCAAAGGTTCAGCTTGCTCACGCCTGCCTCCAAGTGTCCATGCAAACGGGCGATCACCCCGTCGGCATGTGCCCTATAATCCTCCCAACAAACTTCGAGGCGGGGTGTCGGTTGATTACCAAAATCAAGATCCGCGGATACCGTATCTACACGGACTTCACGCTGTCGCCCAACCCAAAGCTCAATCTGATAGTGGGGGGCAACGAAGCCGGCAAATCGACACTGATGGAAGCCATCGCGCTCGCCCTTACCGGGCGCATCGGTGGCCGCAGCGCAAGCGAAGAGCTAAACCCGCACTGGTTTAACGCCGGAGTGGTGGCCGATTTCGTTGCCAAGATCGAGCGCGGTGAACGGCCTCGGTTTCCCGAGATCCACATCGAACTGTACTTCGCGGACAAGCCCGAGTTGCAACGGCTTTGCGGCGCTATCAATACCGACGTGCCGACCCTGGCCTGCCCAGGCCTGTCGCTGCGGATCATGCCGAATCCCGACTATGCGGACGAGCTGGCCGAGTGGATGGCCAAGCCTTCCTCCCTGTTGCCGGTCGAGTTCTACCTTGTTGACTGGCGCTCCTTCGCCGACGAGCGCATCACCAATCGCCCCCGGCAATTGGCGGCGGCCATTATCGACTCGCGGACCGTTCGCTCCTCGAGCGGCGTTGACTATCACCTGCGACAGATCCTTGGCGACCATCTCGACCCGCCGGAGCGTGCCGCCGTGTCCCTGGCCTACCGCGAGCTGAAGGCGACTATGTCGACCACGGCGCTGGACGCGATCAACAAGCGCATCGGCACGATCCACGCCTCCTTGCACGATCAGCCGATCTCGCTGGCCATGGATCAAAGCGCGCGAACCGCCTGGGACGGCGTGGTGACCCCCCATGTCAACGATGTACCGTTCTCGATGTCCGGACAGGGCCAACAGGCCGCGATCAAGATCTCGCTGGCCCTGAACCGCAATGCCGGCCACGCCGCGTTCGTCATGATCGAGGAGCCAGAGAATCACCTTTCCCATACCAGCCTGACCACGCTCCTCTCGCGGATCGAGGCGCTCACTGGCGACCATCAGCAGCTGTTCATCACCACGCACAGCACCTTCGTTCTGAACCGCCTTGGTCTCGATGCCATTCTGCTCCTGGCACACGGCAAGACGTCGAAGATTACGACGCTAGATCCCGAAACCGTCTCGTATTTTCAGCGCCTTCCCGGCTATGACACGTTGCGCATGGCCTTGGCCAAGAAGATCGTCCTCGTGGAAGGGCCCTCCGACGAGATCGTTTTCGAGCGATTCTTCAAGGACCTGTTTGGGAAGCGCCCTATGGAATTGGGCATCGACGTGATCAGCATGCGGGGATTGTCGCTGGCGCGCTGCCTTGAATTCTGCGCCGCGCTGGATAAACCGGTGGCCGCCATGCGCGACAACGATGGCACGGACCCGGCCGAGCTGTCCACAAGCGTTGATGCGTGGCTCAGTCCGGGAAGGCGTGAGCTGTTCATTGGGGAAGTCGCCCACGGCCACACCCTGGAACCGCAAATCATCCACCACAATGGCGAGGCGACATTGCGCAGCCTACTTGGCATCACGGCGAGCGCAGATCTACACAAATGGATGAGCCGGGAGAAAACCGAGACGGCGTTCCGCATCGCCAACGCAACGAGCAAGCTTACGCCACCCAAGTACATGCGCCAGGCCGCGGCGTTCATCCATGGCTAACCAGCTCACTCTGGCCGTTGCTGGCTCGCGGAAGACCCAAGGTATCGTCGAGCATTGCGCACGGCTTCTTCCGGAGCGCCGCGTCCTCGTCCTGACCTTTACCCAGGCAAATCAGGAGGAACTCCGACGCCGGCTCGGGCAACGAGCGGGCGATCACCTGGGCATCGAAGTCATGGGATGGTTCACCTTCCTGTTACGACATTTTGCAAAGCCGTTTCTCCCCTTCAAGTTTCCCGGAGCGCGGGTTCTGGGGTTCAGTTTTGAGGGGCGACCGGACAGGTACGCGAAAGGCTTGTCGCGATTTCTCGACCGCAGCGGCGCAGCCTACGCATGTGAACTCGGGCGCCTCGCCAACGAACTGCTAGGTGCCAGCAAAGGCGCCTTACTACATCGATTGGAGAGCTTGTACGATGAGATACTGATTGACGAGGTGCAAGACTTGAGCGCGCATGACTGGGAGATCGCCGATGCGCTATTGCATTCGTCAATTCAGATTCGGATGGTCGGCGATATACGGCAATCAGTTCTGGCCACGAACCCCCGTGGTACCAAAAATAAGCGGTATGCCTATGCCGAAGCGGTAAAGTGGTTCCGAGAGAGAGAGACACTCGGGAAGTTGACCATCACTGAAAGTGTGGAAACTTGGCGGTGCCACCCGAAGATCGCGGAATTTTCAGACACGATTTTCGATGCAAACTGGGCGTTTCCTTCGACCGTGTCACGCAACGAAGTACAAACAGAACACGACGGGGTATTCCTCCTCATGAAAAAGCACGTGGGGGCTTACGTGGAGCGATTCGCACCTCAATGCCTGCGGAGCATGGCAGGATCCGGCAAGGAGTTCGATTTGGATTTCATGAACTTCAAGGTCGCGAAGGGATCAACGTTTGATCGTGTGCTCATCGTTCCGACGGCCGGCATCACAGCCTTCGTGCGCCAGGGATCCACTCTAGAGCCAGTCCCTGCAGCGAGTTTTTACGTGGCCGTTACTCGAGCGGCGCAAAGCGTGGCCATCGTCATGGACAATGCGGGCGCGTCAGCATTGCCGTATTGGACTCCATAGCGGCGGACTCAAACTTCAATGCGGCTCAAAATAAAAAATGCCAGATTGCGTCGGCTTCTTCCCGGCCCGCAGTGCTGCGGCTGCCGTCTATCGAGGCTAACTTTGACCTTCTCAACGGACGAAATCCGCGAGCATGTGCAGATTTGTAAGGCATCCAGCAGCGGCCTATGCTCGAAGCACTTTCAGGATCTAGGATGCCTTGACCAGTTGTGCAATAGCGGCTGGACCGCCCGACAGTGCTTCCAGTCATTTCGCCTCGATCGAGTTCGCGATGCCGGCTTCCTTCTTGACGCTAGCCAGTCGCAGTTGGAGGTGGCTCACGATCTGGCCCTCGTTGAATGGCATCTCTGCGAGCACTTTGGCGAACGACGATAGCATCCCCGACGCTCAGGCGACTGGTCGATCTTTCTTCTTGCTTCTTACGACGGTGAACCGCTCCACTCGTAGCTGCTTGCGCGCCGCTACGACCGCCATGATGGCAGCCCGTGTGACCAGAAACTGGCATCTTCCGGCGCAGCGCCAGATGACTACATCTGCGCTGCTCCGCGCGCCGTCACTACACAATAACTGGTCCAGGTGTGCAACCGAAGCTCGCTGCGCTCTCGCCTCGTCGTATGTGTAATATTGGGGATGCGCGTCGCCTTCGTGCCACTTGAATTGATTCTGCAGGTGCTCGACATCCGCCGCCGAGAATGAAGGAGGCCCCCACAGTCGTCGCACCCCATATGCCCGCAACAACTTTGCAACTTGAACTGCCGGCAAGCCCCACCGTTCGCGTAGTATGGGGATTGACAGTCGCTCGATACAGCGACCTCGTACATCCAGCACTTGGCGGAGCGGCACTCGTGTCGCCTTGTGGCACGCCTGCTCCCTCGGAATGGCAAGATGTCGGCGCAGGAACTTTTCATTCACGATCGGGTAACTGCAGAGGATATGCGGCACCCAGCAAAGGTACACCCGGTCATCATCATCAAACCCATCGGGATAGGCACTCCAGTGACGGACCCGCTGAGCAAGTCGAGTGGAAACCTCGCGTTCGATGATCCGAAACAATTCCGATGCCACCGCACGGTGGGTTTCGCCACCATCGGGATCCAGAGCGGTAGCGAATTGACAGAACAGGAACTTGACAGGATCAATACCCGTACCAAGTACGGCACCGGCGGCGTCGGCAATAGCTTCCCATTGAAGCCCCACTAAACCGCTGCCCGATTGCACGACACCTTGCATCGAGCGCCGCGCCATACCGAGTACACGCACCAAACGACACCGGCCCTCTAGGTCCAACGTTACCAGCTCCCGGGCGGGTTGTTGCTCACCCAGTACAAAGCGCGTCAAGGCCAGTGCCTCGGCAGACGCGGCCACTGGACGGCAGCAGAACAGCGGCATGCCGCACAGGCAGTTGAAACGCCCGTTGCGCCGATGCCAGTCAAGCAGACGCCCGCAGGCCGAACAATGACTCGTAAGGTAGCAATCATGTAACAGGCAGGCTCGTACAGCACGAATCTCCCATTCAGCACGCCAGTATGATTTTTCTGCAAGGCATAGTGGGCAACACTGCCCCCCCATCTGCTCACGAAAAGCCACACTCAGCGACTCGACCTCCCCGACCAAGCTGGTTGCGTGCCTTTCGCCCGGCGGCATCGATATGGCGCTGGATCGGACGCCCCGGACACGCTGCCGAAAGCTGCTGTCGGTTTCATCCGGCTGCACAGGAAAGTCATAGACAAGATTGACGGCTTGCATGCTGCATCCTCACCAGTCGCCATCCGGCGCAAACGGTTCCCCCGGTCCATCGAGTTGGTCTTCAAATTTAAAGTGCGGGTTGAAAGGGTTCTTGCTGCCGACGCCATCACTCCAGATATCGCGTGTGAATACCGCCTCGAGCAGTTCGCTGGAAAGCAGCCGCTCATCACGCTGGTGAGCCAACTCGACAGCACCGATGAGTAACGGTTTGATGTAACCCAGCCGACCTTGCGCCGCCGACAGCATACGTCGGCCCAGCTCAGGGCCATACAACTCGCTTGCGTTCGGAAACGGCAACACCCGCGTCAAGGCCCGCAGCACGTTGAGAAAGTTCCGGAACGACACGTCGCGAACGTTCGCGTCTGCCACGTTGTCTAGCATCGCCTGGCCGAGCGCCCCCAACTCTCGGGTCGCCGTGAGGCGCCCTCGCAGTTGTTCGCACGTGGCGGTGATGCGCAGCAGCTTGTGCAGGCCCACGACCACGTAAGAGACTGGCTTCGTGCTATTCATGAGACGTTTGAGCGAATTCGCCGCGCGCGCCAGGTGCGTCACGCCCGCCCGCCCCTCCACAAAATGGTGGAACTCGTCGATCAACACCAGCTTGAGCCCGCATTCCCGGGCGATTTTGATGAACTGCGTGGACAGCTTGACCTCGGTGCCATCTGCACGCTCGTTCCCCAGGGCAAAGAGGAGCAATTCGACAATGGTCTTCTCCGTCGGATTGGTGGGAATTTCGATCACCAACGCCCATACTTGACCTGCGGGCGCGCGTGCATTCAGTTCCCGACAGACCAGACTGGCCACCGTCGACTTACCCACGCGGCTCTCGCCGACAATCTTCAAGCCGCGCTGAATGGGCGACTCCGCAAAGCGGATGACCGCTTCTACCACATCCGTGAAAGGCTGGTAGGCCACGATCACGTCGTCAATCGCCCGACTCACCGCATCGACCTCACTATAGTCGCGTCTCTTCATAGTGGCCCCACATCGTCATCGTAGAGACTGGTCGATCCGTCGACCGTCTGCAACTCGTCGCCGAGATCGGCCGCATCGAAGGGGACGTCGTCCGACCCCGGGGTCCGCGTAGACGCGGCGGAGGGCGGAACGTCGTGCGCCTTTGGAGACGTAGGCCGTGCTGCGGCTGCGCGCTGCCTGTCGCGCATGCGCGGGCTGGCTGCCAGGTCGGCGAGCACTGCTGCGAGGTCGGCACGCGCCTTGCTGGCATCACGCTCCTGCGCCAGATCGCGGTTGCGAAAGAGCTTCAACTTGCGGGCCAGGTCGTGCGCCTTGAGCGTGACCCCTTTGGCGTAGGTGGGGCAGACATTGGATACTTCGTATTCGAGTCCAGTGCCGGGGTGTTCGACCCAGACATGGCCAATATCCTCGGTATCCACCCGCACGACTACCTTCAGTTTCGCCCCATACTGATGACGCCAGGTATTGAGCTCACGGCTAGCGTAGCGCTGGTTGCCAAACATCCGCAACCCACTCTTGCTCAGGCTGTATTGATCGGTCGGCCGGGTTGCGTGGATCACCGCTGCCGCCCCTACCGGCTGCGGGGGATGTAGCCGGCAGCAGCGTTGCCACGCCGTGAGCGGCGACGCCTTGTATAGACCCTCATGCGGCATCTGCGCATAGACCCGGTTCAACCACCGCTCGAACTCACGCTGGAGCTCTTCCAGCGTGAGTCCCGTGTCCTTAACCTCGACCTCCTTGCCTCGGATGCGGATCGATAGCGTGGCGCCCGGCAGAGTAGCTATAAACGTTTCCTTGACCGTCTTGAAGAACCGTTCGATATGGGGCTTGAGTTCCGGACGCCTTGCGGGACAAAGCTCGTAGGCAATCAGCAGGGTATCGCACGCCTTCTCGACCTCGGGAGTTTTCATCTCGCTGGCACGATCGGTGCGCCAGAACTCGATCAAGCCCTGACATGGATTGACGCCAAGTTCTGCGATGACCGCCGCATCCTTTGGGGTCTTGTCCAGCATGGCGTGGCGCAGCGTCTGCAGAACCGCGTCGGTACGCGGGGGGCGCAGACCAATCTGCCAGCCGGGCACCATCCGCGTCGTCACGCATATGAGGGCGGTGAGTGTGGGCCTGCCGATTCGCTCCCCAGTCAGCGCGTCGCGCACGATGACGTTCAGCGTCGTGTGATCCAACTCACCCAGTTGCAATGCGCGCTCAGGATCCGTGGCTGGATCGTGTTGCGACATTTGAAACAAGCGATCAGCATAAGCCTTTCCGTACTTGGCGCGGACCTTGTCATACTCGGGGCGTAGCGCATATCGCCGATAAAAGGTCGCAGACGAAACCAGGGGCCAGTCTGCCTCGACCCCGAGAGCCAACCCTTCGGCGTTATGGGCCCGTATCCGCTCGTTGATGCGTCCCAGCACTTCGGTTATCGACTCTTGGCGCAGTTTGGAGTCTCGTGGCGTGAGCAGTTTGTCGATTTCGGCCTGGATCAACGCTTCGCACGCGGGGTGCAAGCGGCTGCCTCCCTTACCACCGCGCTCGTGCGAACGTGAAGCGATGCCCTCAGAGACGCCACCTGATCTCCACCACTTTCGGGCCCAATCGTAGAGGGTATGGTTCGATGGCGGCGACGGATCCTCAAGCTTGGCGGCAATCTGGTCAATGGCCCGTTGCGTGTCCGCGTTGGGCAAGAAGCCGACATTGCATTGCGCGACGCCCTTCAGATACATGTGCACGCGCAAGGTCTCCTTGCGCTGGACGGCACCGCCCACGCGTCGTGCGTGATGCGTGCGGCCTGTGGCAGGGCGAGCCCATCCGGGATGCGCGTCGATCGGATGCACCGCCCGTGCGCCCGACTCCAGGTCTCGCCCCAACAACTCGGACTCGCCCAGTACCGCCTCCAACTGGTATTGCCGACCCTGGTAGTGATAGAGGGAACCGGGACTGAGGGTAGACGACATGAACGGTCTCCGATGCAGGGACGCTGTACCTGCGTTACATGCTTCAATCTCGCCCCCTAATGCGAGCACGAGCGCTAGCCGCAAACGCGAGAAGGTGGCGTGCTGCCGTTATCGGGCGCCATTATTGGGGTGAATGTCCGCTGTCGCACGCCCCTGCGGGGTGGCATCGTCAGTGGTTTGCCGTATTGGCTACGGAAGCAGCGCGTGGGCAATTTTCCGCACGGTTTCGGCAAGCGGCTGCAAGGTGGGATCGGTCCCGAGTCGCGCAACGCGCGAAGGCGTCATGGCCTTGCGCACGGTAGGCAGGATCTGCGCCGCACGGACCTGGATCCGATCGAACAAGCGCGTCTGGTCGGCATCATCGAGCACCAGTGGATTCGGCAGCTCCCGAGTGCAGTGGCGAGGCGTCGCCACGACCAAACAGTCGGGGCGCTCGACACGCTCGAGGAGAAAAGTCACCGGGCATTGCTGGCAGTGGACCGTGTCGCCCCATTCAATCCGGCCGGGATGCGCCTGATAACGCTGGATCAGGCCGAGCACTGCCATAGCCTCGAAGAGTCCTACCAGATCCAGCGCGGGACGGCCACGCAGCCACATACCCCGACCCATGGTGGGCGAAAACCAATGGCCAACATAGCTGGACGCTGGGGCCGCGCTTCGGTCCCAGTCCGTGGGCACCCATCGCAGGGTGCCCCAAGGATCTGTCGCTGAGCGGTGAGCGTGTTCGCTGGGCATGATGGCGGCTCCTTTCCAGGTCGCGACGTCGTAAACGTCGCCTTTTTTTGGGGAAAAAGTTCCCTTGACCTGGGCCGAACCGTCTTCCATACTGAGCCTGTCACGGTTGAGTAAGAAGAAGCTGGCGACCAAGTCGCACGCATGCCGGAATCGGTGTCGTGAGTGTGGAGCTCGCGACGGCGACACAGGCGTTCAGAATTTCGATTCAGATTAGGCTTCATTTTTGCGATAGCAAGAAAAAATCGCCGGCATTTCCATGCCGGCGATTTTTTGTGCGTAACAGTAAAACGTAATTTCGTTGTATCGATTTTAATCTTTAAACAAAAACCGAACTTCGATACAAATAGTTTTAAAAAATAAACTGCTGTCGTATACAACCTTGTACGCCTTGTCAGGCGCGGCATGCGGCGCGCAATGAAATCTCACACGAGCATGCGGAGTGCCCAACGCACGCCCACAGGGACGCCGCCGCGTCGACCTGGACCACTGCACGGCACCACTATTGCGCCGGAAACAGGCAGGAGAGCCGCAGGAAAACGCTGCGCCGCAATAAACCCCACATGCCATCATCTTGCGAGCCCTAAACGGCCGCCCGCTCCCATCGTTGTGACGGGCGACATGCGTTGACGTCCGCGCGGTGGTACCGCTTCAGGGGCGCTGGGTAGACTGCGCGGCCCAAAAATGCGCCATGGCCGCTCGGCGCGCCGCCGCCTCGGTGCGCACATAGCGCGTGGTGGTGGCCAGCGATCGATGCCCGAGGTTCTGCTGCACGACCTCGACCGGCACCCCGGCGGCAAGCGCATGCGAGGCGTGGGTATGCCGCAGCCAGTGGGTACTGGCGCGCTCCAGGCATCGGGCGGCCGGTGGATCCGCGACCGCGAGGGATTGCGCGCAGCCCCGAAAGAACGCCTTGATCTGTCGATGAAAGGTGCTCGCCGCAATCGGCGCGGCCGGATCGACGGTCCGCCGATTGGCCCACGGCACACGGAGGGCCAGATCGGTTGCCCCGCCCAGCAACGCGGCGCCACCGGCCTGCCGCGGGTCACCGGGCAGGCACCGTGTCATCAGGTGCTCGGCCAACTGCCGCATCAGGGTCGCCGGCAGCGGGACCTCGCGCAGGCGGCCGCCCTTGCCCGCCACCTGCAGCCACCAGC